>NZ_CP047951.1:644000-966001 GCF_014279755.1 Synechococcus sp. PROS-U-1
CTTGCCCCGTTACGACAAGCCGCCCCTGGTGTACTGGCTGATGGGCTTTGGTTATGCCTTGCCTGGGCGCGAGTTTTGGGATCCTCTGGGCAGTTGGGCGGCGCGTCTTCCTTCCGCCCTGGCCACGGTCGGGCTGATGCTCGCCCTCGCCGACACGGTGTTGCGTTGGCCTTTCCCCGGTGATGCGCGTCCCCGCTGCACGGCACTGATTGCATCACTGGGTTTTGCCTTTTCGCCTCTGGTGATCGTCTGGAGCCGCACCGCGGTGAGCGATGCCCTTCTCTGTGGCCTGCTGGGTCTCAGCCTGTTGCTGCAGTGGCGGCGCTTTGCGGCGCCCCAAGAGGTGCCTTGGTGGCCGGCCTGGGCGATTCTGGGCTTTGCCGTCCTGGCCAAGGGACCGGTCGCTGTTGTGCTTTCAGGGATCGTTCTGTTGTTGTTCGGAGCGTTGCGCAGGGATCTCGCCCAACCCTGGCAGAGGCTGCGCCCAGTGCCCGGGTTGCTGCTCACCGCCCTGATCAGCCTTCCCTGGTATGCCGTGGAGTTGCTGGTGGAGGGACAGCCCTTCTGGGACAGCTTCTTCGGCTACCACAACCTTCAACGGTTCACGTCCGTGGTGAATGATCACCTCCAGCCCTGGTGGTTTTTTGGCCCGGTGATGCTCGTGGCTGCGCTGCCTTTCACGCCATACCTGCTGTTGGGGCTGGCGCAAGTGCCTCGATCGCGGACCGCCCCGGAGCATTCGCTGCATCAATTCGCAGCCTGCTGGCTGTTGGCGGTTCTGCTGCTGTTCACTACAGCAGCCACCAAACTCCCGAGTTACTGGCTGCCTGCGACCCCTGCGGCTGCCCTGTTGGTGGCCCAGGTCACCTTGGGATCATCGCGCTGGCAACGACTTGCTTGGGGAACCAGCTTGGCTCTGATTGCTGTTCTTGCCGCTGGTTTTTGGCTGGGATCGCTTTGGGTCCCGTTGATCGACGATCCGGAGATGCCGACGCTGTCGGTTGATCTGTTGGCCAGTGGTCTGTTGGGACGGGCAGCGTTCTGGTTCAGCGCCGCTGGGGTGCTTGGTGCGTTCCTGCTCCTGCAGAGACGCTCCGCTGGTCAGGCTTTGTTGGCGATGGAGGCTTGTCTACTGGGATTTCACCTCACGGCTCTTGTCCCCACTGCCGAACTGGCCGATCGTCTGCGGCAGCGTCCGGTCCGCGAGGCTGCTGCCTTGATGGTGTCGAAACAGCGCAGCGGAGAACCGATGGCCATGGTCGGAGCCATGAAGCCCTCGCTTCATTTCTATACAGGCCAAGTGATCTTGTATGAGGGGCAATCCGATGGCGCTCTGGTCAACATTGCGGATCGCTTGGCGGATGAACAGCGACGGGGTTGGCGCGGACACCCCCTGGGCACCCCGTCCGCATCCGACACCGTGTTGGTGCTGATCGATCGCGGCACGGCACAACGCGATCACTGGAGCAACCTGCAGCCTGAACGGCTGGGTCAAATCGGGATTTACGACGTGTGGCGCTTGGACCGCAGACGCCTGGAGCAACGGGCCCGAACCCTGCAGGACGATGGTGTCGAGGCCGACTGGCGTGAGCCGCGTCCGGAGCGTTTCTGATTAGAAATCAGAGTGTTTTCTGGAGTATCCGGTGGCTTGGAAATCATCTTTGTAATACTCCACCACTCTTCGAAAGTCTTTTTTCGATAAATGGCCTAGATCAACGCTCGAGTTGGATTCATTTGTGCGTTGTAGTTTTGCTTTGACATTCAGGATGTTCGAGAGAATGGCAAAGTCAGTGTTTATATTTTCTACCCTGCCGATGAATTGTGGCTTTCCTCTTTGAAGCCAATGGTGCTGATGCATGAAGGTCAGCATTTTTTTGAGCTTTCCTTCGACGAGGTTGTCTACAATTGATGTATAGTTTGGTTCGCTATTTGCGAGATGTAGGCGATACTTTTTTGTAGGGCTTAAGGTTTTAAATTCTGCTCGCTCCAGTTGATTGCGAGTGGCTATGGCAACTCTCAGGTTGTATTTGCAGGCGGATATGAAGCGCCTGGCAGGGTGTCGAACAAAGGTGAACCGAAAATAATTTTCTATGTCGTTGGGCAGGTCATTGAGTTTGTGATATCGGTGATGGTGACGGTATCCCAGTGCTTTTTCAATTGATTGACCTGCGCACTTTGGGATGTGCAGAAAAATGGCACTGTGCTCGGGTAGAAACAAGCTCATCAGGTTTCAGATTTGGGGCGTGAGTGTTTGCCTGTGGCAAAAACCGCAGTGCCCCCAGAGCTTCATTTCGCCGTTGGGTGCCGGTCTGCCGCAATCAGGGCAGGTCCCCATGCCATGGACATCCGTGCGGCTTGGATGTTGGGCCCAAATGCTGGCTTCACTCTCCAAAACAGGGGCTTGAAGGGAATGGTGTTGCTGGATGCGCAGATCACGCACCGCATGGCCGGCCTGATGCAGGGCGCTGATGAGCTGTGGTCGGTTGTAGAGGAGTGCCTGGCGCCACTGGGGATGGCTGGCTCCAACGGTCAGCACCCCCCGTTGCAGGGACAAGGGGCGACAGTGCGGAGCCAGTTGTGCTCCGGCAACCCTGGGCCAGTCCTGCCACAACGCGGCCAGATGATCGTCTTTTCTCCATCCCTGCTGCAGCGCTCCCAAACACTTCTTCAAGGGTTCTGCGGGTGGTGGCGCAGCCGTTTGGAGCAGCTCCAGGCCCGGTAAACGACGCCGTTGGGAATCAGGAGCAATCGCCATTAGTTGATCCTAGGCAGGACTGTGGCAGAAACCTCGCTAACCTCAGCGCGACTGAGGGCAAGCCATGGGTTTCTTTGATCGGCTGAGCCGGCTGGTTCGCGCCAATGCCAACGCTGCTGTCAGCAGCATGGAGGACCCGTCCAAGATCCTCGATCAGTCCGTCGCGGACATGCAGGCGGACCTCGTCAAGTTGCGTCAGGCTGTCGCCCTTGCGATCGCGAGTCAGAAACGTCTGACCAATCAAGCTGAGCAGGCCGCTGCTCAATCGAAGACCTGGTACGAAAGAGCAGAGCTGGCTTTGAAAAAGGGAGAGGAATCTCTCGCTCGAGAAGCCCTAACCCGCCGGAAGACCTTTCAGGAGACGGCGACGTCACTGACCGCACAGGTGAAGGCCCAGGACGGGCAAGTGGAATCGCTCAAGAAGAGTCTTGTTGCCCTCGAAGGAAAAATCGCCGAGGCCAAGACCAAAAAAGACATGCTCAAGGCTCGGGCGCAGGCCGCCAAGGCCCAGCAGCAGTTGCAGAGCGCCGTTGGCAACATCGGCACCGATTCAGCCATGGCTGCTTTCGAGCGGATGGAGGAGAAGGTGGAAGCCCTGGAGGCCACCGGTCAGGCCGCGGCTGAGTTGGCCGGATCTGATCTTGAGAGCCAGTTCGCAGCTCTGGAAAGCGGTGGTGGCGTTGACGACGATCTTGAAGCTCTGCGGGCTCAGCTGAAGGGAGGCCCTGAAGCGGTCGCCCTGCCTGCGGCGGATGCAGCCGAGGCTGTTAAGCCCGTGCAGGTGGAGGAAGTTGATGCTGAGCTCGAGGATTTGAAGCGATCCATCGACAAGCTCTGATCATCCACGGAAAGTCATCCGGCTTTCCATAGGATCGGTTCAGTCATATGAGTGCCTTGGCTGGAGCAGTTGCTGATTTCACAGATGCCGGTTTTGAGCATGACGTGCTCAAGGCTTCCGGCACTGTCCTTGTCGATTTCTGGGCTGCCTGGTGTGGACCCTGTCGCCTGATCGCCCCCCTCATGGATTGGGTTGCCAATGACTATGCCGATCGGGTGAGCGTTGGCAAGGTCGAGGTTGATGGCAATCCGAAAACAAGAGACGCTTATCAGGTGCAAGGCATCCCCACGCTGATTCTCTTCCGCGACGGTGAGGTGATAGCGCGGCATGAAGGAGCCATTGCTAAAGCGCAGCTGCAGTCCTTCCTGGATGCCAACCTCTAAGCGGCTCGCGTCGCTGGGCAACGCCGTTTTCGCCCGCGTTGATGCTGATAAGCATGCCTACCAGGTCCATGCGTCTGCATCGGCGCGTCCAGATCTGGTGGATCTCTCCATCGGATCCTCCGATCTTCGGCCGCCAACAACTCTCTTGGAAACCATGGCCTCAGCGGTCATGGATCCCAGCAGTGGCTCCTATTGCCTTCAGACCGGTCTGAGGCCTCTCCATGCCGCCGTCGCGGACTGGTGTCGCCATCGTTTCGATGTTGCGGTGGATCCCGATCAAGAGGTTCAGTTCCTCGTGGGATCCCAGGAAGGAACCGCACATCTGCCCTTGGCGGTGCTCGATTCAGGGGACGCTGCCTTGCATCTGGACCCCTGTTACCCATCCCACACCGGTGGACTGCATCTTGCGGCAGCCAAAACCAAAGCCTTGCCGCTCACTCCTGAACAGGACTGGCGTCCGGATCTTTCAGAACTCACCTCCCAGATCTGGGATCAGCTCAAGCTGTTTGTTCTGGGGTATCCCCACAATCCTTCGGCTCGGGTCGGAGACCAGGAGGACCTCAACCGCATCATGGCCATCGGGATGCGGCACGACGTGGTGATCGCTCACGACAATCCCTATGTCGATCTCGCTCTGGATGGACAGCCTCCCTGTCTGTTGCAGGCTCCGAACTGGCGCTCATCCGGCATTGAATTCTTCTCCCTGTCGAAGGGCTGGTGCCTTGGAGGATTCAGGCTGGGTTTCGCGGTGGGAGCGGCACCGCTGATATCCGCACTGCGTCGCACCAAGGCGGTCATCGATTTCAATCAAACCTTGGCCTTGCAGCAGGGGGCGATCCAGGCGTTGCAAAGCTTCCCCGACTGGCCGCGGCAACTGCATCCGACCTATCGCGAGCGACGCGATCGTGTGGTGGAGACCCTGACGGCACGCGGCTGGTCGGTGCCCTCTCCCGAGATGGCGATGTATCTCTGGTTCCCCTTGCCTGATGGGGCCCGTCGTCGGGGTTGGACTGATGAAGACGCCGCCAGGGAACTGCTCCAGCGCAGCGGTGTTGCGTTGACCCCAGGGTCAGGTTTCGGTGCCGGCGGACGCCAGTGGCTGCGCATGGCGCTGGTGCGGCCGGTCCATGAGCTGGTGGACGCTGCCTCGCGGCTTGCGGATGCGATGGATGAGTGATCGATGGGTGACTGAGCGCCAACGTCCTCAACGGGGTGGTGGTCGGTTGATGGCGATCTATCGCGATCTCGCTGGGGCATCGGCGCGCCCTTGGACCCTTCGTCGTGTTCCTGTCTGCAGCAGTACGGAGGAGCTGCTGGGGGCCTGGTTGCAGGATCAGCCTTCCCTGATGGGGCCCCGCGCCGTCATCGCCACCCACCAGCGCAGGGGAATCGGGCAGTTGGGGCGCCCATGGCTGTCTCCTGTCGGTGGTGTCTGGATCAGTGCAGCGTTGCCCTGGAAGAGTCATGCATCTGGCCATGCCGGTCTCCTCGGTTTGGCGCTGGCACTGTCGGTGGTGCAACGGCTTGAGCAGCGGGGGCTTTCGGTTCAGATCAAATGGCCCAATGACCTGCTCGTGGAGGGTCGCAAATTGGCCGGCCTTCTCCCGGGGGTGGTGCAGCGAGGTTCCCAGCTGCGTTTGCTGCGCATCGGATTGGGCCTGAATGTGCGGAATCCAGTGCCTTCCGAGGGCATTGCCTTGCGGAGGCTTGAAAGGCAGCAGGCTGCGGATCCGACACGTTGGACAGCGGAGATCTTGCTTGCTTTGGATCACTGTCATGCCGTCGGAGGTGATGGGGCCTGGTGCATCGATGGAGTGCAGGCCCGGCTCTGGTCAGATCAGCTCGTCCATCCCCAGGATGGTCAGATCTGGCATGTCAACGGCCTTGAAAAGGATGGTGCTCTGCGGTTGCGTCAGGGTTCAAGGACCGAAAGCTGGCGACGCTGGCCCTGAGTTGCACCGCCGTCCATAGGATTTGGCTGTGAAAGCGTCTCCTCTGGTGCTGAGCTGGTTCGCGGTGATCTGGTTGCTTGTTCCAGCTGCGGCCGCTCAGGATTTTGATCAGTCTCTTGATGCTCTGGAACGCCAACGGGTGATCACGCCCAAGGAGCGCAAGATGCTTCAGGGCGGTTCACCGTCGGTTCCCATGGGGCGGAGCCGTTTCGAAGAAGCCTGTCGGAGTGGGGCGTTGTCCCGTCGGGACTGCTCTTCCGGTGTGGCCAGGCGTTCGCCAGGTGCCCCATCACCTGCCCGTGTTCGCTTGATCCCCTCCAAGCAACCGCTGCGTGTTCCCGTGTCAGCGCTTCTTGCCCGTGATGGCGGCACATTTCAGCTTGAATCTGTTTTTGCGGTCACGCCCCGCCCCTTGCCGAGCCCTGGAAACGGCGACAGCCGACTGCTCTTCCCGGTTGCCGGTGATGCCTTCAACAGCAGTGGGTTTGGCTGGCGTCTGCATCCGATTTTGGGAAGTTGGCTGATGCATGCCGGTCGGGATTTCGCGGCGCCTGAGGGGACTCCGGTGGTGGCTGCTCTCTCGGGGAGGGTTTTAACCAGTGGCCTTGCGGGGGGGTATGGCATCGCTATCGAATTGGAACATGCCGATCCATTGCGCCGCACGCTGTATGGCCATCTCTCGGAGATCTATGTGCGACCGGGTCAGCAGGTGCGTCAAGGAGAGGTGATTGGACGCGTCGGCAGCACAGGTCTCAGTACAGGCCCACACCTGCATTTCGAGTTGCGCACTCCATCCCAGGCTGGTTGGCAAGCTGTTGATCCTGGTGATCTGGATTTGTCGTCCGTGATGAGTCTCGAAAACGATCCTGTGTCGCTGATCGTCGGGCAGGTGTTGAGCAGCCTTGAACGCACGTCGCCCTAGCCCAGAGCCGCTCTGAGCGAACAAGAGACCTCAGCTCGACTTCTCCCTGAGAATGAACCCGACACCGCGGACGGTGTGGATCAGGGCTGGAGCATCTTCCAATTCAATTTTTTGTCGTAAATAGCGGATGTAGACGTCCAGGAGGTTGTCGTCCCCATAAAAATTCTCTCCCCAGACCCCGTGCATGATCTCCTGACGTTCAAGGACCCGATCAGCACCCCGCATCAGGAAATTCAGCAGGTCGTATTCCTTCACGGATAGTCGGATGGCTCGATCACCCCGACTCACATCCCGAGTCCGGGTGTTCATGCTGAGGTCGGCCACCTGGAGAACCTCGTTGACGTCGGATCCATTGACAGGCCCTGAGAATGTTTCTGCGCGGCGGTGCATGGCACGCAGTCGCGCCATCAATTCGTCGATGGAAAAGGGCTTGACCAGGTAATCATCAACACCGGCATCGAGAGCTTTGACCCGATCGGTGACTTCGTCGTGCCCCGTGAGCATCAGGATTGGGATGGTGATTCCCCCGGCTCGGATCCGCTGACAGATGTCGATGCCGCTGAAGTCCGGCAGGTTCCAATCCAAGATGATCAGGTCGGGAGCGGGTTCCGTTCGGCTGCGGATCAGGCCGCTCGCTCCGTCAGAGGCGACATCAACGTCATACCCCTCAACATCAAGCTCCAGGCGAAGCAGATCGGTCAGTTTGTGTTCGTCGTCAACAAGAAGGACGCGGAGACGGTTCTGGGGTTCCAGTGACATCCGGCCTATCAACCTCACTCCACCTTAGGCACTGACATTAATTCCACCGATTCTGTCTCTACATTGAAATCGACTGCTCTCCGCTATGTCGTCACAAGGAGCTTGGACCGAGGATCGAATCCGAGCGCTGCGCGAGCAGGAAGACCTCCCGTTTGTTCGTGCCGATGCATCAGGGATCGTGCAGGAAATCAATGACCGTTTCCAGGCCATCTACGGCTGGACGGAAGCAGCCCTGATCGGTCAATCCCTCGGTCTGATTCTGCCTCCTAGCTTCCGCGATTCCCATCACGCTGGATTTGCTCGGTTCAAATTGACGGAGGTGTCCAAGGTGCTGAATCACCCGTTGAAATTGGCAACGTTTTGCTCGGATGGGCGTGCCATTGAGAGTGAACATTTCATCGTGGCTGAGAAGCACAATGACGGCAGCTGGTCGTTTGCAGCAACGCTGCGACCCTTAATGGAATCAAGCTGAGATGGGCTGTCCGGCATGAACAGCTCAGCCTTCTCTTCGTCATCCTCAAGGGATAGTGAACTGATCGCGCAATTGCGTCAGTCCCTGGGAATGCTCCAGGTCGCTTTCGATGCGGCCAGCGAAGCGATGGTGATCATTGATGTGGATCGCAGGATCCACTGGGCCAATCAAGCCTCTGCAGAACTGTTCGTTGGAGGGGTTCCAATTCAGGTGGTGAATCAAACCTTGGCTGATGTTCTAAAGCTGAGGCCATTGGATACCCACGCCAAGGCTGCTCTCCAGCTGTTTGATCCCCAGATTCCTCTGCCCCGGACGTCTGGAGAGAGCCGCTGCCAGGTGCTGTCTCGCAACGGTGACGGATCACAGGTTCAGTTGCTGCGTTGGCGGCCGGTCGAGTTGATTCAGTCGCCTTTTTTGTTGGTGTCGTTTCGCGACCTCAGCCCCGAGGAACGGGCCCTGGTTCAACAGCAGCGCTTCATGACCGATCTGACCCATGAGCTGCGAACGCCACTGGCGATCGTCAGTGGAAATCTGCAGCGGATGGCTCGGCTGAAGAACCTCCCCAATGCCATCACTTCACGCCTGACAATGGCTCGGGAGGAGATGGCGCGGATTCAGAAGCTGCTCGGTCATCTCTCTCTGCTCACGCGCCTGGAGGTGGATCCGGATGTGGTTTGTTGTGGGGACCATCCGTTGGGGCCGCTGCTGCAACGCTGGTATGACGACTCGCGGGAGTTGATTCCGAATCTCGAGCTGCACGGCCTGGAACCAGGAGACGATTTGCTTGTCCAAACCGATCCAAGAGCCCTGATGCTGGCATTGGATCAGTTGCTCGATAACGCCTGGCAGCATGCCAATCGTTCCATGCCGATCAAGCTCAGTCTTGCTGGGCGCGACGGGCTCGACCGCTGCATCCTGGAGTTCGCCAGTCAGAGCCTTGATGCTCCAGTGGCTTCAGAGGATCTGGAGATGTGGTCGTCACCCTTTTTCAGGGGCAAGCCTGACCGCGATGGGGACAAGGTGGAGGGACCTGGTTTGGGTCTCGCCTTGGCTCGCGAAATGGTCATGGGGTGTGGCGGAACACTGAGCCTCCACCAGCAGCCGTCGGCGAAGGGAACAACCACCATTGTGCGGTTGGTTCTGAGGCTCAGCGAATCGGAGGCGTCCGGAGCAGTTGCGGCAGCTGTTCGAACAGATCCGGCTTGAGCACATAGGCCTCTGCTCCGTTGGAGAGAGCTTCGCGACGCTTGTCGGCATCATTGAGAGCTGTCACGATCACCACCCTCAGGGTCGGCCTGGACGGAGCTTTCAGTTGCAGCTGTTTCAGGCAGGTCAAGCCATCCATGCCCGGCAGCATCAGGTCAAGCAACACCAGATCAAAGCTGTTGGGGGCAGCTGCTTCGAGAAAGTCTTCCGCGGAGCCGAAGCAGATGCAATCGTGCCCCTCATCGCTGATTTCAGCGCCGATCAGCTGCTGAATGCGTGGGTCGTCCTCGATGAGTGCGACACGAAGAGCCTTGGTGGTCTCTTCCATTACCGCAGGGGCATTGCAATCATTTTGGGCATTCCGTCAGCACTCGACCATCCTGGAAGCGTGCAATCCGCTGGGCACGGGCCGCAACATCGTCTTCATGGGTGACCATCACCAGGGTGATTCCCTGTTGGTGCAATTCATCAAAAAGTTCCAGCACCTCTGCGGTGGTACTGGAATCCAGGGCGCCCGTGGGTTCATCTGCCAGCAGAAGACTGGGGCGATTGATGATGGCCCTCGCGATGGCCACCCGTTGTTGCTGTCCTCCGGACAACTGGTTGGGTTTGTTGTCCAGTCGCTGCGCAAGGCCAACGCGGGTTAGGGCGGCTTGGGCACGCTCGATCCGTTCGTCCTTGGGAACTCCCGCGTAAATCATCGGGAGCATCACATTCTCCATGGCGCTTGCATGGCCCAGAAGATGGAACTGCTGAAAGACAAAACCGAGCGAGCGGTTACGGACGTCCGCCAAGGCATCGTCGTCCAACTGTTCAACGGCCATGCCATTCAGCCGGTAAGTCCCACTGGTGGGCCGGTCGAGACAACCGAGAATGTTCATGGCCGTGCTTTTGCCGGATCCACTCGCTCCCATCACGGCGAGGTAATCACCGTCCAGGACGTTGAGGTTCAACTGATCGAGGGCTTTGACCTCGAGATCGCCAGATCCATAGATCTTGCTGATCCCACGGAGTTCAGCAACTGCGGCCCGTGCCCCCTCAGCCAAGGCCTTTCAAGCTGGATAGGGCGATGGCCTGCTGAAGCATAGGTGTTCCCGCAACAGCTGTATTGGCCCACTGGAACAGGGGATTGGAGAGGATTCCACCGACGGCGGTGATGGCCACACACCCGATCAGGGCAACACGCAGAGGCTGCATCCCCATCAACGACCAGTTGACGTCGGGGTAGGACTTGACCACGTCGGACGCCTCTTGAGGCTCCTTCACCACCATCATCTTGATGACAGAAATGTAGTAGTAGATGGACACCACAGACGTCACCAGGCCAACCACTACCAGCAGGTACTCGTGGTTTGCCCACCCGGCAAAGAACAGATAGATCTTTCCGAAGAAACCCAGCATTGGTGGAATCCCACCAAGGGACAGGAGGCAAAGACTGAGGCCGAGAGTGATCAAGGGATCCTTCTGATAGAGCCCGGCGTAATCGGAGATTCGATCACTGCCCGTGCGGATCGAGAAGAGAATGATGCAGGCGAAGGCCCCCAGGTTCATGAACAGGTAGGCCGCCATGTACAGAACCATGGCCGCAAAACCGTCCTCGGTGCCGCAGACCATGCCGATCATCACGAAGCCGGCCTGGCCAATCGAGCTGTAGGCCAGCATTCGCTTCATCGAGGTCTGTGCGAGGGCGACAACGTTGCCCAGGGTCATGCTCAACACCGCCAGGACGGTGAACAGCAATTTCCATTGATCGTCGAAGGCACCGAAGCACCCCACCAGGATGCGAAGAGCCAATGCAAATCCAGCAGCCTTAGAGCCCACGGAGAGAAAGGCAACCACCGGAGTCGGTGAACCCTCGTAGACGTCAGGCGTCCACTGGTGAAAGGGAACAGCAGCGATCTTGAAGGCAACTGTCGCCAGCACAAACACCAAGGCCAAGGCGGCGAGAGGGGTGGTGCTGGTTTGGAGGGCAAGCCCGATGGTGTCGAGGCTGGTGCTGCCGCTCAGGCCGTAGAGCAACGATGAGCCATAAAGGAAAACTGCGGCTGCTGCCGATCCCACCAGCAAATATTTGAGTGCGGCTTCGGAGCTGCGGGCATCCCGCTTCATGTAGCCCGATAGCAGGTAGCTGGCGACGGAGAGGGTTTCCAGTGAAATGAAGACGCTCACCAGATCCGTTGCCCCGCAGAGGAGCATGGCGCCAAGTGTGGCTGCAAGAAGGATGGCGGCGTATTCGCCGACAGGCGTGCCGCTTTTCTCGGCGTAACGCCAGCTAATCAGCAGAGAGAGGAGGGTGGACAGGGCAATCACAGCCCTGAAGGCCACAGCAAGGTTGTCGGCAAGAAAGGCGCCGAGGAACGAGGGCTCGAGGGGTGCATTCCATTGCAGGGCCAGCAAGACCAGGGAGCTGCCCAGGCCGAGATAGCAAATCGGCGGTACCCAGCGTGTGGCGGCCTTTTCGCCGGCCAGGTCCACCAACAGGGTGGCAATCATCGCCAGCAGCACTGCTGCTTCTGGCAGCACGGCGGACGCATTCAGAGAGAGATTCAGCAGCTCACCAGGGGCAGCCGTGGCCTGGGTGGCGAGTAGGGAAGCACCCATGTCGGGCATGACAGCCTGGAACCGTTGCGCTGCGGCGACTGTAGCGGCGCTTGACGCGCACACGGTCATGCAGAGCGATCCTCGGTGCGATAAAGAAGGGGAACGGTTCACTTGCCGCTAGTGGCGCACACCCTCGTCATCGTTGAAAGCCCCACGAAGGCCAAGACCATCCGTGGCTTCCTTCCCAAGGGATTCAAAGTTGAAGCCTCCATGGGGCATGTCCGCGACCTTCCCAACAACGCCAGTGAGATTCCGGCATCGGCCAAAGGGCAGAAGTGGGCCAACCTCGGCGTGAACACGGAAGCGGATTTTGAGCCGCTGTATGTGGTCCCGAAGGACAAGAAAAAAGTGGTTCGGGAGTTGAAAGACGCCCTCAAGGGTGCCGATCAGTTGCTCCTAGCGACGGATGAAGACCGGGAAGGCGAGAGCATCAGCTGGCACTTGCTTCAGCTTCTGGCTCCAAAGGTGCCGGTGAAGCGGATGGTGTTCCACGAAATCACCAAGGACGCCATCGGCAAAGCCCTGGATCAGACCCGTGATCTCGATATGGAGCTGGTCCATGCCCAGGAGACCCGGCGGATTCTGGATCGCCTTGTGGGTTACACCCTTTCGCCTCTCTTGTGGAAAAAGGTGGCTTGGGGACTCTCCGCGGGACGGGTGCAGTCCGTTGCGGTTCGGCTTCTGGTGCAACGGGAGCGTGCCCGTCGGGCCTTCCGCAGTGGCAGTTATTGGGACCTCAAGGCCCAGCTCGAGCAGTCCGGTAGTGCCTTTGAAGCCAAGCTCACCCACGTGGCTGGCCAGCGCATTGCCACCGGCAACGATTTTGATGAAACCACCGGTGGGTTGAAGCAAGGCAGTGCCGTCCGGCTGCTGAGTGAGAGCGAGGCCAAGGCGTTGGCTGAAGCCGTGCGGTCGAGCGCATGGACGGTGGATGCGGTGGAGGAGAAGCCCACCGTGCGCAAGCCCGTTCCCCCCTTTACCACCAGCACCCTCCAACAGGAAGCGAATCGCAAACTGCGGCTCTCAGCCCGGGAGACCATGCGCTGTGCCCAAGGCCTCTACGAACGGGGTTTCATCACCTACATGCGGACGGACTCGGTGCATTTGTCCGATCAAGCGATTAATGCATCACGCAGCTGTGTTGAGAGCCTGTATGGCAAGGAGTATCTGAGCAAGGGACCGCGCCAATTCAGCACCAAAGCCCGCAACGCTCAGGAGGCACACGAAGCGATTCGTCCCTCAGGCGAAAGCTTCCGAACTCCCGGCGAAACCGGCCTTGATGGCAGGGACCTGGCGGTCTACGAACTGATCTGGAAGCGCACCGTGGCCAGTCAAATGGCCGAAGCAAGGCTCACGATGCTGTCGGTGGATCTCAGTTCAGGGGAAGCCAGTTTCCGATCCAGCGGCAAGCGCATTGACTTCCCCGGTTTCTTCCGCGCCTACGTGGAGGGCAGTGACGATCCGGATGCAGCCCTTGAAGGTCAGGAAGTGTTGTTGCCGGCGCTCAGCGTTGGCGATGCACCCGAGCCGAAGACCGTTGAACCGCTCGGTCATCAGACCCAGCCGCCGGCTCGGTTCAGCGAGGCTTCCCTGGTGAAGATGCTGGAAAAAGAGGGCATCGGTCGGCCGTCGACCTATGCCTCGATCATCGGAACGATCGTGGATCGCGGTTACGCCACGCTTCTGGGAAATGCACTCACCCCCAGCTTCACCGCTTTTGCTGTGACGGCTTTGCTGGAGGAGCATTTCCCCGAACTGGTGAACACGAGTTTCACTGCTCGGATGGAAAACACCCTGGATGAGATCTCCCACGGGAAGGTGCAGTGGCTTCCCTATCTGGAGGGGTTCTACAAGGGAGATGAGGGACTCGAGACCCAGGTGCAACAGCGGGAGGGTGACATTGATCCCGGCGCATCCCGCACCATCGACCTCGAGGGCTTGTCCTCCGTGGTGCGCATCGGCCGTTTTGGCGCCTACCTGGAGGCCAAACGCGTCAGCGAGGATGGTGAGGAGGAGCTGATCAAGGCCACCTTGCCCCGGGAGATCACCCCGGCTGATCTTGATGAAGAGCAGGCCGAACTGATCCTCAAGCAGAAGGCTGACGGCCCCGAATCCATTGGCGAGGATCCGGAAACGGGTGACCTGGTTTATCTGCTCTTCGGGCAATACGGCCCCTATGTGCAGCGGGGGCAGGTGAGTGATGAGAATCCCAAGCCCAAACGCGCGTCTCTACCCAAAGGGCAGAAGCCTGAGGACCTCACCCTGGAGGATGCCCTTGGTCTGCTTCGGTTGCCGCGCCTCCTGGGCGAACACCCTGATGGTGGCCGCATTCAGGCAGGTCTGGGCCGCTTTGGTCCCTACGTCGTCTGGGATAAGGGAAAGGGGGAAAAGGATTACCGATCCCTGAAGGGCGATGACGATGTTCTGGTGGTGGGACTGAGCCGTGCCCTCGAGTTGTTGGCCATGCCCAAACGCGGTCGGGGAGGACGCACCGCCCTCAAGGACCTGGGCAAGCCGGAGGGCAGTGATGAGACGATTCAGGTCTATGACGGTCCCTACGGCCTGTACGTCAAGCAGGGCAAGGTGAATGCTTCGTTGCCGGAAGGCAAAGGTGCTGATGATGTGACCCTCGAGGAAGCCGTTGAACTGCTCGCGGCCAAAGCGGCCTCGAAAAAGGGTGGTCGCAAAACCGCCGCCAAAAAACCGGCGGCGAAGAAGCCAGCAGCCAAAAAGCCTGCGGCCAAGAAACCCCCCGCTACCACCAAGACCGGTCGGCTCAGGGCCAGTGCGGTGCGGGTGATCAAGCCAGCGGACAGCTGATGACGCGTCTGCTTTGGCTGCTGCCCGTAGGGCTCCTGCAAGCCTGTGCAGGCACACCGGTCGCCGAGCAGTTGGAACGGTCCTTTGTGGTGCCAGAAGACAGGCCCACGCAGGTTGCGCCAGTCCAGGCTTCTGAAACTGTCCCAACGGGTGACCGTCCCGCCGGATCAGCACCCGAGGTGGCATCCCCAGCTGGGTCAAGCGTCCCCACTCCAACCCCAAACTCGACCCCAACCCCGACAGCCGCTGGCACTGATCCGCAGGATTCGCAGGACCCCCTGCCGGAGTTCACACCGCGGCCAGCCGCAGCCCAACCTCAGCCCCAGGCGCCTTACCGGATCACCATCCGTTTGGCCGGAGCCGATCCCGCAGCTCCTGCGGAGGCTGTGACCCGTGCCTTGCGTGAGGCAGATGTCGGCTTTGCGGTGGAACGGATTGAGCGGGTCGAGCCATGACCGACACCACTCCTCGGTTGAGCCGCCAGCAGGCTCTGAGGCTGGTTGAGGGGGCTTATCTCGCCGCTGCGACGGGGCTGATCTGGCTGGCTCTTTACTACCTCCCGGTGGGCGGTGCTCTCTTCCGTCTGGCTCTGCCCCTTCCTTTAATCCTGCTGCAGTTGCGCCGTGGCAGCCGTTCCGGTGCCGAGGGATTGCTGCTGTCCGTGCTGTTGATGACGGCGCTGATGGGTCCATTGCGTGGACCGCTTCTGCTGTTTCCTTACGGACTTCTCTCGCTGTGGCTGGGCTGGAGCTGGTGCCGAGGGTTCAGCTGGTGGTTGAGCTGGGCGGGCGGCATCGTTCTGGGAACAGCCGGGTTTCTGGTGAGAGTTCTGGTGCTCTCGTTGCTGGTGGGAGAAAACCTCTGGGTTGTGATCACCAGGGCCGGGTCTGCACTGCTCGACCGATTGATCGTGGCCCTTCATCTGCCGATCACACCGGATCTCACCCAGGTGCAGTTGATGGCGCTTCTGCTGGTGGTGGTTCAGGAGGTCATCTATGTCCTGTCCCTCCATGCCCTGGCGTACTGGATCTTTCCCCGCCTGAGATCACCGATTCCGGAGCCCCCTCGACTGCTGCATGGACTCGTTGCCCTCGACCCCCTCTGATGCGTCCGGGTTGCCCCAGGGCTGTCAGCAGCTGGGACGCCTTGGAGCGAGCCTTTTGGATGCAGCGGCCCTTGGCCCCTGGATTGCTAGGGATCAACCTGTGGATCTGTTGTTGGTGCTTGCTGCCACGCGGACAGCGGAGCATGAGGGCATTTCCGCCGCTGGCTCCACAGCGGCCTCCAGGCGCTACACGGCCCTGGCTGATGCGGAGCTTCTGATCCACGGGCCGTCTGGACAGCGCCGTTGGCCCCTACCGCCGCTGCCCGCTGGTGTTTCCCCCGCCCTGCTCAGCCATGTTGCGGCGCGCCGCTTGAAGCTGGCCCCGCACGTGGCGGCCCTCGGCTTAGCTCAGGAACCCGATTTCCCCCACCTGGAGATTGAAGCCATGGATCAGGGGCCGTCGGCGTGTCTGTCCAGCGGTGCTGCGATGCCATTGCCCCGGGTGCAGCACTTGTGGCGACAGGGGGAGCTCCTGGGGCGGCGTTTGCAACGCCCCTTGGTGCTCGCGGAATGTGTGCCGGGAGGGACCACAACCGCTCAAGCGGTGCTGACGGCCCTCGGCGTGGAGGTCGCCCATCTGATCAGCGGCAGTGCCCGTCAACCTCCCCAGCAGCTCAAGCAAGAGCTCGTCTCCCGAGGGCTGCAGCGGGCGTCCTTGGGGGCACATCCTGCGGCCAAGCAGATCCTGGCCGCTGTCGGCGACCCCTTTCAGGCCTTCACCGCAGGGGTGTTGCTGGGAGCGGTGTCGTCGGGACAACCGCTGTTGCTGGGTGGGGGGTGCCAGATGCTGGCTGTTCTGGCACTGGCGATGCAGGCCCTGCCCGTCAGTCAGCGGGAGCGCCTGGCGGACCAGGTGCTGATCGGCACCACCGGTTGGCTCGCTGATGAGGGTGTGGCCGCTGCGAGCCAGTCCCCCTTGGGACGCCTTGTGGATGCCACGGCAGCCCGTGTGGATACATCGCTGTCTGTCCTGGCCTGTGGCGTGCGCTTTCAGAGCAGCGCCCATCAACCGTTGCGGGACTACGAACGGGGCTATGTCAAAGAAGGGGTGGGGGCCGGTGCTCTGCTGCTGCTCGCTCAGCTGCGGGGATGCTCCTGTGCCGACCTGGTGCTGGATTGTGAGCATGCCTTGGAGCAGCTGCTCAGCCGCCCCGTAACGTCAATCCCATGAATGTCGGGAGTGAGCGGTTGGGTTCCCTGAGCCGGCGCCATGTGCTCCAGATGATCGGGGCGACGGGATCCGTGCTGCTGGCCGGCTGTCGTCAGGCGACCGCATCGCCAACGCTGATGGCCCCGGCTGGTGTGCTGCCGAAACCATGGGCTGATGCTTTGCCCAAGCCCTGGCGGCTGATGCTGGCTTCATCCCAGCAGGAGTGGAGGCCGGAGGACCGAGCGCGCGTCGATCTGCTGGTGATGGCTGATGGGTGGCTGGACGCCTATTCAGCAGACGCTCTGCAGCCCATTGCCTCTGAACCGCTCCGCAGGCAGTTGGACCGTCAGGCCCAGTCCCTGTTGGGAGAGCTCGGTGCCCTGCAGGATCGGGTGTTGCCGCTGGCCGTCAGTCCCTGGGTGATGCTGCTGCGGGATGACCCCGCCATGGCAAAGGAGGGGTGGCCCCTGTTGCTGGATTCCGCCGTGGCAGGGCGTGTGGTTCTGCCCGCCAGCCCCCGCCTGGTGATGAGCCTGGCGGACCATCTGGGCGGAAGTCAGAGCCTGAGCACCCTGCGTCGCCAGGCCCTCACCTTTGATGATCGTCAAGCCAGCAACTGGCTGCTCAAAGGTGATGCCCGGGTGGTTGTTCTCCCGCTCAACCGCTGCATCGCTCTGCTGCGGCGGGATCCGCGTCTTCGGGCTGTTTTGCCGGCATCCGGCGCGCCTTTGCACTGGACTGTTCTGCTCCGACCGGAAGCCAGTCGCGAGCCGGTGCCCCAGAGCTGGGTCGAGCAGGGCTGGCGGGATCCCCTGCGCCGCCGCCTCGTGCAGCTGGGTTGGCGGGCTCCCATCACGTCGTCAGATCCGGTGTCAGGGTCGATGGCGGATCAGAACGCCTTGTCTGTTCGTTTGCGGCCCCTGCTGTTTCCCCCCGCTGAGACCTGGTCACGCTGTTGGTCGCTGCCGCCCCTGCCGCCCCAAGGCCAGAAGGACTTGGAACGCCTCTGGCGTGATTCAGCTCCATAGCCGCCGTCGCGGTGAAGCCACCAATCGTTGGTGGGTGTCCGCCAGCAGATCAGGGATGGGCAGTTGATGCGGGCATCGGGGCAGGCATTCCCCACAGCGTTCACAGGCGGAAGCATCCTGCTCTTCCCACCAGTGGCCGGCACGGCCGATCAGGTTGTATCGCTCCTGCGCAAATGCGGTGAGCCCATGGCCAATGGCCAGATTGCGCAGCCGCAACAGCTCGGGAATCGGAACCTGTTGCGGACAGGGGAGGCACGCCTGACATTGTTTGCACTGCTCTTGCCCGAGCCGTTTCTCCTGGCGCAGCTGTGCCGTAAGCAAGGCCTGCTGCTCAGCATCGCTGAGGGGGCCATCCTCCTGCGCCAGCCTTGCAGCAAGTTGGAGGTCATCGGCAACGGCAGCACCAACAGTCAGGGTGCTGATGCCCTGCGCCAGCAGGAATCTGTAAGCCAGCTGCAGGGGGGCGAAGGGGGTGCAGTCCTCCACCAGGGTTGGGCTCGGTGCCTGCAGGCGCCCTCCTTTGTCTGCGGGAGAGATCGCCATAACTCCAATCCCATGGCTCAATGCCCAATGGGCCAAGGGCAATCGCTGAGGGTCAAGCCAATGCAAGTGCAGGCTGCAGAAGGTGAATCGCTGGCTGCGCAGCGCCCGATCGATCAGCGGATTGCTGCCATGGCTGCTGAAGCCCACCTGGGTCACGCGGCCGCTGTTGCGTGCCCAGTCGAGAAGTTTCGAACCATCTCCGACCAGGGCCCAGTCAAGGTGCTCCTCCCGGTTGATGCCATGGATGGCCAGGTTGTCGAGGTGTGAGCAGCCCAGCCGCTCAATGGTCTGGTCAAGCCGACGTTGTCCCTCCTCGAAGCTCAGCCCCGGCAGTAGTTTGCTGGTGATCACCCAGTGGTCTGAAGCTTTACGGGTGGTCTGGCGAAGAGCTTCTCCCAGAAAACGCTCGGCAGGTCCGTAGGCAGGGGCGGTTTCAAGGTGGTTGATCCCTGCTGCTGCTGCCGCGTTGAGCACCGCTGCCATCTGGGACGCCGAGTCGAGTGCTCGCATCGTTCCCAGACTGAACAGGCTGACGGGGCGGCCGCTGCCAAAGGCGCGGGTTTTCACTCCTCTGGGGGTGCTTCGTTGTCCTGGTTGCGCAGATGGCGCACCAGTGCCGCAGGGCTGAGGTCGTCGACAAAACGGCTGAAGGCACTTTGATCTTCAGCATCGGCTTCTGCATCCACCGGAATCGAGGCTTCCGCTACCACCTCCTCCAGCATCCAGATGCCGCTCCCAGTTCTGATCGCCAGCGCGATGGCGTCGCTGGGTCGGGCATCCACTTCGATCAGTTCCAGCACTTCGTCTTCGGCCAACTCCTCTTCGTCCAGATCAGGTCGCAGCTTCAAGACCGCGTGAAAGGTGCTGTCTTCGATCGCATGGACAATCACGCGTTCCAGCTCGAGCCCCCCAGCCACCAGCAGCGCGGCCATTAGGTCATGGCTGAGGGGCCGTGCTGGTGCTCCGCCCTGCAAGCCGGCCATGATGTTGTGGGCTTGCGCTTGGTCGATCCAGATCGGGACCTGACGTCGGCCGCTCGGATCTCGCAGCAGCACCATGGGGGTACGGCTGGCGGCATCGAGTGCGATTCCGGCGACGCTCATTTCGACCATGTCGGCGGCGCGGCTCTATCCGATTATGGCCAGAGAGCCGCTGCAAGCGATGTTCACGGGGCTAGTGCAGTCAGTGGGAAGGATCGAGCGTCGTGCGGGGGCGGTCGTGGTCTGGGGCTGTGCTCCCTTCACCCCCTTGGCGCTTGGTGACAGCGTGGCCGTGGATGGCGTCTGCCTTACAGCGGCTGAGCTGATTGCGGATGGTTTCCGCGCGGATGTGAGTGAGGAAACCCTGCGCCGCACCACGCTGGGACGAAAAGCGGACCGTGGTGGAGCTGTGAACCTCGAGCCGGCGCTGCGGCTGAGCGACCGGCTTGGTGGTCATCTGGTGAGTGGTCATGTGGATGCCACAGGGGAGGTCACCAGCGTGGAGACCCTCCCCCACTCCTGGTCTCTCTCGATCCGCTGGTCTGAAGCCCGATTTGGCCGTTACATCTGTGAGAAGGCCAGCATTGCTGTGGACGGCATCAGCCTCACGGTGGCGGACTGTTCAGCGGATGGAACGACGTTCTCCCTCGCGGTTATCCCCCACACCTGGGAGGCAACAACCCTGAAGAACCTTGCCGTCGGTGACACCGTGAACCTGGAAGCCGATCAACTAGCCCGTTACGCCGAGCGTCTTCTGCAGCCCGATGGTGCTGATGGCCGCAGCACCGAAGAGGGGCTGACACCCCATTGGCTTGCCACTCATGGCTGGTCCTGATCCATTTGCTGCAGAACGATCATTCCGGAGTCCCGTTGGAGCTCGATCTTGAACTCCTGGCCGGGCTCCAGGCCGAGCCGACGGGTGTAGGCGTGGCCGATCAGCAGGTTGCCGTTGCCATGAACACGGGTTCGGAATTCGGCCTGGCGACCCCGGCTGCCGCCTGAGGAACTGCTGCTGCTTTTCGGCAATTGCCATCCCTGGGCCGCCGCTTTGGCCTCCACCAGTGCGCGATAAAAACTCTTTTTCAGCAGACGTCCACTCGGGCCGACGTAACCGCAGCCGCGGGCGATGTCATCTTCAGGCCGATTGCTGAGCGATCTGGCCTTGTCGAGCAGTTCCTTGCCGACCAGCATTTCAGGAGTTGATTCAACTGAATTCTGGCCATGCTCGCCAATCAAGGCAAGGGATCAGAGCAGATAAAGGATCACGAAGAGAATCACCCAGATTCCATCAACAAAGTGCCAGTACAACTCAGCTGCTTCCAGGGGGAAGTGGTCGGCTGCAGTCACACGGCCCTGCGGCTGCCTCGCTTGCCACCAGACGATCAGAATCATCAGTGCGCCGAGGGTCACATGGAGCCCATGAAATCCCGTGGCGGCGAAAAAGGTGCTGGCGAAGAGGTTGTCGGTCAGGCCGAAGGGAAGGGTGAAATATTCGACCATCTGACTCACCAGAAAGGCCAGTCCGAGGCCTGCCGTGATCAGGAGCCAGCGTCGACAGCGCCCGTGGTCGTCCTGTCGGATCGCCTGGCCGGCACGGTGGAAGGTGGCACTGCTCACCAGCAGTAAAATGGTGTTCAGGATCGGCAGGGGCAGCTCAAGTTCATAAATCGCCCCTTCCGGTAGAGGGTTCACGGCTTTGAAGGTGAGGTAAGCGGCAAAGAAGCCGGCAAAGGTCATGGCATCCGCCACAAGGAATGTGGCGAGGCCAAACATGCGGTGATCTGGATGCTCGGCATGCTCTGCATGGCCTTGGTCCTGATCCTTGATGGGAACTGTGGTGGTCATTTGCCGCTGCTCCAGAGATCACGACCGCTTGCTGCGGTGAGGTCAAGCTCGTCCGGTGGGACGCCATAGCCGTAGGGCTCTTCCACCAGAGGTGCTTCGCCGATCCAGTTTTCAACCGGTGGCGGAGAACTGGTCAGCCATTCAGGAGTCAGCGCTCTCCAGGGGTTGTCTCCTGCCACAGGGCCGTTGAGGGCGCTGTGAATCACATTCCAAAGGAAGGGCAGGGTGCTGATGGCCATCAGCAGGGCTCCGACGGAGCTGATCTGATTGATCAGGGTGAATTGAGGGTCGTATTCAGCCACTCGTCGCGGCATTCCGTTAAGACCCAACCAGTGCTGCGGCCCAAAGCACAGATTGAAACCAATGAAGGTCAGGGCGCAATGCAGCCGACCAAGATCTTCGTTGAGCATCCTGCCGGTGAACTTGGGATACCAGTGGTAAATCGACGCGAAGATCACGAACACCGAACCTCCGAAGACGATGTAATGGAAGTGAGCGACAACGAAGTAGGTGTCGTGGACATGGATGTCGAAAGGCACTTGTGCCAAGGCAACGCCTGTGATGCCGCCAAGCACGAAGTTCACAATGAAGCCGCATGAAAACAGCATGGCGCTGTTAAGGCTGATGCGTCCGCCCCAGAGTGTTGCTAACCAATTGAAGAATTTGATGCCGGTTGGAACGGCGATGAATGCGGTGGCAATCGTGAAGAAGAGGCGCATCCAGGGAGGGGTTCCGCTGGTGAACATGTGGTGGGCCCACACGACCAGGCCCAACACAACGATGGCCATGATCGAGTACACCATGGTCACGTAGCCGAACAGAGGTTTCCGGGCATGAACCGGCAGGATCTCGCTCACCAAGCCAAAGGCCGGCAAGACCATGATGTAAACGGCTGGGTGGGAATAGAACCAGAACAGATGCTGGTAGACGACCACATTGCCCCCCAGGGTGGGATTGAAGAACCCTGTGTGCGCAACAATGTCGAAACTCAATAACACCAATGTTCCCGCGAGAACGGGTGTTGATAGAACTACAAGAATGCTTGTTCCGAGCATCGCCCAGCAATACATGGGAAGTTGCATCAACTTCAGCCCGGGTCGACGCAGCTTGAGAATCGTGGCGATGAAATTGATTCCTCCGAAGATTGAGCTTCCGCCAAGGAGAAGCACACTCAGGATCCAGATCACTTGACCAGTTGCTGGTGTGGTGATGCTGAGTGGTGGATAAGCTGTCCAGCCAGATTGAGCAGCCCCTGTTAGGAAATAGCTGGTGATCAGCATCAATCCAGCTGGAGGGATTAACCAAAAAGCAACTGCATTGAGGCGTGGGAAAGCCATATCCCGTGCCCCCACATAAAAGGGGATCAGATAGTTTCCAAAGGCACCATTTACGACTGGGACGATCCAGAGAAAGATCATCACCGTGCCGTGGAGTGTCAGCACTTGGTTGTAGACATCCCGTGCCATGAAGTCGGCAACGGGGCTGCTGAGTTCCGTGCGAATGGCGCCGGCCAGGGCGCCTCCAACGAGATAAAACACAAAGCCGCAGACGAGGTACTGCAGCCCGATCACCTTGTGATCAACGCTGAAGCTGAAATACCGCAACCAGCCGCTGGGTTGAAGTCGCGGTGGGCTGGATGTTTCCGGGGGCAAGCTGATCGTCATGTCAAGCGTTTGCGATGGTGATGGGCTCGTCTTCCGGTGCTGCTTTGGCGTTTGCCTTGTACCAGTTATCCCAGTCCTCCGGGCTTTCGACCACAACGGTGGAGCGCATTCCGCCGTGGTACGGCCCACAAAGTTCGGCGCAAACGATCGGATAGCGTCCGGTTCGGGTTGGTGTGAAGCTCAGCTGTGTGGGTTGGCCTGGAATGACATCCTGTTTCAGGCGGAATTCAGGAACCCAAAAGGCATGAATCACATCTTTGGCTTCCATGCGCAGGGTGATCGGTCGATCGGATGGAACATGAAGCTCGCCTGATGTGATGTCACCGTCTGGGTAATGAAAGAGAAAGGCGAATTGCATCGCCGTCACTTCAACAGGTAAGACATTCGTTGCGGCTGCCGATTCAATCGATCCGGAACTGATTCCTCCCCAGATCTGCTCCTCGTGGGCACCGCTCATATGGTCATGGGCCAGAGGCACCATGCCACCCATTCGGTCGTAGATGTCGTAGCTATACAGGCCTACAAACAGCACGACAACTGCTGGAACTGCTGTCCAGAAAATTTCAAGAGGAAGGTTGCCTTCAATGGCCAAGCCATCGCCGAGCTGACCACTTCGCCGTCTGAATCGAATCAAGCTGAAGACGAGAAGTCCAACAATTCCGACAAAGAGAATGCTGCCGATCGTGAACAGAACCTTAAAGAGTTCGTCGTAAATCGGTGCATTGGCACTCGCGTCGATGGGAAGGAGGTTGATGTTCTGGCCGATCCAAAGACCGCCTAGAGCAAGGACCATCCCGATCACTAACGTGAGAATGGCGGATGGGATCTGCACCCGATGAATCCCAGGTTTTCATCAGCGTATGGGGCTGGCTGCGTATCTCCATGAAGTGATTGTTAAGGCCTTGTTTCTGTCAGGAAAAGAGGATGATCTTTTCCTCTTTTGTGTTGCAGACGTCCATACAGCGTGCCGCAATGTTCTGCATCGCTACGGTCCGAGCAATCCCTTCTGGTTTGCATCGGATGGAGCTTTTTTGATGATGCTTTCCTCAATGTCGACACTCCGTCGACGTCTCGGGTTGTTGTCGGCGCATCTTGTGGTTGCCGTCATTGCTTTGGTTGTGATCGGTGGCGCGACACGGGTGATGGAGGCCGGCTTGGCCTGTCCCGACTGGCCGCTGTGCTTCGGGTCGTTTCTCCCGGGTCGGCAGATGAATGTTCAGGTTTTCCTGGAGTGGTTTCATCGTCTTGATGCTTTCGTCGTTGGCATCGCCCTGGTGGTGATGGCTGTGACGACGACGATTTGTCGGCGTCAGCTTCCTCAATGGCTGCCCTGGCTGGCAGCTGGCCTGATGGTCCTTGTGGCCATGCAGGGAGGTCTCGGTGCTTTGACGGTGACCCGGCTGCTCCCCTCAGGTGTTGTTACCGCCCATTTGGCGCTGGCCCTCACGCTGGTGGCACTCCTGAGTGGGTTGACGCAACGCCTGCTTCATCCCGCTGCGGTCACCGCTCCCCTCTGGTGGCGCATCTCGGCACTGCTTGGTCTGGTGTCGGTCTTTGTGCAATGTCTGCTGGGTGGTCGTATGGCCACCGCTTGGGCGGGGCAGCGTTGCCTCGCAGGGGGTGAGGCCTGTCACCTGGTTCTCTCCCATCGCGTCACGGCGATGCCAGTGGCCGTTGTTGTGCTGGCCTTTGCCGGGGCGGCACTTCTGACTGGTGGTTGGGCCCGCCGCCAGTGGCCCTGGCTTGGTGGGGCGGTCCTCCTGGTCCTGGTTCAGGTGGCGCTTGGTGTTCTCACCCTTCGCCTTGGTCTGTCGCAACCCGCGGTCACCATCGCGCACCAGCTCGTTGCTGCCCTGTTGATCGCCTTGATGGCGGCGCTTCTGGTCCGATCTCCGGATCGCCCTTCACCACCCCGTTCTGTCGTTCTCGACGACACCTCATTGGAGGCCTGTCATGGCTGAACTCACTGCAACCGTTCGTCCGACCCGTGAGGAGGTTGTTCCCTCCCGCAAGCGGGTCAAACTTCCCGCATGGCTGGAAGTGGCCAAACCGCGCCTCATCCCGCTTCTGCTTGCCACCACTCTGGGGGGAATGGCTCTTAGTGAGGGCTGGCCTCTGTCCTCTCCGCGGCTGGTGTGCACCCTGGGAGGAGGGGCACTGGCTTCAGCCGCCGCAGGGGTTCTGAATTGTCTGTGGGAGCAGGATCTCGATGGCCGCATGGCTCGCACCAGCGGTCGTGCGCTTCCCTCTGGTCGGCTGTCGCCCACCAGTGCGTTTATCGGTGCTATCGCCTGCACCCTTGCTGCGGCGATGTTGCTGGTGAGCGGCGTGAACTGTCTCGCTGCTGGCCTCTCCTTGCTCGGCCTTTGCAGTTATGTCCTGCTCTACACAGCCCTGCTCAAGCCGCGGACATCCCAGAACATCGTTATCGGTGGGGTCGCCGGGGCCATTCCGCCCCTTGTGGGGGCTGCTGCCGCCACTGGCCATGTCGGCCTTGGGGGCTGGTGGCTGTTTGCGCTGGTGATGGTCTGGACACCAGCCCACTTCTGGGCTTTGGCCTTGTTGTTGCGCGAGGACTACCGCGCTGTTGGGATTCCGATGCTGCCGGTGGTCAAGGGGCCTGTGGTGACGGCGCGTGCGATCAAGACCTATGGCTGGATCACCGTCCTTCTGAGTGGTTTAGGGGTCTTCGCCCTGCCCTCCGGTGGCGTCTTCTACGGAGTGATGCTGCTTCCTTACAACGGTCGATTGCTGCAGCTGGTCGATCGACTTTCTCTTGATCCCGACAGCCTTGTGAACGCCAAGGCTCTGTTTCGCTGGTCGATTCTCTACCTGTTTGGCCTGTGCCTGCTGCTCATTCTCAGTCGAACGGACCTTGCATCAAGCTTTGCCTACCAGGTGATGCAGCTTCTCTCCCTGCTCACGGGGCTTCAATGAGCACTCATTAGATTCCCTGGATTGCCCGAGCATGTCCCTGACGGTGCCTGATGGCGTTGATTGAACTGAGGAAGATTTCCAAGGCCTATGGCTCGGTAAAGGCTCTTCGCGAGCTTGATCTCACCGTTCCTGAAGGGTGTCTGTACGGGCTGCTTGGTCCGAATGGTGCCGGCAAAACAACGGCCATGCGCATCCTGGCCACTCTGCTTGCCCCGGATAGCGGTTCGGTTCGTGTCGGCGGCGTGGACGGACTGGCGCAGCCCAGAGCCCTTCGCCAGCTCATGGGATATGTGGCCCAGGAGGTGGCCATCGACAAAATCCTGAGTGGTCGAGAACTGCTGCAGCTGCAAGGAGATCTGTACCACTTGCCGCGTCAAGATCGCGACGTCCGAATCGCTGATCTGATTGAACGACTCGCCATGGGCGAGTGGATTGATCGCCGCTGCGGGACCTATTCCGGTGGCATGCGTCGGCGTCTCGACCTGGCTGCCGGCCTGTTGCACCGTCCCCGGTTACTGGTGCTCGACGAACCCACCGTCGGCTTGGACATCGAAAGTCGGAGTGCTATCTGGCAATTGCTGCGTCAGCTGGTTCAGGAGGGCACCACTGTTCTTCTGAGCAGTCACTACCTGGAAGAGGTGGAAGCCCTCGCTGACCAGATGGCAATCATCGATAACGGACGGGTGATCGCTGAAGGCGCTCCAGATCAGCTCAAACAACGACTTGGGGGGGATCGCGTCACCCTCCGGGTCCGAGAGTTCAGCACTGCAGAAGAGGCGACCCAGGTGCGCGCTCTGCTTGAACCACTGGATGGGGTGCTTGAGGTGGTGGTCAACCGATCTCAGGGTTTTTCCCTGAACCTGGTGATTGAGGGAGGGCCCGTGATTGATCAGCTTCGTCAAACCCTTGAGGGTGCAGGTCTTCCTGTTTTTGCCCTGGCCCAGAGCCGTCCAAGCCTCGATGATGTCTACCTTCAAGCAACAGGACGCACCCTGATGGACGCTGAACTAGCCATTGCAGGCCAGCGCGACGTCAAAAAGGAAAAGCGTCAATCCATGCGTTGAGTGCCGATGATGACCTCCCCAACAGCATCCCTCGCTGTCCAGCAGCAGCCATCCGGAGCCTTCGCTGAACTCAGTCAGGAGACGTGGGCCCTCACCCGGCGTTTGTTCCTCCAGTTGATGCGACGTCCCTCGACCTTGATCGCCGGGGTCCTTCAACCCCTGATCTGGTTGATTCTGTTTGGTGCGCTCTTCGCTAACGCTCCTGAGGGTCTCCTGCCAGGCGGCATGAGCTATGGCCGTTTCCTGGGTGCCGGAGTCATTGTCTTCACGGCGTTCAGTGCTGCTCTGAACGCTGGCCTCCCAGTGATGTTCGATCGCGAATTCGGCTTCCTCAATCGTTTGCTCGTGGCACCCCTGAGAAGCCGCAGTTCCATCGTGCTGGCGTCGGTGATCTACATCACCGCTCTGAGCCTGCTGCAGAGTCTGGCGATCATGGGGACGGCAGCCCTGCTGGGTTATGGATGGCCTGGTGTCAGCGGCCTGGCCTTGGTGCTCGTGACGCTGCTGCTCTTGGTCTTCGCTGTGACCGCTCTCAGCCTTGGCCTGGCATTCGCTTTGCCGGGACACATTGAGTTGATCGCCGTGATTTTTGTGGCCAACTTGCCCTTGCTCTTTGCCAGCACGGCCCTGGCTCCTCTGTCCTTCATGCCGACCTGGTTGGGGTGGCTTGCGGCCTTGAATCCTCTTACCTTCGCGATTGAACCCATTCGAGCGGCCTATCAAGGTCCCCTGGACCTGTCGGCAGTGCTGTTGGAGGCCCCCTATGGGGATGTCACCGGCACCACCTGTCTGCTGATTCTTCTGCTCCTCACCATCGGGCTGTTCCTTGCGATTCGCCCGCTGCTCAACCGCAAACTCTCCTGAATCCGTGCTTTCTTCTCCGTTTCAGCAGCCGTCGCGTCGACAGAACGGTCTGGCCCTTCAGATCCAGGAGGCCAGGGCCACAGGCGATGAGGCCTTGCTGTCACGTTTGATTAGCCAATGGGTTCATCGCTATGGCTTTGATGCGGCCGACGAGCTTGATCTGAACTTGCCTGAGCCGATGGTCTTGGATCGGGAGTTCAGCCCTCCGGCGGTTGATGTCGGCAATCCCTCCGCTGTTGACCCGGTGCTGATGTCAGTTGCTCAGGAGCCTTCATTCGCTCCTGAGATCGTGGCCGAAGAGGTGGTGTTGGTTGAGGAGGAGGCCGAGGAGGAGCAAGAAATCGTGGCCGAAGAGGAGGTTTTGGCTGAGGAAGAGGCTGAGAAGGTGGAAGAAATCGTGGCCCAGGACGAGGTGTCGGCCGAAGAAACAGTGCTGAAACAGAGCATTGCTGCTCCCCCTGTACCGGCTCCCCCCATCAGCACACCGCGTTCGCTTCGGCGCTGGCTTCCGCGACGTGACGATGACGCTTTCCCCAAGGCTTCCTGAAACGCCATGATTCCGAACCCTGAATCCCTAGATCAGGGGCTGATCGTTTCGGTGCAGGCACCTCAAGGCTCGCCGATGCGCCATCCCGATGTGATCGCCGCCATGGCTGACGCCGCTCTGCGAAATGGAGCGGTCGGCGTGCGCTTGGAAAGCCCTGAACACATTGGTGCAGTGCGTCGTCGCTGCCCGCAAGCATTGATCATTGGCTTGTGGAAGTGCACGTTTCCAGACAGCTCGGTGTACATCACCCCGGGATGGAAAGAGATCCAGGCCGTTTGGTCTGCAGGTGCCGATGTGATCGCGATCGATGCGACAGCTCGTCATCGTCCTGCTGGGCAGGACCTGGCAGCGTTGGTGCAGCGCACGCGCGATGAGCTGCGTGCTCCCCTTATGGCTGATGTGGATTCTCTTGAGAACGGGCTGCGTGCAGCCCAATTGGGCTGTGAGTGGGTGGGAACCACGCTCTACGGCTACACGGACGAAACCGCCCAGCAGCGCCCTCCTGCGTTCGCTCTTCTTCCCCAACTTCGCGCTGAACTTCCCCGCTCGGTTCGATTGATCTGTGAGGGAGGAATTGCGTCACCAGCTGAGGCACGATCGGCATTGCAGGCCGGTGCAGACACTGTGGTGGTCGGGACGGCGATCACAGGAGTGGATCTCCAGGTGATCGCCTATTGCCAGGGAATGATCAGCTGATCACATCATTCCGGGCATGCCCATGCCGCCCATACCACCCATTCCGGGCATGCCCATTCCACCCATGCCGCCCATTCCACCCATTCCACCCATGGGATCACCGTCCCCGGCGGGAGCAGGCGCTGGTGGTTCCGGCTTGTCAGCGATGACGACTTCGGTCGTGATCAGGAGAGAGGCAATCGAAATCGAATCCTGCACAGCCAGGCGCACCACCTTCGCGGCATCAACGATGCCTGCAGCCATCAGATCTTCATAAGCACCACTGAGGGCGTTGAATCCCTGGCCGCTGCTGCGCATGTTCGCGATCACAACATCACCGTTCTTCCCGGCATTGGTCGCGATCTGATGAACCGGTGCGGTCAGCGCCCGCTGCACAATTTCAACACCGGTGCGTTGGTCGCCGTTCAGGGATGCTGCCAGCGTGTCCAGGCTGTCGGCGAGTTGAAGCAAAGTGCTGCCGCCTCCAGCAACAATGCCCTCCTCGACGGCCGCACGGGTTGCATTCAGGGCATCTTCGATCCGCAGTTTGCGGTTTTTGAGTTCCGTTTCCGTCGGGGCTCCGACCTTAATTACGGCAACACCACCGGCCAGCTTGGCGATTCGCTCGCTGAGCTTCTCGCGGTCGTAATCGGATTCGGTGGCCTCCAGCTCACGTCGGATTGCACCGACCCGCTCGCTCACGGCCTGGCGATGGTCGTCGGTGGCGACGATCGTGGTGCTCTCTTTGCTGATGGTGACGCGGCGCGCTTTGCCGAGATCCTCAAGGGTCACCTTGTCGAGGGTCATCGCCTTGTCTTCGCTGATCAGCGTTCCGCCGGTGAGGATGGCGATATCGGCGAGGGCTGCCTTGCGGCGTTCCCCGAAGGAGGGTGCCCGGACAGCAGCCACCTGCAGAACCCCACGGCTCTTGTTCATTACCAGGGTGGCGAGAGCTTCGCCTTCCACTTCCTCAGAAAGGATGAGTAGGGGTGATCCACTTTTCTGAACGGTTTCCAGCACGGGAACCAGATCCGTGATTGTGCTGATTTTGCGATCCGTCAGCAGGATCAGCGGGTTTTCAAATTCACAGACCTGACGATCGGCATCGGTGACGAAGTAAGGGGAGCTGTAGCCCCGGTCGAAGGCCATTCCTTCGGTGATTTCAAGCTCCGTCGCCAGGGATTTCGATTCCTCAACCGTGATCACCCCATCGGTGCTCACCTTGTCCATCGCCTCCGCAATCATCTGACCGACTTCGTCGTCACCCCCGGAGCTCACCGTGGCCACCTGACGAATGGCATCGCCGGCGACGGCCTGACTCCGCTCGTTCAGTCCCGCAACAATCTGTGCCGCGGCTTTCTCCATGCCTCGGCGGAGTTCCACGGGGCTCGCGCCAGCAGCTGTGTTGCGGAGACCTTCCCGCACCATGGCCTGAGCCAGAACGGTTGCCGTCGTAGTGCCGTCACCGGCCTTGTCCTTGGTCTTTGAAGACACCTGCTGCATCAGCTTGGCGCCCAGGTTTTCGAACGGGTCGTCCAGTTCGATTTCGCGCGCGATCGAATCGCCGTCATTGACGATGTCAGGCGCGCCGAATTTTTTTTCGAGCACAACGTTGCGACCGCGGGGGCCGATCGTGACGCGCACTGCATCGGCAAGTGCATCAACACCGCGCTCAAGGGCGCTGCGTGATTCGTCAGAGAAAGAAAGGAGCTTGGCCATAGTCGCGGGGACGCCGTTGGTCACTGTCCCACAGCGATGTGGCCCTCGTGGAGAGGCCTTGTGGTGGGGAAAGCCGAATGGTTGGATCTCCCTGGGTGCCGCCCTTAAACGAACTGATTAGGGTCCGGTCATGGCTGAGTCAGGAGCGCTGTTTTTTGTTCTGATGGCGGTCCTGGCCGGTTCCATGGCCTTGGTTTACGTGCCCCTTCGCATTTTCCTGACAGCGACCGCACGCAGCCGCCGCCTTCGCCTGCTCCAGCGCATCCGCCGCTTGCGGGATGAGTTGGCCCAACCCCTTGATTCCTAATGCCCTGATTCAGGCCATCACCATGCCGCCATCCACCTGCAACACCTGGCCTGTGATGTAGGCGGCGGCTGGGTCGGCTGCAAGGAAGCGAACGGTGCCGGCCACCTGCTCCTGGGTGCCAAAGGTCCCCAGGGGGATGTCCTTGAGGATGGCCTCAGCATCGAGGTCCTTGGTCATGTCGGTGGCAATGAAACCTGGGGCTACCGCATTCACGGTGATGCCACGGCTGGCGAGCTCCTTAGCGGTGCTGCGGGTGAGACCGATGACACCGGCTTTGGCCGCGGCGTAGTTGGCCTGGCCAGCGTTGCCCATCAGCCCCACAACGGAAGTGATGTTGATGATCCGGCCACTTTTTTGCTTCAGCATCGGGCGAGCTACCGCTCGCGTGCATAGGAACACACCACTGAGATTGAGGTCGATGACCGCTTGCCAATCGTCGGTTTTCATCCGCATCAGCAGTCCGTCCCGGGTGATGCCGGCGTTGTTCACCAACACATCCAAACGGCCGCTTCGCTCCAGCACCTCTTTGATCAGGCCATCCACCTCGGCTTCGATGGAGACATTGGCCTGCAGGGCATAGGCCTGGCCCCCTGCTGCCGTGATCGTGGCGACCACGTCGTCTGCTGCAGTGGCGGAATTGGAGTAGTTCACAACAACTTCTGCACCCGCTTCGCCAAGAGCTAGGGCGATGGCACGGCCAATGCCGCGACCTCCTCCCGTCACCAGGGCGGTCTGACCGGCAAGAGAAGCGCTGGGAGACATGGAGGCACCTTTGATCGCAGGATCGTACGGAGCCGCCGTCGTCAACCTCAACCCGGCATCGTTTGAATCGTGTCGACAGCTTCACCCAGCAAGGCCTGAAAGGTAGCGAGTTGGGTCTTGCTTCCCAGAACGATGAGGAGTTGCCCCGGTGCCATCTGGGTGTCGCCACCTGGATTGGCGATCAACTTCCCCTTCTCCCGAATCGCTAGCACCATGGCTCCACTGCGACGGCCCAGCTCTAGTTCAGACAGGCTGCGCCCACGGATCTCCATCAGGTGGAGAGGGTCGTGACTCAGCTGGAATTCCTCGATCTCATAATCGGAGCCAGCCAGTAGTTCCATGAAGTTGAGGGCCAGGGGCCGCAGAGCCGAAGCTGCCATCACGCGACCCCCGGCCACATAGGGGCTGACCACCACAGTGGCTCCGGCCAGACGCAGCTTCGAAGCCGCTTCATCGCTGTTGGCGCGGGCAATCAAGCGGCAATCCGGCCGTAGATCCTTGGCGCTGAGGATCACATACAGATTGGAGGCATCGCTTGGCAGGGCTGCAACAAGGCTGCAGCAGCGTTCGAGTCCTGCATCCAGCAATGTTTCGTCCAAGGTTGCATCCGCCTGGAGAACCCGAATTCCCTTCATTTCAGCGACAGCCCGTCGGTTGAGATCCGTTTCGATCACCACAAGCGAGACACCATCACTCTGGAGCTGGGCCGCGATTTCCTGCCCGATCCGGCCGTAGCCGCAAAGAATGACGTGGTCGTGCAGGTTCTCCAGCATCCGATGAAAGCGGAATTCACGCAGTCTGAGGAAATATCCCGAGTCCTTCAGCCCGAGAACGCGTTGTATGGCCAGTTGAACAACCACCAATCCACCGACCACGATCAGCACGGTGACCAGTCGACCCTGGGGTGACAGGGTTTCCACCTCGCCGTAGCCGATGGTGCTGATCGTGATCAGCACCATCCAGAGGCAATCGCCCCAGTCCCAGCCCTCCGTGATCCGATAGCCCAGGGAACCGGCGAAGATCACGGCACTAAGAGCACTGATGGGGCCCCGCCATGGCGCGGTGATCAGCTTGAGGTGTCCTCTGGCTCGGCGGCGTCTCATAGGACGTCCGTCAGAAACCGAGGGCCGTCAGAACGTCACTGCCCTGCAGCGTGGCGAGTTCTTCAGGGCGGCCGAGGCAGCGGATTTCGGCACGCTCGGGAAGGTCGGTTGCCTCGGCGCCGAGGGCAACCAGGGGGATGCCGCAATAGGTCGCCAGGCGTTGCGAAACCGGGCAGCTGCTGAGCACGACATCGGCACAGGCAATCAGTGCTGCACGCTTGGCCAGGCTGAGTTCAGTCCGAAGCACCATGCTGCGCAGCGACGCCAGGCGGCCTTTGATGGTGTCAGGAAGCCTGTGCCATTCGGATGCAGGCCAATCACCATCCTGGCCTGTTGGGGACAGCAGCAGCAAGGGGCCGTCACCGCGGGGCAATGCTTCTCGGGCTTCATCGAGAGCCCCTGTTGCGAGGGGCAGTCGGAACTGATCGGCCACCAGTTCAAAACCCAGGGCTTGGACAAAAGGGCCAAGACGCTGCGCCGTCCAGCCTTGGCCGACGTTGACCTGGTCGGTGCAGGCAAACCCATCCGCTCCAAGCCGTTTGGGGATATGGCTCATCGACAACATCAGGTTGACCTGCTGACCTTCAGCAAAGTTGATGCACACCTGAAAGTCAGGTTCCCGAACACATCCGAGCAGGTTGGCCCAGTCCGCAAGGGTGGGCTTGGCCTCAAAGCTGAACGGCAACAGCTTCTCCATGCAAGGCAATAGCTTCCAAGGGGCTGCCTGTTTGGGATCACAGGCCACCTGCAATGTGGCGTTGAGCTGCTGACAAATCTCGGCCAGTGCCGGTAGACGGTCCAGCTGGTCTTCAAGCGAACCCGGGCTTAGGGCAAGAACTCGCATGCAGCGCCGCCATCCATGGTGCGAGCTGATTGTATGGAGGTTGTTTACGCCTGCCCGGGGCAGGAGTCGCTTGTGCATCTGTTGATTGCAGCCGCAGGAAGCGGTCGGCGCATGGGTGCGGATCGGAACAAGCTGCTTCTGCCATTGGCCGGACGCCCTGTCATTGCCTGGACACTTGAAGCGGCCTTGCTGGCTGAAAGGATTGAGTGGATCGGGATCGTCGGACAAGAGGTTGATCGCGAGGCCATCCTGGCTGTGCTGGAGGCACCCAGCAAGCCGGTGCAGTGGATTCAAGGTGGCAGCACGCGGCAGGAATCGGTCCTCTGTGGTCTGGCGGGGCTGCCGGAGCAGGCCCGTCATGTCCTGATTCATGACGGAGCCCGGTGTTTGGCTGAACCGGATTTGTTTGACCGTTGTGCTGCAGCCGTTGAGGCCGGCACGGCCCTGATTGCTGCAACACCGGTCAGCGACACGATCAAGCGTGTGGGATCCGATGGGTTCATTCGAGACACGCCTGACCGATCGGAGCTCTGGGCGGCGCAGACACCGCAGGGCTTTGCCGTGGATCAGCTGCGTCGCGGCCACACTGAGGCAATTGCCCAGGGCTGGTCGGTGACCGACGACGCGTCGTTATACGAGCGTCTTGGTTGGCCTGTGCAGGTCTTGGATGCTGGACCCGCCAACATCAAGGTCACAACGCCGTTTGACCTGACTGTGGCGGAAGCGGTGCTCGCCCTCAGGGCAGCAAGCTGAGCCGGCCTGTCTGGCCGTCGAGGCGTGCCATCGCTCCCATGGGAAGGGCCGCGTTGCCTGATCGGTGCCCAACGGGCAGCTCCATCACCCTGGGAATGCCGAGGTCGGCAGTGCGCTCTTCAAGAACCTGCTCGAGGTTGAAGCTTTCCGTGGCGTCTCTCGGTTCATCTCCGCACCCCTCGAACTTGCCAAAGCCAAGACCCGCCAAACCCTGCAAGCAGCCATTCAGCCTCCATTGGGTGAGCATCCGATCAATCCGGTAGGGCGCTTCCCCGACATCCTCCAGAACGAGAACGGCTCCCTCGAGAGGGGGGACGAAGCGGCTCCCCAGCAGGTGGGTGGCCACGGTCAGATTCGCGACGAGAAGAGGACCTGTCCCCACCCCTCCGCCACCACCACGGCCTTGTAGTTCGGGGACGATCTGACCAAAGAGCAGGTTGCGTAATCGGTCATGACTCCAGTCCGGCTCCTCTGCAAGCGTTGTCAGCAGAGGGCCATGGATGCCACCCGCGAAACCCGCTGCCTGGCGGGCCCAGAGCAGAGCTGTCACGTCTGAGAAGCCCAGCAGCCAGCCGCTCTGCCAGCGGATGGGCTGCTCCAGCAGCCGAGCAGCACCCCATCCACCGCGGGCACAGGCGAGCAGCGCTGCGGGTTCGGCAGGATGCAGATCGGCATGCCGCGCTTCATCGCGCCCTGCGAAGTAGCCCCAGCGTCGGGTGGCCAAGGCCTGGGGTTGAACATCGAGGCCCCAGCCCTGCAGAACCGCAATGCCCCGCTGCAGCTTGATGTCGTCCTGCAGTGCTGAACTGGCGGCCACGCAAGCCACACGGTCTCCTGCGCGAAGCGGCGGAGCTGGGGTGATGCCCGTCACGCTCCCCATCCTCTAGCCAGAACAAGTCCGAGCCAAAGCAACGTTCCCGCCTGGACCTGCCGTGAAAAGTGCCGCCCGAATGTGGCCATGGAGGCGTCCTGTTTGTTCAGGGGGTTGCAACTGATCTGCATGAAGATCCCAGCGAGCAACCAAAAGGGCCAGAACGGCGCAGGGATATGAGCAGACCACGCCGCAAAGGCAAGAGCCAGCGTTGTTACCAAATAGCAGCTCCGAACCACAGGAACGACAAGGGATCCAAGGCTCAGTGCGCTGCTGCGCAGGCCCAGTGATGCATCGTCACGACGGTCAGCCATGGCGTAAACCGTGTCGAAGCCGAAGGTCCAGACCACGGTTGCGAGCCAACTGCACACAAGGGCCGGGCTCCAGTTCAATGCTGCCGTTGCAGCGGCCCAGGGGATGAGCACCGCGAAGCCCCAGCACAGCGCAAGGATGGCCTGGGGGAAGGCGAACCAACGCTTTGCCGATGGATAGCCAAGGATCGGCAGCACGGCCAGGCAGGCCAAGGCGAGACAGAGCCTGAGGCTGGCGGCCGGAAGACTGAGCACGACAGCCAGGCTGAGGATGAGCAAGATCAGCAATAAAGCGATCGCTGGGCCTCGTTGAAGTGCGCCCCTGGCGAGAGGTCGGCCTTTCGTGCGTTCCACTTGGCCGTCGAATCGCTGGTCCCACAGGTCATTGGCGATGCAGCCCGCACCGCTCACGGCAAGGCCCCCCAGGAGGATTTGCAGGATCAGCACAACACCGGGCGGGGCCGTTGGATTCAGCCAGAGAGCCCAGCCTGCTGGGATCAGCAGGATCAGCCGTCCAGTGGGTTTGTTCCAGCGAAGCAGTTCGATCCAGGGCTGAAGTCGTGCAGAGCTGCTGATCACAATCAACGGGATTTGAAGAACCCTAGTCAGGGTCTGATGGTCCCGGCTGTCAGTGGCAGAGTGGTTTTCCTTCCCGCGCTGACGTTGATGCTGGATGCCGAGGCCCCAGCCAAGCCAACGGAACAGAACAACGGCTTGCCCCAGGCGGCGAATGCTGAACAGCGTCGAATCGCAGCCATTGATATCGGGACCAATTCCTTTCATCTTCTGGTGGCGGCGGTTGATCCGACGCTGCGCACCTTCCGCATCATTCAGGCGGAAAAGGTCACCACGCGTTTGGGGGAGCGTGATCCCGTGACCGGTGAACTGACTGCGGCGGCGATGCAACGGGGGTATGAAACCCTTCGCCAGTTCAGGGATCTTTCCGCTAGCCATCAGGTTGAGCAGATTGTTACGGCGGCGACGAGTGCCGTCCGTGAAGCGCCCAATGGTCGCGATTTTCTCCAAACCGTCCTCGATGATCTCGACATGGAGGTGGATCTGGTCAGTGGCCCTGAAGAGGCCCGTCTGATCTATCTGGGTGTGCTCTCAGGCATGCCGTTTGGAGATCGTCCCCATCTTCTGCTCGACATTGGAGGAGGCTCCACTGAACTGATCCTTGCGGATGGTCGCGATGCCCGCGCCCTGACCAGTACCCGTGTCGGGGCTGTGCGTCTCCAGCGGGACTTCGTCAAGGACGATCCGATGCCTCCCAAACGTCGAGCGTTTCTGCAGGCCTTCATTCAGGGATCGCTCGAACCCGCGGTCGACAAAGTGCGTCGCAGGATCAAACCCGGTGAACGACCTGTGTTGGTGGCCACCAGCGGTACAGCGATGGCGATTGGTTCTCTTGCGGCAAGTGAAGAGGAGCGGCCACCGCGCAAGCTGCATGGGTACCGGCTCACCAGGGAGCGCCTGGACCGGGTGGTTGATCGCCTGATCACGATGACTCCGGCTCAGCGGCGGGAGTTGGCTCCCATCAATGATCGTCGGGCCGAAATCATTGTTCCCGGTGCGCTGATCCTCCAAACCACCATGAAGATGCTTGGTGTTGAGGACTTGGTCCTCAGTGAGAGGGCTCTCAGGGAGGGCCTCATCGTCGATTGGATGCTTCGTCACGGTCTTCTGGAGGATCGTTTCAGCTTTCAGAGCAGCATTCGACAACGCACCGTGATTCACCAGGTGCAGCGGTTCGCGGTCAACCAGAGCAGGGCTGAACGGGTCGCGAACCATGCCCTCAGCTTGTTCGATGCCACGGGTGGGGTGATGCATGACGACAGTGGCGAAGGTCGCGAACTGCTTTGGGCTGCAGCAATGCTTCATTCATGTGGCCAGCACATCAACATCAGCGCGTACCACAAGCACTCCTGGTACCTGATTCGTCATGGAGAGCTGCTGGGTTATTCGGAGGCGGAGCATCTGATGGTGGCAGCCATTGCCCGTTATCACCGCCGGAGCTTGCCCAAGAAGCGCCATGAGTCATGGCAGGTCTTGGCGACCCGAGAGAACCGTCGATGCGTTCATCAGATGGCAATTTTGCTGCGCTTGGCTGCTGCTCTTGATCGCAGGCCTGAGCCGGTGATCTCTGCACTTCGCATTCACGCTGTGAAAGGAGCCCTGCATCTAGAGCTCGTTCCCGATCGGGTGAACCAGAACGTCAGCCTTGAACAGTGGAGTTTGGAGAGCTGCGCTGAGGTGGTTCGGGAGGCTGTCGGCGTGCAGCTGCGCGTCAGCGTTCAGGGTTGAGTCGGATCCAGCGGATTTCGTCCACGGTTCCAAGTGTTCTCATCCCATCGTCCGGTGATGTCAGTTGCACCAGATCAGGCCGGCCCGCGTAAATCTCAACCAGCTCTGGGTCTTCAATCCTGCGTTCACCGTTCAGAAGCCCTTCAAATTCCACAACTCCCTCACGCCGCAAGGCGATCCAGCTGGGTTCGCTGCTGCTGATCGTGAACACCGTCTTCTCTGGTGGCGGTACTGGAACGACGCTTCCTTCGATATCAACATCGTTTTCCTCTACAGGCGGCGAAGTCGGCGCGCTGTTCACAAGATTTTGACGCGCAGGTCTTAACCGTTGGGCGAAGCGCGACAGTTCGGAGGCGTTGCTCCATACAACCAATCCAAGCCCTGCCACCCCGGCGAGGGCGAGAAGAGGGAGCGGATTGAGTGTTGCCTGTTTCTGAGGGGAGATCCCCCGTGATGTTGGCCCGGGGGTCGATCGTGCGGGCTTGCCAGTGGTGAGGGGGCCGAGGGCTTGCACCATGGCGTCAGCATCCAATCCCAGATGGGAGCTGAGCCGACGCACCATGGCCTTGATGAACACGGGTTCAGGTAGTGCTTCTTGATCTCCCCGTTCCAGTGCGGCGAGTTGCTCAACTCCCATGTGCATTTGGGTGGCCAGCTGATCCTGGGTCAGGCCGGCTGCAGCCCTGGCCTCAGCCAACTGTTGCCCTGCTTGGACCAGGCTCGCGTCTTTGCCTTGGACTTCAGCAAGACTGCGCTCGTCCATGAATGAGTAAGTCGACCTAGTTCATCGAAGAACTTAATCCCAATCCACAGTTCAGTCAGCTTTTAGGGAACCCTGAGGGTTAAAGCGCATCAAAAACCATGGGCGATACTGGATTCGAACCAGTGACCCCTTCCGTGTGAAGGAAGTGCGCTACCACTGTGCTAATCGCCCGCACAGAACGATCCTAAACCACCGCCTAGTGGGCTTTCGGACGGAACAAGTGGTCGTGGTCAGGGGAGTAGAGGCGTGAGCGCTGAGGGCCACCGGCCAGAGCCGGACTCACCACGTAAAGCGTCGTTCGAATGAGATTGCGTTCCCGACTGACCTCAGCCATGTCCTTCAGAGGAACCACCGTGAGCATTTCATCGGGCCAGCTCACTCGATGTCCGATGGCCACGGGAGTATCGGCTGGGTAGTGCTCCAGAAGACTGGCTTGAACATCCTCAACATGTCTTGCACTGAGGTAGATGCAAAGGCTGGCGCGTAGTGCTGCCAACCTGCCGAGCTGTTCACGTTCCGGCACGCCTGTGCGTCCTCCGGCGCGACTGAGAACGATGGTTTGCACCACTCCTGGAAGCGTGAGTTCGCTGGCGAGTCCTGCGGCTGCAGCCTGGTAAGCACTGATCCCAGGCACCACCTCCACCGGGATCCCAGCATCACTTAAGCCACAGATTTGTTCATTGATGGCGCTGTAAAGCGCTGTATCTCCGTCATGGAGCCGCACCACGCGTTTGCCCTGGCGGTGCTGATCGATCAGCAGAGGGATGAGGTCTTCGAGTGTTGTTGTGCTGGTGCGGATCCGTTCGCAATCGGCTGGAGCCAGATCGGTAATCGCTGGACACACCAAGGAATCTGTCCAGACCAGGACGTCAGCCTTCTTGAGACGTTCAGCTGCACGAAGTGTGAGCAGGTCTGGTGCTCCTGGACCTGCGCCGACAAAACTGACAACTTGACTCAAATGCGTTGGCCTGATGGATCAGGCAGGGATCGCTTTCGTCCATATAGCCAATACAGCCCGATCATGCCGAGAGCAACCAGTGTGCAACTCATCAGTTGGGCAATGCGGATGCCTCCTTCGCAGGCTGGGGGAAGCGAGCCGATGCAGAGGGGATCGATGCGAAGGCCTTCAATCCAGACGCGCCCCAGGCTGTAACCGACCAAGTACACGCAGCTCATGGCGCCCGCTGGGAGGAGCCCGGGGGTCTTCAGACCGCGACGGAAGAGCAGCAGCAGAACTGCGAAGAGCAGCAGGTTCCACACCGATTCATAGAGAAATGTCGGGTGGAAAAATTCCGAACTGCTGTAGAGGACCGGGCGGCTTTGCATCGGAATGAACAGCTTCCAGGGCAGATCCGTTGGTACTCCAAACGCCTCTGAGTTGAAGAAGTTCCCCCAGCGCCCGATCGCTTGTCCCAAGGCCACGGATGGAACCAGGACGTCCAGCACATCCCAGAAGGGTTGACGGCGCCAGCGGCAGAACAGGATCAACGTGAGTGTTCCTGCCAGCAAAGCACCGTGGATGGCGATTCCCCCCTCCCAGATGGCCAGGGCCTTGAGCGGGTTGCCGGCATAGTTGTGCCACTCGAACGCCACGTAGTAGAGGCGTGCTCCGATCACGGAAAACAACACGAGCACGGGCAGCAGGTCGCTGATCAGGCCGTTCTCAAGATGCCTCAGTTTGGCCAGGCGACTGGAGAGGTTCAGCCCGATGAGAACTGCCGAGGCGATGAGCAGCCCGTACCAACGCAGGGGAAGGAACCAGTTTTCGGTATTTGGCAAAAATTCCCCTGGCGACTGGAAGGTCGCCAGGGGAAACAGGGCTTCAAAAGCCATAGCGATCAGACGCCCTCAGCTGCCTGAACTTTTTCGATCTGCCTCTTCTTCAGAACCAACATGATCTGAGCCAGAGCAACCGCTGCGAAGAAGGCGAGCAGTCCGTAGATCCGAACGGGGTTCTGGAGGACAATTTCAGCGTCAACCTGGCCGAAGCCACCCACGTTGGGGTCGCTGGTCAGGGCTGCACCGGCTTCGATGCTGTCACCAACACTGACCAGAACTTCGGGCCCGACCGGAATGGTTTCGCTCACGCTGTCGCCATCAGCAGTGGTGATGCTGACCACGCTGGCGCCGTTGTCACCGGGCTCGATGGAGTCGATGGTGCCGCTTGCTGGTGCCGTGAACACGGTGTTGTTGCTCTTTTCACCGGTGGGATACACCTGGCCGCGACCGCGGTTGCCACCAACGTGGATCTGGTACTTACCGAAGTGGATGTTGCTGTCGGTGGCGGGATCAGGAGAGAGAACAGGGAAGACAACTTCCTGGTGCTGGTCGCCAGGAATAGGGCCAACCAGAAGGATGTTCGGCTGGTCGTCGCTGTACTGAGTGAAGTAGACCCCTTCCGTTTCCTCCTTGATCTCATCGGTCCAGCGGTCCTGAGGGGCGAGGGTGAAGCCATCGGGGAGCATCACAACTGCACCGACCTGGAGGCCTACGTCGCTGCCGTCGGCTCCGATTTCCTGAAGACCCTGCTCATAGGGAATCTTGACGCTGGCGGTGAAGACGCTGTCAGGCAGAACCGATTGGGGAACTTCGGCCTGGGTCAGCTTTTTGGCCAGGTGGCAGTTGGCACAAACAATCTTGCCGGTGGCTTCCCGGGGGCTTTCATAGTTCTGTTGGGCCCAGAAGGGATAAGCCCAGCTGGCAGCGGGGGCAATCAGGAGAGCCAGTCCGATGACCAGCGATCCAAGGAAAAGTGAGAGGTGACGACGCATGGGACGGTGAGGGGAAGCAGGCGTAGGGGAGGGAAAGATCAGGCCCACCAGGGCTTGTCACCAGTTCGGAAGTCGGTCTCAGTCCACTGGCTCATAAACACGTTGTCGTTCTCAACGCTGACGTTGGCCAGGGCCAAGGAGAGAGGTGCAGGGCCGCGGACCACCTTCCCGGTGGCGTCGTACTGACTGCCATGGCAAGGACACATGAATTTGTTGGCACCGCTGTTCCAGGGAACGACACAGCCCAGGTGGGTGCAGATGGCATTGATGCCGTAGCTGCCGATGGCGTCTTCACCTTCAACAATCAGATATGTCGGATCTCCTTTGAGTCCCTGCACCAAGCTGCGATCACCTTCGGGGTGGCTGGAGAGCCATCCACTGGCTGTGATCGCATTGCCAAGCTCATCCTTGGCGCTGGTGCCACCACCGCTACCGGCGGCTTTGGGGGGGATGAAGTAGTTCGCCACCGGATAAAGGGCTCCAAGGGCCACACCGGTCACGGAGCCAAACGTCAGCAGATTCATGAACTGCCGACGACCCATTCCGGGCACATCGCTCGAGGAGAGTTGGGTCATGGCGGACGTTCATCCAGCTTGGATTGCCGACCATTATGGATGCTTAAGTGCCTGTCAAGCTTTGCAACGACTGGTGTCTTCCTGTCCCTGCCGCATCAGCTTCTGTGCTTGAAATCGCCAACGCCGTTCCCCAGCCGCCAATCAGCGTCGATGAGGTGATTGGCTGTCTACGCCAGCGCTGGCGGGCTACTTACGACCTTCAACTGGTGGTTCGACGCCGCCGTTTGTACCTCCAGGTGATGTGGGCCTATCTGGAGCAACAGTCGTTTCACATGGACCTCGAGGCCTATCGGCAGCATCTCGGCGAAGTGCTGGATGTTGTGAATCGTCTTGGTTTGGCAGGTGAGGTGCGGGATTGGCTCGCTTCCACCCGTGACAAACCGCGTCTGGGGAAGGCGCTGAGTCTTCCGCTGCAGGCGTCAGGACCAGAGGCGGAAACGCTGATCAAGGAGTTTCTGGTCTGAGCGATTCGGTCAGAGCCACTAGGCCAACTCCGATCAGAAACAGCGCCGTGATGGCTCCAGCGAGTAGCAACATCGTGATGGGATCTGTGGACGGCGTCAGCACGGCTCCAGCAAGGGCGGATCCCAGCACAACCCAGCGCCAGGCACCAAGCATCGGCCGCCAGCGCACCAGCCTCAGGGCACCCAGGAGCAGCTGCAGCACCGGCAGCTGAAAGGCCAGCCCGGTCGCCAGCATCAGCAGAAGAACAAAGTCCAAGTAGCGCTCGATCGACCAAAGCGGCTCAACCACATCCGCGCCATAGCTCACTAAAAAACGCAGTGCGGCCGGCACGAGGGCCCACCAGGCGAAAGCCAAGCCCGCCATGAATAGAACAGCTGACCCAGCAACGGCGGGGGCGATCAGGCGCCGTTCGCGGACTGTCAGGCCTGGCAGAACGAAAGCCAGGATTTGGAACAGCACATAGGGAAGGGCCAAGGTGAGTCCGGCATAACCGGCCACCTTGAGCGAGACGAACAGAAACTCGCCTGGAGCGAGCTGGAGGAAATGAATGCCGCTGGCTGGCGCCTCGAGCAGTCGCACCAGCGGCTTGACGCCCACGAGGCAGGCCAGCGCACCGATCACTACGGCCAACAGGCTGCGCAAGACGCGTTGACGCAGTTCTTCCAGGTGGTCCACCAGGGGCATCTCCACCTCATTCGGCAGATCAGCATCACCAGGAGCCCTCCCAATGCGAATGGGTGGTGGTGGCTGCAAGGCTGGGGGACCGTCGGGGCGCTCAGACACGGACGCGGGTCGGGCGGCGCAACAGGTCAGCCCGTTTGTGGGCTCAGGCTAGGGGCAAGGAGCCGTTGTTCCGCTCGTTGGGGATCCCCCCAACGGATTTCAGCTTGGCCATGGCGCACGGTGCCTGGGCCTGCACCGGGAATCCGCTGCAGTTGATCGGTTGGAACCATCACCACCGCCACCTGCTTGTTTCCACGTGCCCGACTGAAATAGGCGGCCAGATCCGTTGCCATGGCTAGGTCTGATTCCTCAGCAAGTCCGTTGGAGCTCTTGAGCACCACATGACTCCCTGGGCATTCCTGGGCGTGGAACCAGAGATCACCGCTACGCGCTTGGCGAAGCGAGATCCAATCGTTTTGCCGATGGTTCCGGCCCACCTGGATCGTGAGCCGACCTGGGCTGATCAGTTCCAATGGACTGGGCTGATCGCGTCGACGCTGATGACGTGCGTCGCGACGGGTCTCCTTGGGCTGCAACAACTCATCGAGTTCCTCCCGCAGATCATTCAGGGCGGAGAGTCGTGCTGGGCAGTCCTGCCAGGTTGCGCTCAGTTGATCCTCGATGAAGGTTTCGCTCTCGCTGATCAGCTCAAGACGTCGCTGATGGTGCGCCAGCCGCTGCTCGAGGATCGGGCGCGATCGCCGCAGTTTCTTGGCACGGCGATAGAGCGATTGGGCTTCATCGATCTGGTCGCGGCTTGGATTGCCAACACAGAGGAGAGCATCCGCCTGCTGTTGAAGCTCTCCATGCCCTTCGGTGGCGTCCAGACGATGGCGTTGGTCATCCTGGGCTGCCTGTTCTTTGCTGCGCCAACGCTCCAGGCGATGACGCAGGTCATGGCTGACCCGGGCCAGGGCCCGTTGCTCCAGGCACTGCTGGTGAAGCGCTCCCAACTGGAGAGCCAGGGATGGTTGGGGATGGCCCTCGTCTTTAGGAGATCCCCAGACCGTGTAACGCCCGTCGTTTTCAAGCACGAGGGCGAACTGTTCATTCTCGAGCTGATCCAACCAGAGAGACCAGCGGTCATAAAGCTTGCTCCACTGGCTGGCACCCAGGCTGTCCACGGGGGTGTTGAGGTTGTCTCCGGCGAGCTGTGCCGCCAACGCTGGACTGATGCCCTGGTAGGTCTGCTGAAAAGCCTTGCGCAGGGGGATCGGGACGAGAGAGAGCCGCTCCTGCCAGCGTTCAAAGCTCTCCGTTTGATCCGGTGCCAACCCCTGCAGCGTTGGGGGTGGGCTGTAGGAATCGCCGGTTGAGAGAGGGCGCACGCGGGACTGATGGTCCCGGACCTGACGACCCAGGGCAATGATGCGACGTTGCTCATCGAGGAGCAGCAGGTTGCTGTGCCGTCCCATCAGCTCCAGCACGAGCACCCGTTGGATCGGTTCGCCGGGGCGTTGGGCAAACTTGAATTCCACCACCCGTTCAAAGCCGCTCTGGTGAAGCTCCACAAGAGCCAGCTGGCGGAGGGTGTGTTGCAGCTGTTGCGCGAAGGTGCTGCCGCTGCCGCTGCGCGGGGGAGCGTTGACTTCCACCAACCGAGGGGCTTCGGCTTGCCAGCTCAGTTCCAGCCACACCATCCCGTTGAGGCTGCGGCAGCCAAGTTGAATTGTGGCTGGGTCGGGTTGTTGGGCTTTTTCGAAGCGGCTGGGCACCAGCCTTGGACGCAGATCCCAGAGCACCGCGCGAAGCGTGGTGAGATCCATTGGCTGCAGGCTTGTGGAGGCGATCACCTGGAGCACCGGGCGGGGCATTGGGGCTTCCTACTCTGCTGACCCACGCAGACGCCGCGATGTCCACCAGTGGAAAACTCACCTTGATCACTGGCCCGAGCGGTGTCGGCAAGGGAACGCTGGTGAACCAGCTGCTGGATCGCCATCCCAAGATCTGGCTGTCGGTGTCGGCCACCACCCGTTCTCCGCGCCAGGGGGAGCAGGACGGCATCAACTACTTCTTCCACAGCCGTGCGGGGTTTGAGTCCTTGGTGGAGCAGGAAGGTTTTCTGGAGTGGGCGGAATTCGCGGGGAATTTCTACGGCACCCCCCGACGTCCTGTTGAGGAACAGATGGCGGGGGGGCGCCCCGTGCTCTTGGAGATTGAGTTGGAAGGTGCGCGCCAGGTGCGTCGCAGTTTCCCGGACGGTTTTCAGATTTTTCTGGCTCCCCCCAGCTTTGAAGAATTGGAGCGTCGGATTCGCGGGCGCGGTACCGACTCTGAGGAAGCCATTGAGCGCCGCTTGATTCGCGCTCGAGAGGAACTCGAGGCTCAACAGGAATTCGACGCTGTCGTGATCAACGACGATCTCGAATCAGCGTTGAAACAGGTGGAGACTTTGATGGAGCTGGGGTAACGCGGAGCTGATCTTCGGAACGTGGTATGGGCACAAAAAAAAGGAACCCGAAGGTTCCTTTTGGATCTTGAAGATCATCCCCGATTCACATCGGGTGGAAGAGAAGATCAGGGAAGAAGCGGTTCCACTCGATCAGGATTCCTGCGGTGGCGGTGAACCAGATGGCTGCAACCACTGGAGCTGCGGTCAGAAACTTGTTCATTGTTGATGGAGCAATGGTTGAAGTCGTTTGAATCAGCGCGGTGAAACAGTCACCTTGCTGTCGTCTTCGAGCAGCTTGCCGCTGGTGAATTCACCGAAAGCAGCCAGAGGCCAAGTGGCTGCAGCGAGAAGGCTCTTTATGGCAATGCTGCGATCGATGAAAATTTCGTACTGGGCAGCATTCTTGCCGCGGGTTGCTTTCAGGTATTCACGACCGGCCCAGCCGATGCAACCGGTGATGTACAGGAACATGATCCCGGGATAGACAAAATCACCGGCATGGCTCCAGCGGCCGTCCACGATCAGGTGGGGAAGGCCATCCTCACCACAGGAGGCCTGGCTGTACATCTCGAAGCGAGCTTTGGCCTGAGGCGTTGTAGCTGCAGCGGCACGCTGCTGGAAGCGGGCGCTTTCAGAACAGGGTGTGAGGCCAGCCACATCCGCCTTGGCGACGGGGGCGAAGCCGAACACCAGGAGTGCTGAAAGCACGACGGCGAAGAGACGACGCATCGGAACGATTCCTCTGAACGGTGCCCCGAAAGGGCAAGATGTCACAAGTCGGAGAGTAGGAGAGGCGCATCGCTTCGATGCATGCAGTGCTTGCCCTCGAAACAAGTTGTGACGAGTCCGCTGCCGCGGTTCTTCGCCGTGACGCTGATGGCCGGATCGACGTTCTGGCCTCGCGGATTGCATCCCAGGTGGAGGAGCACGCTCGATGGGGTGGCGTTGTGCCTGAAATCGCCTCGCGTCGCCATGTGGAGGCCCTGCCGGGATTGATTGCGGCGGTTGTTGATGAGGCTGGTTTGGCTTTGGGCCAGTTGGATGCCATTGCGGCAACGATTACCCCAGGATTGGCTGGGGCCCTGATGGTGGCGTCGGTGACCGGACGAACCCTGGCGGCACTGCACCGTCGTCCGTTCCTTGGAATTCACCATTTGGAGGGCCATCTGGCCTCGGTGATGCTTGGAGAGAAGCCCCCCCAGGCGCCTTATTTGGTGTTGCTCGTCAGTGGAGGACACACCGAGCTGATCCTGGTGGCTGACGGTGGTGGGATGAAGCGTCTCGGCCGAAGCCATGACGACGCCGCTGGCGAAGCCTTCGACAAGGTGGCTCGCTTGTTGGGTCTGGGCTATCCCGGAGGTCCTGCCATTCAGGCCGTTGCCGAAACGGGTGATGCGACGCGCTTCCGCTTGCCCAAAGGGCGGATTTCGTTGCCAGGCGGTGGGTTTCATCCTTATGACTTTTCATTCAGCGGGCTGAAGACGGCCATGCTCCGGACGGTTGAGACGCTTCGGCAGACCGAGGAGCCCTTGCCTCTGGCTGATTTGGCCGCCAGTTTCGAACAGGTGGTGGCTGATGTCCTTGTGCAGCGCAGCCTCCGCTGTGCTGAAGATCACGGTGTTCGCCACGTCGTGATGGTGGGCGGTGTCGCTGCGAACCGTCGCCTGCGCCATTGCATGCTCGAACGCGGTCAGGAGCGGGGAATTGCGGTCTCTATCGCTCCCCTTGCCTTCTGCACCGACAATGCCGCGATGATCGGTGCTGCGGCCTTGTTGCGTCTGGGCCAGAACACGGCTTCGACGTCTCTTGAATCCGGAGTGGCTCCTCGTTGGCCCTTAGACCAGGCCGATGCTCTCTACAGAACAGACCCACCTTTCTAGGAAAGCCTTTTAATGTTGATTCCACTCTTCGGACTCTGAATCGTGGATCAACAGGAATTCAGATCAGATGCTCCCGAGCCAGTGGAGGGGGAAGAGCTGAATGCCTGGAAGCGCGGATTCACTCCTCAGGCAGAAATCTGGAATGGTCGCCTGGCCATGATCGGCCTGTCCGCGGGGATCGCTGTCGTTCTTTTGGTGCGTGTGTTCAGCGGAGGTTGATCAGCTCCGGCCCCTCAGGGCCTGAGCCAGTTCATTGGGTTTGAGGCTTACAGCCACCGCTTGTTCACCCTCGATGCGGTCCGCCTCCACCAGGGCCAGAAGCGATTGATTGGTGGTGATCATTCCATCGAATCCGCTGCGTTCCATGATCTCCTCCACCTCATCCAGGGCTCCCCGCTGGATGTAGTCCTTGCAGGCATCTGTGTTGATCAGAATGTCGTGATAGGCCGCCCGTTTGCCATCGGTTGTCTTGATCAGTCCCTGGGCGATCACCCCCAGAAGCGACTCGGACAACGATCGGCGCACGCTCTCCTGCTCTTCGGGCGGATACATGCCGAGGACCCGTTCAACGGTCTTCACCGCTGAATTGGTGTGAAGCGTTCCGAAGACCAAGTGACCGGTCTGTGCCGCTTCAAGTGCTGTTGAGAGCGTTTCCTGATCCCGGATTTCACCCACCAGGATCACGTCAGGGTCTTCTCGCAGTGCTGCCCTGAGGGCATTGTGGAATTTGAGAGTGTGCAACCCCACTTCCCGGTGTCGGATGAGGGACTTGCGACTTTCGTGCACGAATTCAACGGGATCCTCAATGGTGAGGATGTGACGTGCCTCGTTGCGGTTGATCCAATCGACCATGGCCGCCAAGGTTGTGCTTTTGCCGGACCCTGTCGGCCCCGTCACCAGGATCAGTCCTTTTGGGCGTGCAGCCAGACTCTGCAGCACACCGGGAAGGTTCAGCTGCTCCATGGTGAGGATCGTCTGCGGAATCAGGCGCAGCACCATCGCCGGCCCCCGCAGTGAATCCATCAGGTTGATGCGCACCCGCACGAACGGGAAGGCATGGGAGCCGTCGAATTCCTTATCTCTAAGAAAAGAATCGATCTTCTGAGGCGACAGGATTTCCTGGAGCCATCCCTGAAAGACGTCGGCTTGGGTTACAGGCCAGTCCGTGCCCTGCATGTCTCCGCGGGCGCGGTAGCGCGGGACTTCCCCAACCCCCAGGTGGACATCGGAATGGCCGGCATCATGCGCGATGCGCACAATCTCCTCGAGGCTTGGCGAACCATCTGCAGCTGGCCTGGGCGTTGGACTCTGGCCTTGGATGTCCTGTGAGCGTCCAGAGGTCCGGGCGGATGGCTCAGATGTTCGGACTGATGTTGGGCGCGGCGGGAAGCTGGGCGGGAAAACCGGCTGAGCCACGGTGATGGCGAGAGTTCAGTCTTCAGGATCGTCTCGATGCTGAAGCTGGCAACCTTTTCTCACTGTTCTCTCCGGGTTGACGCCCGTAAACTCCAGCGGACCGTCTGGATCGAATGGCTGAACAGCCCCGCGTCACGATCGTTCTGGGAACGCGTCCGGAGGCGATCAAGCTGGCTCCGGTGATCCGAATGTTCCAGGCTTGTGATGCGCTGCAGACCCGGGTCGTCTTGACCGGTCAGCATCGTGAAATGGTGGCCCAGGTGATGGATCTATTCCATCTCCAAGCGGATCAGGATCTCAACCTGATGGCGCCCCGCCAAACCCTGACGCATGTCACCTGTGCAGCGCTCCAAGGGTTGCGTGAAGACTTTCAGGCCTATCCCCCGCAGATGGTCCTGGTTCAAGGTGACACCACCACGGCGTTCGCCGCTGGTCTGGCCGCGTTCTATGAGCAGATCCCGGTGGGCCATGTGGAGGCCGGTCTGCGGACCGACAATCTTCTGGATCCCTTCCCGGAGGAAGCCAACCGTCGCCTCCTCTCCCAAATTGCGACACTGCACTTTGCACCGACGGCCCAGGCGGAAACCAACCTGAAGGCCTCCGGTGTGGTCGGGGAGATCTCCGTGACCGGAAACACCGTGATCGATGCGTTGTTGCTGATGGCGGAATCAGCGCCCGATATTCAGTTTGATGGCCTCGACTGGGCCCAGCAGAGGGTGATCCTGGCCACCGTGCATCGGCGCGAGAACTGGGGTGAGCGTCTGAACGACATCGCGGCAGGCATGCTTCAAGTGCTTGAGAAGTACCCCGATACGGCACTCCTGTTGCCCATGCATCGCAATCCCACGGTGCGTGAGCCGCTGCAGGCTCTGCTCGGGGGGCATCCCCGTGTGGTGCTGACCGAACCCTTGGATTACGACCGCCTTGTCGCGGCGATGAAAGGCTGCTGTCTTCTGCTCACTGATTCCGGTGGTCTCCAGGAGGAGGCCCCTGCGCTCGGCAAACCTGTCTTGGTGCTGCGACGCACCACGGAGCGACCGGAGGCTGTTGATGCTGGAACGGCTCGGCTGGTGGGGACCGATCCCGATGTGATTGTGGAAGAGACCTCGCGGCTGCTTGGGGATGCCACGGCCTATGAAGAGATGTCCCGCGCCGTTAATCCCTTCGGCGATGGTCATGCCAGCGAACGCATCCTTGAGCGCTGTCGCCGGCACCTCGGCGTCTGAGGCGCAGCTGAGCAGCGATGGCTGCTATCGCTGGTGGCTGCGGCGCTGCTGGGGCGCGGGGGAGGGTTGCCTGCTTTTCATTGGACTCAATCCCTCAAAGGCGGATGGACAGCGTGATGACCCAACCCTGCGTCGTTTGATCGGTTTCGCAAGGCAATGGGGATATCGGGAGTTACTGGTTCTCAATCTGTTCGCCCGTATTTCGCCGTCTCCAGCGGCGTTGCTGCGGGTGAAGGACCCCATCGGTGGGCAGAATGATCTTGTTCTGAACCGCTGCCTCAACCACTGGTCCCTGACGCCTCGGGTCGATCTTTGGTGCGGTTGGGGTGTAAACGGGGCGCGACGGGATCGGGCTCAAGTTGTCCTTGAAAAGATTCAGCGGTTGCTGCCTGAACGCAGGCGATCCGTTCCCGACTCGCCGCATCCTCTGATGCTGGGACGGACGGCCTCGGGACAGCCTCGTCATCCGCTTTACGCCCCGCGAAACGCCTGTCTTTGCCCTTTTCTCTGGGCAGACCCTGAACCGATCCGTCATCCTGAGAAGGCCTTGACGGATGTCCTTCCGAACTGATGTCCCGTACGCCTCGCCGTTATGCCGTCCATCTCCACCTTGTGGGAGGGCAGACCGAACGGGTGTTCTTCCCGAAACTCGAGACCTTCCAGGAGTGGTATCAAGGTGTGGTCAATGCCGAGAACCAGGGCGGCTTCGTCAACGTTCCGATCAGCGATCTGGAGGGTGAATATCTGGTCGTTCGGCCCCAGGCGGTGATCGGCGTGCGCGTGGAACCCCAGTTCTCCTCAGTCGATGACGCCTGAGCGTCTGGGCCTCCTCTGGGGCGTCACGGTCTTTTCGGGCGCTGCGGCAAGGCTTGTGGCGGCGAAGTCGGAATTTCCTGGAGTTGTGTTGCTGCTCCTGTCGGGGCTGCTGATTGGCCGCTCTGGTCTGGGTTGGGTGGAACCCCTCGACCTTGGCCCCGGGCTTGGGACCGTGGTGGGTCTGCTGGTCAGCCTGGTGCTGTTCGATGGCGGACTCAATCTCCGTCTGCCCGGTGACACGATCAAGGCCACGGTGCAGCGCATTGCCGCCCTGCGTCTGTTGATCTCCCTGGGAGGGGGTCTGTTGGCGGCCCATTGGCTGGCCGGCCTCAGCTGGTCGCTCGCCGCTGTCTTCAGTGCCATCGTGCTGGCCACGGGGCCAACGGTGGTTACCCCCTTGGTGCGACAGATTCGGCTCGCACCGCCTCTGGGTGAAGTTCTGGAGGCTGAAGGACTGGTGCTCGAGCCCATCGGCGCTGTTTTAGCCCTGCTGCTCTTGGAACTTGCCCTTGGCAATTTGCATGGCTGGCGTGAGGTGATGCTCGGACTGTTGTATCGATTGGGTGGTGGTGTGCTGATCGGTGCGAGCGTCGGCTGGCTGTTGTCTGAAGTCCTGCGACGGCTTAATCCCGATCAGTTGAAAGGGCTACCGCTTCAGCTCAGCCTGGGTTTGTTGTTTTTGATGTATGGCGTCAGTGAGTGGCTGCTGCCGGAATCAGCTCTTCCCGCTTCGGTGGCGGCTGGAATTGTCGTCGGTCGCCGCCCAGGACCGCACACCGCTGAATTGGATGGTCTGATTCAGGAATTGGCCCAGTTGGCGATCACGATGCTGTTTCCCCTTCTTGCGGCTGATGTGTCCTGGGCTGAACTCAGTCCGCTCGGTTGGGGCGGCATTCTCTGCGTGATGTCGTTGATGCTTGTGGTGCGTCCGATCGGCGTGGGTGTGGCCACGATGGGGCTGCCCTTCAACGTTGAGCAACGCCTGTTTCTGGGTTGGCTCGCTCCTCGAGGAATCGTCACTGCATCAGTGGCTTCTCTGTTCGCCATTCGTCTGGAGCAGGCCGGCATTCTGGGGGCTGGACGCCTTCAGGGGCTGGTGTTTCTGACCATCCTGATGACCGTTGGTTTGCAGGGCCTGACAGCCCAACCGTTGGCTCAGGCGCTCGGTCTGGTCAAAACCGACGATGACGAACCTGCCTCAGCCGAGGCAGCGGCGCAGCCGCGGCAGGTCCTCACCGATTCGGGACAGCAGTGACCATGTGGTGATCAGGTCGGGTCCCTGAAGTCGCCCCAGCAGAGCGGCACGCAGAGATTTCATCACAACTCCCTTTTTCACACCGGCGGCTTTGGCGGCATCCCCCAACCAGCCTTTGGCCCGATCGCTGTCGCTTCCATCCCATGCTTCGGTCTCGAGCCGCTGAATGAGATCGGCAAGGGCCGCTTTGGCCCCGTCTATAGCGAGTTGCTCAAGAGCATCCTCCTGAAGTTCCGGACATTCAAAGAATGGTGCCGCCTGATCGACTCCGTCGTTCAGCAGTGTGAGTGATGGGCCGAGTAAGGCACAGAGGTCGAGGCACCAGCTGGAATCGCTGGGTGGAACCCAACCACGCTCAGCCCATCGAGGGGTCAGTTCTCCCAGGAGATGTTCCGCCGTCCAGCCATGCAGAACCTGGGCATTGAGCCAGTTGAGCTTGTCCCAGTCGAAGCGTGCCCCGGCTTTGTTGACACGATCGAAGTCAAAGACGGCAGCGGCCTCGCTCAAGCTGAACCGTTCTTCCATGCCCTCCGGCACGGACCAGCCCAACAGGGTCATGTAATTAGCAATGGCGTCAGGGGTGTAACCCATGGCGCGGAAGTCATTGATGGAGGTCACCCCATCCCGTTTGGACAGCTTCCGTCCTTCGGCGTTGAGGATGAGAGGGGCGTGGGCAAAGGTCGGCAAGGGCAGGCCCAGCGCTTCGTAGAGGAGCAGTTGCTTGGCCGTGTTGGCGATGTGGTCTTCACCACGGATCACGTGGGTGATGTTCATCGCGGCGTCATCCACAACCACCACAAGGTTGTAGAGAGGGTCTCCGATCTGATCCGCCGGTGCGCGTCGGGCGATAACCATGTCTCCGCCGAGGTCAGAGCCACGCCAACTCATGGCTCCACGCACCAGGTCGCGCCAGCGGATCTCGGCAGCATCATCAATGCGAAAGCGGATCACTGCCTCGCGGCCTTCCGCCTGAAATGCCTGTTCCTGATCCGGCGTCAGATTCCTGTGACGGTTGTCGTAGCGGGGCGCTTGATTGGCAGCTTTCTGCGCATCGCGCATGGCCGTGAGTTCCGATTCGCTGGCGTAGCAGCGGTAGGCCAATCCCCGTTCGAGAAGGATCTGAATCGCTTCTCGATGCTGTGTCACCCGTTCGCTCTGGATGACGGGCTCTTCATCCCAGTTGAGGCCGAGCCATTGCAAGCCCTCGAGGATGTTCTGGGTGAACTCCGGTTTGGACCGCTCTTTGTCCGTGTCTTCAATGCGCAACACGAATGTTCCCTGTTCGTGCTTGGCGTAAAGCCAATTGAAGACAGCGGTACGTGCCGTTCCAATATGCAGCGTCCCCGTTGGACTGGGGGCCAATCGAACGCGCACCATTGTGGCTTTTGGTGTTGAAAACGGGACCGACGGGATTCGAACCCGCAACTTCCGCCGTGACAGGGCGGTGCTCTAACCGGTTGAACTACGGTCCCAGATCCGATTCAGAACTCGCGAGACGCGCTCCGAGGAATCTGATCTGCGTCGCTTGAAGCGACCCCACCAGTATCAACTGTTGCCCTGCCCTCCGTCAACAACTGACGTGTTGAACTCCGTCACTTTGTCATCAGCGACTGGGCATAAAAAAATTCCCGACGACTTTGTCGTCGGGAAAAGCAGCGCTACATCGATGGTTGATCGATGGAAAGACTGTTTAGGGACGGAATCCTGCAGGTTCGATGAGCCGAACCTGATTGCCGCGGGCGGTGAATTCACGACCTTGATCACTTTGGACGACCACACGGCCGCCGGATTTGACGCGTATCACTCGGGCACGGACCCAGCCGAGGGCGGCTGATTCCAACACCTTCACAACATCACCAGGTTGAAGATCCAACTCCATGCTCAGAACCGGGAAACTGCACGAGGGGGACATCGGACGCGCCGTGGAGGACTCGAACCCCCGACATCAGGTTTTGGAGACCTGCGTTCTACCAACTGAACTAACGGCGCAAGGCGATGAACCCCTCAGCCAACGTTGTTGTTGGCAACTGAATTGAACGAGGTAGATACCTCAGCGATCGAAGCGCTGCTTCACGCGGGTGGCCTTGCCCACCCGTTCCCGCAGATAGAAAAGCTTCGCCCTGCGTACTTTACCGCGCCGCTCCACCTTGACGGAAGCCACTTGTGGGCTGTGCAGCATGAATACCCGTTCGACGCCAATTCCTTGGAAAATCCTGCGGACCGTGATGGTCTGATTGAGGCCTCCATGGCGCTTGGAAATCACCACGCCTTCGTAGGGCTGCACTCGTTCCTTGTTGCCTTCGCTGATACGAACGCCAACGCGTACGGTGTCGCCCACGTAGATCTCAGGAAGATCATCCTTCTGCTGAGCAGTCTCGAACGCCCGTATCAGTGATTCGGGGCTCAGTTTTTTGGCAGGAGCGCTGACCTTCGCCGCTTTGGGCTCAGGTGCTGTGTCCACAGCCGTTTCGGTGTTCTCGTCGGTCACCGCTGTGTCCTTCGAATCGGCTGCCATCCCAGCTCCGCGTTGAATCGCCAAACTATGAGTGTACCTTCCGACGCCATCGTTCGATCAGGAGTCCTGCCCCCGTGATCAGCATCCACAGCAGGCCGACGGCGTTGAGAAGCACAACGAATGGCTCAAGTGTGGAGCCAAGCCATTCCCCTTCGTGCACCACCATGAGCCAGTGCACTTGCTCGCGGCTTGCTCCGAACCAATCTCGGGCCAACCGATAACTGACTCCGGAGAACACAGTCACCAGCAACGGAGCCAGAACGAACGGTGCAATGCTTCGGTGCAGTTCGCGCAAGCGCACAAGCAGCGGCATGACCGGCATCAATTCGGTTGCTGTTGATAGCGTGACGGATATTGGGCTGAGTCATGAATCTCTTTGCTGATCTTCTGGCATCCACCCAGGCGGCGCCGGGGCAGGTCACAGCAACGGGGCCGCGGATTCAGAAGCGTCGGGGCGTTGAGATCAAGTCGGCGCGCGAAGTGAAGATCATGCGCCAGGCCAGTCACATTGTCGCCACCGTGCTGCGGGAAGTGATGGGGATGGTGGAGCCCGGTCAAACCACTGGGGATATTGACGCCTTTGCTGAAAAACGCATCCGGGAGATGGGCGCGACCCCGAGTTTCAAGGGCTACCACGGTTTTCCTGCAAGCATCTGCGCCAGCATTAACAACGAAGTGGTGCATGGCATCCCCAGCCCAAAGCGAATGATTCGGCGGGGTGATCTGCTGAAGGTTGACACCGGCGCCTACTTCGAGGGATATCACGGCGATAGCTGCATCACGATCTGCGTGGGGGATGCCCCCCCGGAAGCTCAGACCTTGAGCCGCGTTGCTAAAGAGGCCTTGATGGCTGGTCTCAGCCAAGTAAAAGCGGGCAATACCCTGCTCGATATCGCTGGAGCCGTCGAGGACCACGTCAAGGCGAACGGTTTCAGCGTTGTGGAGGATTACACAGGCCATGGTGTGGGTCGGAACCTGCACGAAGAACCCTCTGTGTTCAACTTCCGCACCGATGAGCTCCCCAACGTCACCTTGCGCCCTGGCATGACGTTGGCCATTGAGCCCATCCTCAATGCCGGTAGCAAGGCATGCCGCACGCTGCGGGATCAGTGGACTGTTGTGACCCGCGATGGGTCTCTTTCCGCGCAGTGGGAACACACCGTCCTCGTCACCAGTGACGGTTGCGAGATCCTCACGGATCGGGGCGACTGAGAACCTGGCTGTAGATCCTCCGTCCAAGCTCGGTCAGGGGCATCAGGACATAAGTCAGTGGGTTGGGGGTCACGATCACGAGTCGCAACCCCCAGCCGGCCTGGCGGAGCACCTGGGCGGCGACAAAATCGGCTCCCATCACCCCAATGGGATTGAGCGACGAGCGGAAGGGGCCGAGTACAAGTTTGCGCAGGATGAGGGCTTCGCGTCCTGATCCATCGAGCACGGCACCGCGGATGCTCACCAATTGGCCCAACATCCGCTTGGTGAGTTCGTACACCGGACTGACAGCAGGCTGAATTTCCGCTTCCGAGGTGTTGATCCACATTTCTTTCGGACAACCCTGAGGCGAGGCTCTGCTGATGGCTTCAAAACGCTGCATCAGCCGCCAGCTGCTTAGGGCATTGATCTCCAGGGCTTGATTGATCACGTCAGGGCTTTGGTTGCCCTGGGGATTGATGCCATGGTTCAGGATCAGAACATCGATTTTTTCAAGATCGGCATCCAGGCTGGCTTCTTCACCGCAGCGCCATGTCACCCAACGGTTGGGCCCATCGGGTTGAAGTGGAGGGGCAGAACTGTGTGTGAATCCAATCACCTCGGCGCCTGCTGCCCGGAAGCAACGGGCCAGGGCTGCTCCCAGTGCTCCGCGTGCACCTGTGATGCCGATGCGTCGGCCTTGGAAGGGGGACTGGGCCATGGGGTCAGCTTGGGGCATCCTTGAAGCGATTGAATCAAGGACCAAGCACCAGCTTTGTCAGATGCTGCCCAACTGGTTCTGTTCGCTCCCTATTGCGGTGGTGTCAGTCGTGAGCAGGATCTAGCCGCAGCCCTGCAGATCCTGCGTCGCGGTGAACTGGAGGGGCGGCGTCCCGTTGCCGGAATGGATGGATACCCCTATCAACTCCGCTGGAACGGGGTCGCTGCGCCCCTGGAGAGGCTGGAATGCGAACTCCGTTTTCCTGGTCATACCGAGGGGGACGTTGATTTCTCTCTGGTGACTCATCAACTGGTGGCCTGGCTGATGGATCGCTCTCATCCGCAGCGATCGGAGCCAGACCTCCCTGATGGGTTCTGGCAGTGGTTGTTGATGGAGCGCAGTGATGCTCCTGAGCAGGCCTAGATTCATCGATGACAGGCATCACCTCTATGGGAACGACACTGTTGATCGGATCGTGTGAGCCGTTCAGTGGGAAGTCAGCCCTAGTCCTGGGAATTGCCCAGCAGCTTGCGCGAGCCGGACAGCAGATCCGCTTCGGAAAGCCCTTGGCCACCAGCCTGGATTGGGATCCAAACCAGGGGCCGTTGCCGGAACCCCTCATCGATGATGACGTTCGCTTTGTTGGTGAAACGCTGAATCTGCCGCCTGAGCGTCTGATTCCATCGATGCATCTGCTGTCTCCGACAACAGCTGCCCAGCGCCTTGGCCTGGGCGAGCTGGATGCAGGCGAAGGTTTCGATGAACTGCGGCAGCAAATACAGTCCGGCGAAGGACTCACCCTTTTGGAGTGCGCCGGAAGCCTGCAGGAGGGGCTGCTGTATGGCCTCAGCCTGCCGCAATTGGCGACAGGTCTTGATGCCAAGGTCGTGCTGGTGCACCTTTGGCAAGACAGCCGCAGCGTGGATGCTCTTCTGGCGGCCAAGCAGACCCTTGGAGATCGCCTGGTCGGTGTCGTCCTGAATGCTGTCACCCCCGAGGAGGTCGAGAGCTTGGAGCGTCAGGTGGTGCCTGCTCTGCAGGGCCTGGGCTTGCAGGTGTTCGGGGTCATGCCGCGTTCCCCATTGCTGCGCAGCGTCACCGTCGGTGAGTTGGTAAGACGGCTGAATGCGCGGGTGATTTGCTGCCCAGAACGGCAAGAACTGCTGGTGGAAACCCTGAGTATTGGCGCGATGAATGTGAATTCAGCCATGGAGTTCTTCCGCAAACGACGCAACATGGCTGTCGTCACGGGTGCGGATCGCACTGATATCCAGTTGGCTGCTCTGGAGGCTTCAACCCAGTGCCTGATCCTGACTGGAGCGGGGGAACCTCTCCCTCAATTGATCAACCGCGCGGAAGAGCTGGATGTTCCCCTCCTCAAGGTGGAGCACGACACGCTCGCCACGGTAGAGGTCATTGAGCAGGCCTTCGGTCATGTGCGGCTGCATGAAGCCGTGAAGGCGACCTATGCCTTCCGTCTTGTGGAAGAGCACTGCCACCTCGATCAGCTCTTCGAAGCATTGAACCTCACGGTTCAGCACGCCTGATGGTTGCTAACTTCCGATGAAATCAGGCGGCGGGTTTTCCTTGGGTCAGTCACTGGATCTGCCAGCCCTTGATCGGGTTGACACGCTTGCGCAGGAACTCGCACTGTTACAGGACAAAAGTCAGCGACGAATCGCCATCCTTGGCAGTCGGCATGTGCCTGTTGTGGCGGTTCATCTGATCGAATTGGTTGCACGCTCTCTCGTGCAGGAAGGTCATTCCCTGGTGACATCGGGATCTCAGGGCGTGAATGCTGCCGTGATTCGAGGGTGTCTTGAAGTGGATCCTTCGAAGCTCACCGTGTTGTTGCCCCAGAGCCTCGATCGACAGGTTCCTGAAATCCGAGATCTTCTGGATCGGGTGCTGCACCTTGTGGACAAGCCCGAGCAGGATGATCTCCCCTTGCCAATGGCCAGCAGTTTGTGCAACCAAGAGATCATTAACCGGTGTGATCAGTTGATCTGCCTCGCGTTTCATGACAGCGAGACATTGTTGGCAAGTGCCCGAACAGCTGAAGATATGGGAAAAGTAGTGAGCCTTTTGTATTTTGACTAAGTCTTGATTTGAGGTTCAAGGCTCGATAAAATTTGTTTTTGAATCACTGAACATATGGTTTGAGTAGAAGAAGCTTTTGTCTAATTGTTATCATTTTGACCATTTCCTTGCGGTATTGATGGTTTTAAGGCTGCTTTTGATGAAGTGGTACTGAGGGATGTCTGTCGCCAGCCATGGGTTCGGTGCTTTGTTGATAAGGAAGACAGCTCCATTGGCCCCATCCAAGCTGATGATCGAAAGGCTTAAGTATCCATTGCCAGAGCCTGAGTGGAATAAGTATCTTCCTTGAGTCGCCGTGTCAGCGTCTCGGTTGCCGATAAAAAATCCAAGGCTGCGGCTTGGGCTGGAACTGGGAATGCTGAGTTGTTCGGCCAGGTCCTTGCTGATGAGCTTGTGCTTAGCGATGAGCGCCTGGGTGAAGGCAATGTTGAAGCGTGCCAGGTCGCTTGCTGTGCTCCACATCAAGCCGGTGGAAAGGATGGGATGCCGCATTGGTGCACGGTGATGGGGCTGATCATCCACGTCGTAGGGGATGGCAATTGTGCTGGTGTCGTTCAGAAAAAAGCGGTTGTTGAAAGTGCTCCGGTCCATGCCAGCTGGTGTCAGCACCAACTCCTGCATGAGAGCGGGGAAGGATTGTTGGCTGATCGATTCCAAGGCCGGCTGCAGCACCGAGTAGCAGCCGTTGCAGTAGTCGAAGCTGCTGCCGGGGATCCGCACAACGGTGAGTGGTTGGTTGTTGGCAGGGGGCATTCCACGCAACACCTGCTGCAATGTCGGCAGTGTTTCCTTGGGCCCGCAGCAACCGTCGGGATAGGGATTGCTTAGGGCTCCGGTGTGGTTCAGCAGCATGCGAAAACTCACCGCTACCTTTGCTGTGTAACGATTTTCAGGGATCGTCCAACCTGTTAAATAGCGGTTGACAGGCTCATCAACTGCAATCTGTTTGGATGCCAAAAGTTTCACCGTGGCTAAGGCGGTGAGCGTTTTGGTGATCGATTGAGCCTGAAACAAGGTGTCTGCAGTCACCGGCCGCCCGCTGGCCAGGTCTGCCACGCCAAAGCCCCGCGCCCAAGCAATCCGGCTGTTTTCGATTACGGCGATGGAAGCACCAGGAATGTTGTGCTCCTGACGCAACTCTTCAATCCGCTGTTGCACTGGGCTGAACTGGACCTGCGCCAGACCTGGTTTGGACAGGAGCCCTGTTGAGAGGGTTGCCAATGTTGCCAGGCAGCCCCAGCCCAAGAGTCTGAAGGGCATCGCTGGTGCAGTCAGCTAAGCCACAAACCTAGGCCGAAGGCTTGTGGTCAACCATTCAGGAGTGCTTTCAGCCCTTCGCTGTACAGAATGCCGCTGCAAAGCAGACCAGTGGCCCAACACAGGCCCCGAGCGGGGGGGGTGTTGGCCACATAGGCGGCGATGTAGGCGAGGCGCAACGCTGGATGGGCAAATGCGGCCACCACGGCTGCCGAAGGCAATGCGCCGGTATGTAGTGCAGCGGTTAGGGCCAACAAAGCTGCCGGGGCATGCAGCGTGAAGGCCTCAAAGCTGTTTTGGTGGGCCCAGCTGGCGCGCTTGCCCCAGGCCGGATAGCGGTCGAACATGGCCCGGGGTGCGGCCATGTCTTTCATTTCGAAGTTTGCGGCTGACCGCGCGGCGCCCAACGGAAGAATGCTGGCCACGACTGAGCCACCGGAGAGCACTAGCGACCAGGCGTAAGGAGCCGCATCTGTGGCGGTGAACAGCTGCAGCAGCGACATTGTTGGGGAATCAGACCGCGCCTTTCTAAGCTGAGCTCAGGTAAGAGCGCGAGTCATGGCCAGCACCTATTCCTTTGACGTTGTCTCCGATTTCGATCGGCAGGAGCTGGTCAACACCCTGGATCAGGTGCGTCGGGATGTGGGCAATCGTTATGACCTCAAGGATTCCAACACGGAGATTGAGCTGGAGGAGACGGAGTTGGTGATCACCACGGCCAGTGATATGACGCTCCAGGCAGTTGAGGATGTGCTTCGAACCAAAGCGACCAAACGCAACCTTTCACTCAAGATTTTTGATTTTCAAACCCCTGAAACAGCGGGGGGTAATAGGGTGAAGCAGGTGGTGAAGTTACGCAAGGGTCTCAGTCAGGAGATCGCAAAGAAACTGAGCAAGATGGTTCGCGATGAACTCAAGAAAGTGACCGTTGCAATCCAGGGCGAAAGTGTGCGGATTACTGGTAAAAACAAGGATGATCTTCAGGCTGCTATCCAGCTGGTGAAGAGCAAAGAGGATGAACTTGATGTTCCCCTGCAGTTTGAGAACTATCGCTGATCAAAGGGAGCAGGGTCTGACATTGCGTTGAGGTCCATCCTTGGAATCGCTTGGACTGCATTGCAATGACGATGCCAGCCAGGGATGTCCTGCACTTGTGGTGGGATGCCCTCAGCTCGCGCAGGCCTGGTTGGATTGCCTTGGCTTGCGGGCACAACAACGCTGATCTGATTATCTCGAGGGGGCAGGCTTGGTTGGAGAGGCGTGCCACGGGGATCTCCAGATGGATGGATTCAGGGATGCTCGGTTTGCCCGAAGCAGATCCCTAGATACAGAATGTTTTTTAGGGACATTGTGTGGTAATTTAAACCAAATTCAATTTTTTTGGTGAGCAGTTACGCCATCGTTGTGCGCGCTTTTGATGGTGAAGCTCCTTACCTCCAGTCTTTCATTGACTATCATCGTCGCCTTGGTGTTGAGGCCTTTTATCCAGTGCTTGCTCCAGGGGCAGCGCCATTGTGTAGAGACATATTCGCAAAAAATCAGATTCGCTTCCATGAGTCCGAAGGTCAGAGAATTGGCAGTGTTCAGGATCTAATTCGAGAGGATTATGTTGCCGTTATCGATGCAGATGAATACTTGCATCCTGATTTATTTCGATTCCTTGACGAAGAAAGTGTTGAATCTCTCCTGATGCCATGGAGGCTGACAGCATCGCTGGATGATGATTTTTTTGAGTCTGCTCAAAAGAAGTTTTTTGTTTTTCCCCAGGTCAAATCGATCGTTCAAACCTCCGCGCTCAAGCGGCTGCGTCTCCATGCTTCCAACACCAGTGGCTCCGGTCGCTGTCTTGGGATTGCCCAAGGTCAACAATTCCCTGTTCAGCACTACTACCTTCGCGGTCTTGATGATCTGCTGTTGAAGGAGGGTGGTGTGGTCAGGCGAACCCTGGCTCAGAGCTCAGGCCGGAAGCAGGTGAATTTGAATGCGGATGCGGATGCGGATTCGCTGGATTTTCCCAGCCGCCATGCCCGAGTGGCGTTTTTATTGAACGTTCTGGAGACCAGGCCTGAGCAGCTCGATCCCTACAGCATGACGTTGGATCGATCCATGTTGGATTATCTCCGGAACAGTGTTCATGGTGATCCTGATGCTGCCAAGCAAGCTCTTCGTGACAGCGTTGCAAGGATCCAAAGGGTGTATCGAAAGCGCACGATCCATCGAGAAATTAGAGCGACGCAGCAACTGCTTGCTTCAGATCCACACAAGGTCAGTTATCAGAAACGGGTTTTGAAGTTGCTACGGCGTGATTTTGAATTTCGTCAATCTTGGTTGGGGCTTTTTGAAAATGCTCGGGATTCCTTGTTGATGAACAGGGGGCGCTTGTAAGTCTGCGATGTTGGCTTGTTATGTCGCATCTCGTCGACCGTCAATGATTCGAGCCAGTTCCAGGAAGTAGCCAGCGGTGCACCAACGTCCGTGGCTGCGGGAGCGGTTCTCCGTGTCCGAGCGGATTTCGCCGGTTTCGGCCATCAGCAAATCGAGTTCCCCCTGCGGCAAGTCATAGAGCTCCTGCAGTTCCAGCTCCCGGTTCAGCAGATGGCTGCGGAACCATTTGCGGGTTTGTTCCTGGGGTGGGACGTCGCTGTTCACGGTGCATCTTGGCCTGAATGTGTCATTCTCCGGCCATGCGGGTTCTCAGCTGGGCTCAATTTGATCAGGCTGTGGCCCAGCTCGCAGCGCGCTTTGCAGATGCAGAGCTGACGGGGGTCTATGGGGTCCCCAGAGGTGGGCTGTGCCTTGCGGTTGCACTCAGCCATGCCATGGAGCGGCCGCTGCTGTCGGTCCCCAACCGATCGGCGTTGATTGTGGACGATGTTTATGAAACCGGTCGCACGTTGAAGGCAGTGCATGATCAGGTTCCGCAGGCCTCATTCGCGGTGTGGGTAAGCAAAGGCACGCCAGATTGGTGGACGGCAGCGCTGGTTGCCGACTCCTCGGAATGGGTGGTGTTCCCCTGGGAAAACGTTGAGCGGGCCCGTGCGGATGAGCAGGCCTATCGCGCCTCTCGTGGTTTGTGATGAATAACACCTCACGCACGATTTATCTGGCGTCTCCCTATGGCTTCTCGGCCCAGTGGAAGCGACTGTTGTTGCCGGAGTTCGTGCGTGCGTTGGAAGCGCTGAACCTGGAGGTGTGGGAGCCCTTCGCTCGTAATGGCCAGGTGAACCTGGCGGAACCGGGTTGGGCGTATCGCGTCGCGCAGCGCGACCTGCAGGATGTGCGCGATGCCGATGCACTGTTGGCGATCGTCAATGGAACCCCACCGGATGAAGGGGTGATGGTGGAACTTGGGGCTGCCATCGCTTTGGGAAAACCGACGTTTCTGTTTCGAGATGATTTCCGCAGGTGCACCGATTCCGAGCAGTATCCGCTCAATTTGATGTTGTTTGCCGGTCTGCCGGAGCAGGGCTGGAACGATTACGTCTACACCGATCTTGCGGAGCTCGGGGATCCCCGAAAGGCCATGGCACGCTGGGCGCTCTCCTGAGTTGAGGTCATGCCGGCGACGCTCTATCTGATCACGCCACTGATTGCTCTGCTGGCCTCCGGGCTGGTCATTGCAGTGATCCGTTTCCTTGATGTGTTGGAGCGCGAGTCGTGGTGGGCAATCGGCCTCTGCTTTGTCATCGGCCTGATGACTGTGATCCCGGCCATCGTGATCTGCAGTATCTCCACCATCTATTGGGCGGCCCTCTTGGGTGAATCGGCTCCGTTGGAGATGCTGCAGGTCACGGTTGATGCCCCATTGTTTGAAGAGATTGTCAAGGGGATCGGTGTTGCAGTGGCATTACTGCTGATTCGTCGTCAGATCGATTCGCTCACGGACTACATCGTTTACTCCGCTGTTGTTGCGATTGCCTTTGAGTTTTGCGAAAACATCCTTTATTTGTGGTCTCGTCTTTCCATGCCAGACGGCGCACTGTTGGCATGGATTGGTGAAATTAATGCTCGCACGATTGGCTCGGCGGGCATGCATGCTCTCTTTACGGTTTGGATCGGATTTGCATTGTGGTGTCTGATCGAAGGGCGGGGATACCTTCGCTGGGTTGGTGGTTTGTTCGGTGTTGTTTTGGCGGTGCTTTTGCATGCCATCAACAACATCGGAGCTTATTTCAGCAATGTGGGTGATCCCGCAACAATTAGCGCGGTGAACCAGGCGGGTTTCACCGTCGGAGTGATTGGAAACACGATTCAAATGGCTTTGTTCTTGGCCTTGATCGGATCCGCGATTCTTCAGGATTTGCACCTGCTTTCCAAATATGGATTGGCTCTTCAGCAGCGTCTGCTGGCTCTCCCTGATGATCAACAGGAGGTTGCTATGGCCAGGCTTCAGGCTTTCCTCAATCCCTTCCATCACCTTGTGGCTCACTCCCAGAGCACCTGGTTGCTCACACCACTTTCCAGAACGTCACCGGTCGCTCGGGCGGAGTACGGCCGGTTCGCGAAGGCGGCTCTTCAAGCCAGCAAGCAACTAAAAGCCAGCAAACAAGGTCGCGAGATGGCATCGGCTTTATCGGACGCGGGCCTTGGCCTTCTTCTTATGAACTGTGATCCAGCTCAAACGGATGGGGAAGCAGCTCGCTGAGGTGTTGGTGCCCCACGCCATCAATGTGAATCTTGGCGTCTGCAGGTAATAACTCTTGCATCACCTGACGGCACGCGCCGCATGGCATGCGGGAGCCAGGAGCGGCATCGGTCTGGGCATCGACGCAGCTCACGGCCAGTTCCAGTGGTCGTTTGCCCTGGGTAATCGCTGCAAACAACGCAACGCGCTCTGCACAGATGCTGAGCCCATAACTCGCGTTTTCCACGTTGCAGCCGTCGATCACGCTGCCGTCGTCACACCGCACGGCGGCACCCACATGGAAGTTGGAATAAGGGCAATGGGCACGGGTTGCAGCCTGTCGTGCGACTACTAGCAGCGACTCAGCGTTGTTGTCGGCAGAAGCCATGGGCCGTTTCAAGAAGGCTGGTCAGGGTTTGGGTCCCACCGGATTGGGTCAGGCGTGATTGTTGGCTGAGTTTGAAGCCGTGCTGTGCATCAATCATCAGATCGCCGTTCACAGCGACACGACTTTCGCTGGCTGGCTGTGTGGAGCCATCGGCACCGCTGAATTGCAGCGGGCCCAATGGAGCTTCGTAGGACCAGTGATAGCTCGTTTTTGAGCCTTCACTCTGTTCAAGACCGGAGCTGCTGAAGCGTTCGACCAGGGGTGTGAGTCTGCTCTCGATCACCGTCGCCGGTTCAATGCTGGGCTTGCCACCTCGGCGAACCAGAAATTGTTGCTGTTCAAGCTGGCGAATGCCATCAATGGGCTGGCCTGACCAATGGCTCTCCACGGTCTGGATGGTGCAGACCAGTGGAGGTGGAGGAGGTGCTGAGGCCAGCACAATCAGGATCAGGCCACGGCCGCGAAGCTTTCGCGGAAGGCATTGATCGTGGCCTCAATGTCTGCGTCGGAGTGGGCCAGCGACGTGAAACCCGCTTCGAAGGCGGAAGGCGCGAGGTAAACGCCACGCTCGAGCATGGCGCGGTGCAGCTTGCCGAAACGTTCCGAATCCGTGGTCTTGGCGTCCTCGAAGTTGCGAACGGGGCCTTCGCAGAGGAAGAAGCCGAACATGGCACTCACGCTGCCAGTTGTGATCGGCAGGCCGGCGGCCTGTGCTGCGTCCTTGATGCCCGCCACCAGCTTCTGGGTTGTGGCCGTCAGCTTGTCGTAGGTGCCGGGCTGCTTGAGCAATTCAAGGGTCTTGATGCCAGCAGTCATCGCCAGGGGGTTACCGCTGAGGGTTCCGGCCTGATACATGGGGCCTGCAGGGGCCACCATTCCCATGATGTCGGCCCGGCCGCCGTAGGCACCCACGGGCAGACCGCCACCAATCACTTTGCCCATGGTTGTGAGGTCTGGGGTGACACCGAAATGGGCTTGGGCGCCGCCGTAGCTGATCCGGAATCCGGTCATCACTTCGTCGAACACCAGCAGAGCTCCGTTCTCTTTGGTGAGCTCGCGTAGCCCCTCGAGGAAGCCTGGTTCCGGCTGAATGAAACCAGCGTTGCCGACGATCGGCTCGAGAATTACACCCGCAATGGCGTCCGGGTTCTCGGCAAACAGAGCCTTAACGGCCTCTAGATCGTTGTAAGGAGCCGTCAGTGTGTTGGCGGTGGTGCTGCGGGGCACGCCAGGGGAATCGGGCAGTCCAAGGGTTGCCACTCCGGAACCAGCCTTCACAAGGAACATGTCCGCATGGCCGTGGTAGCAGCCCTCGAACTTGATCACCTTGTCGCGGCTGGTGTAGGCACGGATCAGGCGCAGCACAGCCATGCAGGCTTCCGTGCCGCTGTTCACGAAACGCACCATCTCAACGCTGGGGACAGCGTCGATCACCATCTCGGCCAGGGTGTTCTCTAGGGCACAAGGTGCTCCGAAGCTGGTGCCCTTCTCGATCGCCTCCTGCAGTGCTGCGATCACCTCGGGGTGGGCGTGGCCGCAGATTGCAGGCCCCCAGCTGCCGATGTAGTCAATGTATTTATTCCCATCCACGTCCCAGGCGTAGGGACCCTTGACCCGATCGAACACGATCGGCTGACCGCCGACCGACTTGAACGCCCGCACAGGGGAGCTGACACCTCCGGGCATCAGGGCCTGTGCTGCTCCGAAGATGGCTTCGGAATTGCTGGTGTTCAACGCGGGAGCTGTCACTGGAACCGACGCCAAAGGGCTGATGCAAACCGTGCAACATCCTGACTCAGGAACGTCCAGTTCTGTTTGCTGTGTTTCTTAATTGCCCACTTCGCAAGCTTTTTGATGCGTAGTCTTGGGTCAGATCGAGATCGCTGTGAGCCACGACTGGTCAGTTCTGGAGAGGGATCTGCGCCGCTGTCTGCCCCCTCGGGCCATCGTGGCGAAGCGTCAGGAACTGCTGAGTTACGACTGTGACGGACTGACCCTCGAGCGCCATTGCCCGCCCCTTGCGGTGCTGCCAGAAACCACTGAACAGGTCGCCGCGGTTCTGCAGTGCTGTCATCAACGCGGTGTGCCTTTCGTGGCCCGCGGTAGCGGCACTGGCCTCTCGGGGGGAGCGCTGGTGGATCAGCAGGCGCTCCTCGTTGTGACCAGTCGGATGCGTCGCGTGCTCGAGCTTGATCTGGCCAATCAACGGGTCACGGTCCAGCCCGGGGTCATCAACAGCTGGGTGACACGGGCCGTGGCGGGTGACGGCTTCTATTACGCCCCGGACCCGTCCAGTCAAGTGGTCTGCAGCATCGGCGGCAATGTGGCGGAAAATTCAGGCGGGGTGCATTGCCTCAAGTACGGCGTGACCAGCAATCACGTGCTGGGGCTTGAGGTGGTGTTGCCCGATGGAACCACCACGCAGCTGGGGAACGGCCTGGCGGAATCGTGCGAGTTGGATCTTCGTGGTGCGTTCATCGGCAGTGAAGGCACCCTGGGCATCGCGACCGCCATCACCCTGCGACTGCTCCGTGCGCCGGAGTGCGTGAACGTGCTGTTGGCTGATTTCGCCACGATGGAAGCGGCAGGGGAAGCGGTGCGATCCGTGACCGCCAGCGGCCTGCTGCCGGCGGGGATGGAAATCATGGACAACGTCACCATCAACGCTGTGAATGATTTCTTCGGCTACGACGAATACCCCCGCGATGCGGCGGCGGTGCTTTTGATCGAGCTGGATGGGCAGGATGCCGAAGTTCAGGCATCCGCAGAACGGGCCGATGTGTTGTGTCGTGCCGCAGGGGCCCGTGGCCTGCGTCGGGCCCAAGACCCCACGGAGTGCGCGGTGCTCTGGAAAGGACGTAAATCTGCGTTTTCAGCGGTGGGCAAAATCACGCCGACCTATTACGTGCAAGACGGTGTAGTGCCCCGGAGCAGCCTTCCCTCGGTGCTGGCCGCGATTGAACGGCTCAGTCAGGAGCACGGCCTGCCCGTGGCCAATGTGTTTCATGCCGGCGATGGCAACCTTCATCCGCTGATCCTCTATTCCTTGGACCAGCCGGATGTGGAGCGGAGCGTCAAGGAGCTTGGCGCCGCCATCCTGCGGGTGTGTCTCGATGCCGGTGGCAGCATCAGCGGTGAGCATGGTGTCGGGGCGGACAAGCGTTGCTATCTCGACTGGATGTTCGGCCCGGATGATCTGGAAACGATGGGTTTGTTGCGGTCTGCTTTCGACCCCCACAACCGCGCCAATCCGGGCAAAGTGCTGCCCACGCCTCGCACCTGCGGTGAATCGGCCAAACGCATCGTGACGCTGCCTGCCGGAGTTGAGGTCTACTGAACAGGATCAGAACAACGGTTCATCGCCTTCGTCGTCCTCGGCTGGAGGCCAGTCGAGATCAACGCTGACCGGGGCATGGTCGCTGGGTTGCTGGTTGCCGCGCATGCCTTTGTGGATGACGCAGCTCCGGGCGAGCCCTAGGAGTTCCTCACACAGATAGATGTGATCGATTCTCCAACCGCGGTCCCGATCCCAGGCGCCGCTGCGGTAGTCCCACCAGCTCCAGTGGCCGGAATCGGGCTCGAACACTCGGAACACGTCCTGAAGCTGCTCGCCAAGCGCCGCACGGAGAGCACTCCGTTCAGCATCGCTGGCCATGATTCCGCCGGTCTGTCGGTCGGGGGCGGGAAGATCTCGTGCCTCAAGGCCGATGTTGAAGTCGCCGACCATGCACAGCGGTTCACCGCGCTCCTGCTGGGCTGCGATGTAACGCTTCAGGCAGCCAAGCCAGGCCAGTTTGTAGGGGTATTTCTCTGACTTCAGGCTTGAGCCATTCGGGACGTAGAGGTTGAGCACGCGGACGCCATTCAGCAATCCGCTGATCACGCGCTTCTGTTCGCTGAGATCCGCAGCTTCAGCGTCATCAGGAAGCTCCCCAACGAATCCGCAGCGCACATCCTCAAGGGGGTCGCGGCTGATCAGGGCGACTCCGTTGTAGGCCTTCTGGCCATGGATGTGGATGTGCCATCCAGCAGATTTGAAGGGCTGCAACGGGAACAGGGGGTCATCAACCTTGGTTTCCTGCAGACAGAGCAGATCCGGTTGCTCGTTCTCCAGCCAACTGAGCACCTGATCCAGTCGCGTGCGAACGGAATTCACGTTCCAGGTGGCGATCTGCACGGTTGATCCGATGGTGAGAAAGACCCTTAGCATCAGCCCACCTCGAAATCCGCTGATGTCCTTCCGTCTTGCGGCCGTCGCACAACTTGTTTTTCCCTGCCTGATCGCAGCGACCATTCCTGTTGATGCACGTGCCCAGATGGATGCGCCTTATCAGAACCGCGAAGAACGCGAGATTTACGGAGATACGAATGACAACGGCTCAGTTCTCGATGCCGCCAACCCCATGGATCTGCTGAACAGGATCAGACGTTCGACGGCCATGAATGACGCCACGCCACCCTCCGATGCCATTGATGCGGCGCTCAAGGCCTTACAGAACCAGCCCCAATCGCCATAGAGCTTGGCTGCTCAGAGGTGGCGTGCAGCGTTCAATCCGAGCTGTCCTGCCAGAACATCGATCAAAGGATTGATGCGTCCGTTTGAATCCGGCCGTTGACGGGCCTGCTTCAGTGTCGCCTGAACGGCCAGCGTATGGCCTTGCTCCTGCTGCAACAGGGCTAGGGCCAGCAAAGGTCTTGCATTTGTCGGCTCCTCTTCAGCCAGCAGGCGATACATGTTGACCGCTGCTTGGTCGGATTCGCCCTGGCGCAGAAGATCGGCCAAGAGCAGCCCGATTTCTAGACGCTGGCCAGGCTCGAGCTCCTTGAACCGGGATGTCAGATCTTTGACAGCCTGTCTCTGGCGGCCCTGCTGTTGATCCAGCAGCACCAGCAATTGCAGACCCTGCGGATCATTCGGATGCAGGCGCATCAGGTGCTGGAGGCTGCTCCGTGCTGATTCGGGTTGGCCATTGCGGCGCTGCAGCTCCGCTTTGAACAGGCTGAGTTCGCGCGGGGTGGAACGGCCAGACAACCACGGTTGCAGCACCACTTCGGCTTCTTGCAGGCGTTCCTGGGCAACAAGACGTTCCAGCAGCATCACCCGTTCGGCCTCGCTCAGCTCGTCTTGCCCCTGAAGTTGCTTCATCAGCGTTTCGACCTGCTGATCTTCAGCCGGACGGCTCCCCCGCGCACGGGTCTCTGGAGCCATGGAGGCTGCAGTGATCCACCCGACCAGTACCGCCCCAACCATGGACATCAGTAGCAACAGAATCCGGCGAGGGCTCTGCATCCGATCTCGAATCAGCCACTTCAGTCTGAGGGGATTGCGGTGGGCTGGCTACAGTCTTCACAAGGGCTTTTGACTCCGCCCGGATCTGCATCAATGCGCGCCCATCCGATTCCCCCGGTCACAGAGCCGTTGCAGTACCGGGCCATCGGGATTGTTCGGGGTACCTATGCCCCAACCGATCCCGAGCAACTCACCCGCGGAACGTTGACCGATGCCCAGGGTGTCCCCCTGGAAACCGTTGTGCTCGGTCGAGTTCTCACCCTGATCCGGCGGCATCTGCCCTTGGATCAGCCCCACCTCTGGGTGGTGTATCCCAGAAGTCGTGAGAGCGACCATCTGCATCTTCAGATCGCTGGGGTCTGGGAACCCAGCACGCTGGCACCAGAGCAGGTTGATGCCTCTGACTCCTTGCCGGAGGGAGACGACTACTTCTCAGTTCGGGGGGAGTTGATCTTCACCAAACCCGAGACCGGCGAAATGGTGGTGAAGGTGCGGCAGCAGGCCCGGGCCGACGGCCACCGGCCCCTCCCCTTCAAGCTCCAGATCAAGGGCGAGCTCCCCCTGGAACATCTGCGCCACTTCGTCAGCCTCGACCTGCGCCGCCAGGGCCAGGAACTTCACTTGGAACAGCACGAGGTAATCGCCCCGATGCCGACGCGTGGAGGCAAATCCAAGGGAGGCCGCGGTCGTTCCACCTCCCGCGTTCGGAGCTGATGGCGGAGGAGGGGCAGGGCTCCACGGGGGTATTGCGCGCTGGTATTGCTGTTGCCGGCATCACTGTTCTCGGTGCCTTTGGGCCCGCTCTGGGGTTGTCTTCAGCTTGGATTGTGGTGGCTGTTGGGGGTGCTCTGGTCACCCTCAGCGTTGATGCCGCCACGTGGCAGGGCATGGGTGGTCACATCCTTGCCGAAGCCTTGCCCGGTGGTCAGGAGCGTCTACGTCGGATTGCAGTGCATGAGGCGGGCCATGTCTTGATCGCTGAAGAAGAGCAACTTCCGGTTCAGCAGGTGCTTGTTGGAACCTTGGCCTGTGTACGTGCGGGGCTGCGTAGCAGCGGCGCGACGGAGTTCACGGTTCCTGACAGCGTCCGCATGCCCCTAGAAGATCTACGGCGTTGGAGCAGGGTGCTCCAGGCCGGCATCGCTGCGGAGACCGTGGTCTTCGGTCAGGCCCGCGGTGGGGCCGATGACCGCGCTTTGCTCGGGCGGCTCTGGGGACTGTCGGGCCATGACGTGGCCACTGCCCAGCGGGAGCAGCGTCGAGCCCGTCGGGAGATCGAGCAGCAACTGCGTCAGCAGCGTCAGGCGCTTGACCGTGAGGCGGTTGCGCTGTTGGAGGCGGCCCCGCGTTTGGGGCGATGAGCGCGCTCTGGATTGATGCGCCAACGGGTTTGGCGGGGGACATGCTCCTTGCCGCCCTGTTGGATCTCGGTGTGGACCAGGCGGTGGTGGAGTCGCCCCTGGCGGCCCTCGGTTTGGCAGGGCGCTACCGCCTCACCCAGCACGAGGCGCGCAGCGGCGGACTGCGGGGGATCCGCGTTGATGTGCAGGGGCTCGAGGATCAGCCCCCCCACCGCCACTGGTCGGAGATCCGCGTTCAAATCAATGAAGCCGACTTGGCGCCAGCGCTGAAGCAGAGGGTTCTTGCCGTGTTCACCCGTTTGGCTGAAGCCGAAGCCACGGTGCATGGAAGCTCGGCTGAGGCCGTTCACTTCCATGAAGTTGGGGCCATCGATGCTCTCGTGGATGTCGTGGGGGTCTGTGCCGCGATGGAAGCCCTTAAGCCTGCCGAAATTGTTTGTTCCCCATTGCCTGCGGGGAGTGGGACGGTGTCGACGGCCCATGGTCTGTTGCCCGTGCCCGTTCCAGCGGTGCTTGAACTGGCGCGTCGTCACCGCATTCCGTTGATTCAAGGCAGGGGCCTGCCCACAGGGGAATTGGTGACGCCCACGGGCCTGGCCCTGGTGTCGGTGCTGGCGGATCGCTTTGTCGCCCCTGACGTGCTGGTGGCCGAAAAGATCGGGATCGGCCTTGGCCATCGCCAGCTGGATCGCCCCAACCTGGTGCGCTTGGTTCTGCTTACCCCGTCGGCAGCTGCGGGTGCGGCTCCCCGCTGGGAGTCACTGGTCGTGCAGGAAGCCTGGATTGATGACGCCACCCCTGAGGAGGTTGCGGCATTGGCGAACCGGTTGCGTGATGCAGGGGCGCTCGATGTGGCGGTACAGCCGTTGTTGATGAAAAAGGGCCGCAGTGGGCAGTCGGTGACCGCGCTGGTGCGGGATGGGGATGCGGATGAGATTCGCGGGCTTTGGCTCAGTGCTGGCAGCAGCATCGGTTTGCGGGAGCGGCGCCAGGGCCGCTGGGTCTTGCCAAGGCGCCATGGCGTGCTCGATACACCCTGGGGGCCCCTCGCAGCCAAACAGGTGCGTCGTCCGGATGGCCGTTGCACCGTCAAAGCAGAAGCGGATGCCCTGGAGGCTCTTCAGGCCAGCACTGGGTGTGGTCTTGATGAGCTGAGGGCCGCCGCAGCTGCTGCACCGTTTGTCAGCACGGAAGATTGGGCCTGATGGGCAAAATCCTTCGCCAACCCAAACTCTGGATCACGCTGGCCAGCTTGGTGTTCATCGCTGTTGCGCTGTCCCAGCAGGCGGGCCAGCTTCGCCAGCTGAGCCTGGTGGCCCATGGTTGGTGGTGGCTGTCGCTGGGTCTGGGCCTGACTTGGCTCAGCATTTTGATTAACGGTCTGGCCTGGCGCGACGTGCTGGTCTGGTTGAGACACCCTCCCCGGGGCCTTGAGGTGGTGCCGCTGTTTGTGCGCAGCAACCTGCTCAAGTACCTGCCGGGTGGGGTCTGGCATCTGGTGGAGCGGGTCCGGGTGCTGCGCCCGCTAATTGGCGGTGGACCGGCCCTGGCCGGTGTGATTCTTGATCCGCTGCTGATCGTGGCGGCGTCCGTTCTTGTTGTGGTTGCTGGTGGTTGGCAGCAGGGCTTCGCACTGGTCGCTCCCTTGCCAGCGCTCCTGATGATTCCGCGGTGGCGGGAGCCGCTCCTGCGTCGGCTGGAGCGTTCGAAGGCGGCGCAGTTGCAGTCGGTTAGCGGTGGGCCACTGGAGAGTGAGGGGTGCGGCCGCGGCGGCTACCCCTGGCGGCCCCTCGCCCTGCAGCTGTTGTTTGTGCTCTGCCGCTTTGCCGGGTTCTGGTGCAGCGTGCAGGCCTTCGGCATCCGCAGCCCGGCTCCATTCACCTGGCTCGCGGCCTTCGGCCTGGCCTATGCCGTTGGGCTGGTGGTCCCCGGTGCCCCCGGGGGACTGGGGGTCTTTGAAGCCACGTTGTTGCTTCGTTTGGGTGCTGCCTTACCGGAGGCGCAGTTGCTGGCCGTCGTGCTGAGTTACAGGCTCCTGTCCACCTTGGCGGATGTTGCTGCCAGCGCTGCTTTGGTTGCTGATCAGATCGTGGCGCAACGGTTAAAACGTTCATGCTGACCCCCGTGCCCTTGTGGAGCTGAGTCGTCGCCGGCTGCTGCAGCTGATGCTTGGAACCGGCTGTAGTGCTGCGCTTCTACCGATAAGGGCTGCCAACCGGTCTGCGCTGCGGGTCGGGCTGATCAGTGACCTCAACAGCAGCTATGGCTCCACCAGCTACATCCCTTCCGTTCATCAGGGGGTGGAGCGACTGATTGCCCTTCAGCCCGATCTGGTGGTGTGTGCTGGCGACATGGTCGCGGGCCAGATGCGAGGGCTCAGTGGCCAGCAGCTCGATGCGATGTGGCGGGGGTTCGAGGCTGCTGTGCTGCAGCCGCTTCAGATGGCAGGTATCCCTCTGCTGCCCGCGATCGGGAACCATGACGGTTCGCCGGGGTTTGCGGCTGATCGAGCCGCTGTGTCCCGGTTCTGGCCCCCAATCCGTTCACGCATGGGATTGGGGTTCGTGGATGCCTTGCAATTCCCCTTCCGTTACACAGTGCTTCAGGAGGGGATCTTCTGGCTGGTCTGGGATGCCAGCTCGGCCCGGATCCCTGAGGACCAACTGGTCTGGGCACAACAGCAGTTGGCCAGCACCAAGGCACAAGCGGCGCGCGCACGGTTCGTGGTTGGCCATCTGCCCTTGGTTGGTGTTGGTCAGGGCAAGGATCGCCCCGGTGAAGTGTTGGACCGAGGAAGCGAGCTTCAGGCTCTGATGGAGAACACCCGCGTTCAGGCCTACATCAGTGGTCATCATCACGTTTGGTTCTCCGGTCGTCGTGGCCAGCTCGATCTCATCCAGCTCGGCGCGCTGGGCAGTGGCCCCCGGCGTCTGCTTGATGTTGATGCTTCCCCTCAGCAGACCTTCACGTTGCTGGAGATGGATGGGGTGCGGGACGCCATCAGGGAGACCACCTATGCCGTTTCCTCTGGAGAGCCGCTTGCCTGGTCCACACTCCCTGCTCGCCTCAAGACCCGTGCTGGGCTGCTCCAGCGCAATTCCTCAGAGAGGTTGCTGCGGTGATGATGAGACCTCACCGCTGGAGCCATGATCCAGCGTCGGCACCAGAGCCATAGCGGCAATCAGTCCCAGAACGAGGATCATCAGCGCCGGCAACAGCGCTTCGGCCAACCGTTCATCGCCGGCGTACTGGAACACCCGCACTGAGAGGGTGTCGAAGTCGAAAGGTCGCAGAGCAAACGTGAGTGGAAGCTCTTTCACCGTGTCGACAAAGACCAGCAGAAGACCGACGGTGATGGGCCCTCGCAACAAGGGCAAGTGCACGCGTTTGAGCACGCTCTGCCACGGGGAACCCATTCCGGTGGCGGCCTCATCGAGGGTTGGACTGATCCGCTCGAGGGCAGCGTCCAAACCGCCTTTCGCCACGGCCAGGAACCGATCGCTGTATCCCCACAGCAGCAGGAGCAACGGAGCGACTTGCCAGGGGGCTCCTGTCAGCAGCAGGGCCAGAGCCAGAACGGTTCCTGGGATCGCGTAACCCGTTCCCGCCAGGAAGGTGAGGCTTTTCAGCCATCGGGCATCAGACCAGCGTTTGGCGATGGCAAGCACCAGAGCTGCCGCAACCGCCAAAACGGCGGCAGCAAGGGCCAGCAGAAGACTGCGCCCACACAGGCTGATGAGATCGTCGTTCCAGCCGTTCTGGAGCTGATCCAGGTTGGTGGCAGCCCACAGCAGAGGGGTTCCCAGGCTCAACACAGGAGGGATGATCGCCAGCAGTTGAGCCACCAGTGCACGGATTCCATGAAGGGGCCAGGCCGTTGAATCCCCACCGGCCACCCCATCGCACCAGCGCCGACTGCGGCTGCGAAGGCTGCGTTCACAGATCACCAAACCCAGCACGATCACCAACGTGATTAAGGCCAAGTAGATGGCTCCAGAGGGATTGCCGTCGGATTGCCAGGTTTCGAGGATGCCTGCTGAGAGGCTTGGTATGCCGAGGAGTTGAACAGCACCGAGTTCATTCACAACTTCCATTCCCATCAGGGCGACACCGGCCCCGATCGCGGGAAGAGCGATCGGCAAGGCAACGCGACGGAAGGCCGACCAGGGGCCGACCCCCAGGCTGCGACATGCCTCCAGCTGACGCCGACCGCTGACGGAGAAATTCTCTGTGCTCAGCAGAAACACGTAGGGGTAGGTCGTCAAGCCCATGACAGTGATCCCCCAACCCATGCCATGAATCGTCCAGCTGTGGCGACTCCCCAGATCGATCAGTGTTGCTGAGAGCAGATAGGCCGGTGTTGCTAGCGGAATTAGCTGAGCAATCCGCAGCCCTTGCCGACCGGGAAAACGGCAGTTGCACAGCAGCCATCCATTGGCCGTGCCCAGCACGGTGCCCAATGTGGCTGTTCCGAGCAGCAGCTTGATTGTGCCCACCACTTGGCGCACCCCATCAGGCCCAAGATCGGTGAAGCCGCTCTGCAGGGTTTGGATCGCCTCCCGCACCAACGTCAGCACCGGCCAGATGGCAATCAGGGCTGTGATCGAAGCGAGCAGAAAGAGGGCCAGCCGGCTCGAGCTTGGAACAATCCGGTTGGTCAGCAACGTCAATTGAGCGATGGGCCGGACACCGTCGTTGCGACATTGCCCTGGAATGAGTCTGGCGATAAGGGGGGTGGGTCAGGCAGACGATCAGCAAATCATTCATCCCAGCGATCTGTGCGTCCGATGGCGGACAAGGCGTTGATGGTTGCGCGGCTCAAGACGTGCAAAACGCACGCCAGCATCGATCATTTGACACACTCTTAAGGTCTGTCCGTTCCCAAGCTGCTTTGATCTGTGGAACAGCAGCTCCCGATGGAGCCAACGGTTGAGTTGAACGGGGTTTGGCATTGCTACGGCAATGCTTCCGAGGGCTGGACCCTTCAGGGGGTGGATCTTCAACTGGCGCAAGGGGAGCTGCTGGGTTTGCTTGGCCCCTCCGGTTGCGGCAAAACCACCCTGCTGCGCTTGATTGCTGGCTTCGAACGTCCCCAGCGGGGAACGGTGAAGCTGGCCCAGCGCAGCGTGGCTGGTGAAGGGGCCTGGATGGAGCCAGAACGCAGGGGTGTTGGCATGGTCTTTCAGGACTATGCGCTGTTTCCTCATCTGAATGCTTGGCAAAACGCCAGTTTTGGCCTGCCTCAGCGGCACCCCAATCCTGAGCGGGTGGCCTGGCTGTTTGAGTTGCTGGGGTTGCATGGACTGGAGCAGCGCTACCCACACCAGCTGTCCGGTGGTCAGCGTCAACGGCTGGCTTTGGCGCGGGCCCTGGCCCCAGCTCCAAGGGTTGTGCTCTTGGATGAGCCCTTTTCCAGCCTGGATGTGGAGGTGAGGCTGCGACTGCGAAGTGAGCTTGCTTCTGTGCTGGACGCTTGTGGAGCCAGCGGCGTGATCGTCACCCATGACCCGGGAGAAGCCTTGGCGATCTGCGATCGCGTCGCTGTCATGAGGGATGGCATTTTGCATCAATGTGCCTCCCCCCAAGACATCGTGCGATCACCAGCGACGCCGTTTGTTGGATCCTTCGTGCTTCAACGCAACTTGATTCCCGTGCAGTCGCGGGAGCGAGGGCAGTTGTCTTGTCTGCTGGGCGATCTGGATGAATCGAAGCCCATGGTGTTGGCTGACCGCCGAGCATCCGGCGATTGTTGTGTGTTGGTCGACCCGCACGACATCAATGTCGTTGCTGACAGCGAAGGAAATGCCAGTGTTCTGGGGCGTGAATTTCTGGGTGACGCGTGGGAATACCGAATCCGTGTCGGAGATGTGATGGTGCGGGCCAACTGCCCGATTGATCAGGAGCATCCTCCACAAACCCGTTGCCGCCTCATGTTTAGGGATGGGGCCAGAGTCACGCTGCTGCCGCATGCCGACGTGAGCTGAGCCGAGGAGCGGCCGTCCCGGTGGCCACGCATTGCCATAAAAAATCCCCCACCTCAGTGGGGGATTAAGTAGGAGCTTTCGACGTGTTCAGCGCTGTTGATGGCGGACAGGAATGGGCACTAGAGCCGGCTGCCGCAGACCACCGCCACCGTTGTCATCATCGGAATCAGCCAGGAGCCACAGGAGCAAACTGGCGAGAACAAAAACTGTTCCAAGCAGCAGCGGTTCGACCATTGAGGTGTCTTCCATGGCACGCACAATAAGCAGCATTCATGGGTTCTGCTGAATCAGCTGAAACCTTTTCCAGCATCAGGTGCAACACAAGCCTGGAGTTGCTCCCGCAGGGTCTTGTGGTCGATGTCACGGCCAATCAGCACCAATTGGTTCTTGCGATCACCGGTCCAGTCGGTGTCGTCGATGGAAAAGCGTTTGCCTGCCAGATGGAACACGTGGCGGCGTTCGCTTTCGTTGAACCAAAGCACTCCCTTGGCACGGAACACCTCCTGGGGCATTTGGTTGTCGAGGAAGTTCTGGAACTTGCGCAGTGAGAAGGGTCCATCACTCTGGAAGGACACGGAGGTGAATCCTTCGATCGCCTGATGATCCGCGTGATCACCATGGCTGTGGTCATGGTGATGGCTGTGGTCATGGTGATGATTGTGGCCATGACCGTGGCCATGACCGTGGTCGTGGTCGTGGTCGTGGCTGTGATCGTGGTCGCTGTGATCCAGGCTCTGATCGTCGGCGGGGGCACTCACCTTGTCGGATTCGAACAGGCCGACACTGAGCAGTAAGGCTAGGGGGACATCCCCTTTCACCGATCGCAGGATGCGGGCATCGTTCTTGACGTCTCTGAGTTTCTGCTCAACGGCCTCAAGCCGCTCCTTGGAGACGAGATCACACTTGTTCAGCAGCAAGATGTCGCCATAAATCACCTGGGCTCGGCCGACTTCCGTCTCGAGCACGACTTCATCGAAGTTTTCTGCATCGATCAGCGTGATGATCGAATCAAGGCGGGTCTGATCGCGCAGCTCACTACCCAAGAAGGTCATGGCAACGGGCAGGGGATCGGCCAGACCGGTGGTTTCGACAACGATGTAGTCGAGAGGTTCAGGCCGTTCAATGACCCGCTCCACTGCCTGCATCAGTTCGTCGTTGATCGAGCAGCAGATGCAACCGTTGCTCAGCTCCACCATGTCTTCATCGGTGGTGACGATCAGATCGTTGTCGATGCCGATTTCGCCGAACTCGTTCACCAGCACCGCAGTCTTCACACCCTGCTGATTGGTAAGGATGTGGTTCAGCAGCGTGGTCTTCCCTGCTCCGAGGAAGCCGCTGAGAATGGTGACCGGGACGCCTGAAGCGACTGGTGCAGTGGTCATGCGCAAGGTCCCTCAGCACTCATGCTGGCAACAGGGCGTCGATTTCGGTAGCCAGTTCCACATCGAGACTGCTGAGGCCACCGAGATCATGAGTGGTTAGGTCGATCGACACGCGGTTATAAACATTGCTCCAGTTCGGATGGTGATTTTTGGATTCGGCCAAGAGGGCCACCTGTGCCATGAATCCAAACGCCTCAACGAAACTGTTGAACTGCAGATCGCGGTGCAATCGTTCCTCCTGAACGCTCCAGTGGGGCAAACGTGTAGCGAGCGCCGACTTCTGGGTGGCGTCGAGAAGTTCAACCGGCATCAGCTCGCAAATTCACCCAACCATTCTGGCGGGAGGGAGAGACATGCCAAGCGTTGTGAACTCCCTTGACGACCAGTCCTTCACCATTTTTAAGGCCTCTTTGGCAGACGAGGCTCTTGGAGAGCCTGGTGGATGGTGCGAGGCAGGTACAGCCCCACGCTGCTTGGAATGTTCGGTGATGAGTGGTTGTTTGGGGATCGATTTGGCTTGTTCGTATTGAATGCAGAAAGGTTTGAATTTAAGACTTGAACTAGAATTGGCTCTTAAAGTTTTGGAGGATGTTGGTTGCTATTGAAGATAATTATTAAGCATTTGTATGTAATTAGTTCAATTGATTCTTGCGCTACTTCTCTCCCTGTGCAGGTCAAGGCCATGGCGTTTTAGCTGGCAAGTGCGGCGATAGCATGGTGTTGCTGTACAGGTTGTAACTATCAGTGTTAAGTGCTGGTGGTAGCTTTGGTTGTTGCAGAAAAGTGAATGCTCGACGCGCCTGGTAGGAGCTCTGAACCATCCCGTGAAAATTTTGAGAAAGCAGTAGTGATGATGACCGCATCCATTGCTGAATGGGTTGATCACCAGAAACGTGAAGATCCTTCGGCTGCTGAGGATGATGAGTCCCTGAAGAAATCGCAACTTCTATTGCAGGCAACAGATCATTTGCGTCAATACGGAATCATGGGTGCACGAACAGCAGGCTTCGTTGGCCTAACGGTTGCAGCTTTATGGGCGCAAAGCCAGTTCAGGATTGGCTGCTGTGAAGAGTCAGAGCTGAAAAGTCAGATGTTATGGGTGATGCAGTCTCCAGCAGTGCAGGCTGCTATCCAGGAGACGTTCAAGCCTCTTGATGATGAAAGTAAGCGTGATGCTCAGAACTTCGCAAGAGGTTCGGAGGATACTATTATTTTGTTTGTGAGCACTGCTCTGGAGAAATACTCTTCAATGTTGAAAGGTAAAGGTGATCATTTTATTGAAAATAATTTAGCTGATCTCAAAGAATTGAGTGGATTCTTTGCCGCCATCGACGAGGGTGGTTTGAGTTATCTTGCCAAGGTGTTGGAGCTTGCAGTGGTAACAACCATGAATTGTGCTCTGTTCGGCAGTGAGTTTCGCGCTGAAAATTCGTTTTATTTTTCCGGGACTATTGAGCTGATCGGAGAGGTTTTGGGGCTGGAGGCTTCTGTGTAGGGATTGCTTCTTTTCGGGAGAGGTCGCTGCGGCCTGAATTCATCTCGGCTGGGTAGCGTCGAGATCGAACGAGTACTTTTGCAGTGGTCATGAAACTTCATTGCGATTCAAGTCATGATCGCCTGTGATGTGTTGAAGTGTGCTAGGGACATAGTCTTTTATGGGACGGCGTGTAGAAGCTAAAGAGCTACTAGCAAGGCAGCAAACTGAAGCAGCTTTGCTGCATCGACGGGTGCAATTAATCTATTTTCGTCAAAGCACGGCCGCAAAGTATTTAATCTCCATTTGTGTTGGAATTGTTGCCGCTCAGAACTACTGCCTTGCTTGTGAGAATGACTGATTCATCCAAATGAATTGTTTGTTTCTTGACTTGTTTTGATGCTGGTCGAGATGTGGATGTGGCTTCGGACCTGGAAGACTTTGATCGGTACCAATGCTTCATCCGAATATTATCTTGCCCATGACTCCCAAGCCAAAGTGATTGTGGATGACGCGTAGGAATGTGTTGTGCATCCGATGGCTTGATCCACGTCATCTGTTGCTGGTCACTGCACTGACTCCCTTCCCCTTCACGGGGAGTCAGTGCAGCGTTATCCAGTCTGTGATGCATGGAGCCACCAGCCATGATTAAGGGAAGCGTTGTTATCAAGGGCTCCTCACCAGATTTGAATTTGTAAGGCGTTAAGGAAGCTCCCTGTCGTGCTGACCACGCTCAATGCAATAAGCCCAAAATTTTTGGATCCAACGAGGCTTGGGATGGCGGTTGGCAACACTCAGAACCCCCATCGAAATGATCCCGAGGACGACTGCAAAAGCGGGATCGATCCAAACCCAGAACAGGACGATCAAACCGCTGACAACAACAATCCGTAGAACCTGCCCAAGGGTCATGGAACCGACATGAAGACAACCACTAAATCATCCATTTCGCATCCTCCAGGCTTAGTCGCTCAGATCATGCAATCGATCAATCATCAGATCGGTGTCTGTATCGATGCCATTGTCTGTTTCCCAGGCATTGGGGTCGTGTCTCGCCTGAATGGCTTGATTGATCCGTTCCGCATTGCGAAGACTCAACAGGGTTTGAGGCTTGGCTGAGGCGTTCTGCGTCGTGGAACGAGGTGCCGTGACGCTGGATGGTTCGCCGAAAAGGTGGCAGGCGATCGTTCTGGTGTGAGCAGCGCTGCGGTGCTCCCAGAGGTACACGGCTTGCCAGGTGCCCAGCAGCAGCTGTCCTCCACTGACGCTCAGGCTGAGGGTTTGGCTGGTGAGTGCTGTTCGGATATGGGACGGCATGTCATCCGCTCCTTCGTCGTCATGGAGATAGCGGCGGTGTTCCGGAACGGCATCGGCCATCCACGCATCAAGGTCTTGCAGCACCCGTGGATCAGCGTTCTCGTTGATCGTGAGGCTTGCACTGGTGTGCAGACAGGTGAGGTGCAGAACGGCTTGGTCCAGGCCCGTGCTGCGGATCCAGGCATTCAACCGACCGTCCAGACGGGTGAACCCTTTCCCAGGGGTTTGGACCGAAATCTGATGCAGGATCTGCTGCACTCCCACCACTCTCGAGCGTTCTCTCCTTACTTTGCGTGTTGCAGCACCGCCTGAGTCCATGGCCAGTCCCTCTGCCCCCGAACTGACCCTGCTTTTCGACGGGGGCTGTCCGTTGTGTGTGCGGGAAGTTCGCTTTCTGCAGCGGCGTGACCGTCGGGGCCGGCTTGAGTTTGTTGATATCGATGCTGCGGGGTACGACCCTGAGGCCCATGAAGGCATCAGCTACCGCGCTGCCATGGGCCGCATTCATGCCATTGCGGGCTCCGGTGAGGTGCTGCGGGATGTGGCCGTCTTTCGTGAGGCGTACCGCCTGATTGGTCTGGGGTGGCTGTACGCACCGACCCGCTGGCCAGTCATCGGTGGCGTGGTCGATTGGGTATATGGGATTTGGGCGGCCCGGCGGCTTCAAATGACGGGGCGAGCGGATTTGGAGACCCTGTGCCGAGGCCGATGTGAGTTGCACTGACCGGCGTCACTGGATGGTCGACGGCTGTCGGTAGATCAGTTTGAGCGGCCAAAGAGCCATGGGAAGGGCGAGCCCAAAGGCTGCGCGCAGCATCAGTCGGCGCATCGATGCAGGAAGACCGAACTGCTTCACCATGCCCTGCATCGCAGCTTCGATGCCACCCCCAGAGTCGTTAAATTGATTGAAAGGAGAGCGAGATGGCTTCTGCCGCAATGGCTTGGGGGCAGCTGGGAGCCCATTTGCGTGAAACACAGCTGCTCGGTTCGATCCAGAGCACGCTGTATTGGGATCAGAACACCCGCATGCCCTCTGGTGGTGCACCCTGGCGAGGTGAGCAGCTCACGCTTCTGGCGACCCAGCTTCATGCACGTCAGAGCTCCGCGGCCTACGCGGATGTGCTGGCTGCAGCTCGTGAGCATTGGAATTCCGGTGAACGATGCCCCGAGCAGGGCCGCAATTTGGATTTACTGGAGCAGGACCTGTGCAGGCAGCAGGCTCTCGACCCAGCCCTGGTCGCCGCCTTGGCGACGGCCAAGGCTGAGGGCTACAACCTGTGGCAGCAGGCTCGAACGGCGTCTGATTTCAGCCTCTTTGCACCCGCACTGCAGACGTTGATTGACCTGCGCCAGGAGCAGGCCAAACAGCTGAACGAGCTCCGCTCGTGCTGGGAGACCCTGGCGCAACCCTTTGAACCGGACCTTCGGCTTGAACGTCTCGAGGCCCTGTTTGCTCCCTTGCGGGAACGGTTGCCGCACTTGGTCGCTCAGGCATCCACCCATCCACGCCCACGATCAGCGGACTGGGATCTCGATGAGTCCAGCCAGCAACATCTCTGTGATGGGCTCCTGCAGGCCTGGGGCCGTAACCCCGCCATCACCTGCATGGCGCGCTCCCCACACCCTTTCTCCATCACGGTGGGACCGGCGGATTACCGGATCACCACGCGTGTGGTGCCTGGACAGCCGTTGTCGTGCTTCCTGGCCACCGCCCATGAGTGGGGACACTCCCTGTACGAACAAGGTTTGCCAGACCAAAGCCACCAGTGGTTTGCCTGGCCGCTGGGTCAGGCCACCTCGATGGCCGTTCATGAAAGTCAGTCGTTGTTCTGGGAGAACCGCGTTGCCCGGAGTCGTCCGTTTGCGGAGCAGTGGTGGCCCCGTTTTGCTCAGGCTGGAGCTCCCTTCAGCTGTGCCCAGGAGATGTGGCAGGCCATGAACCCCATCTCGCCAGGCTTGAACCGCGTTGAGGCGGATGAACTCAGCTACGGCCTCCACATCCTGATTCGCACCGACCTCGAGATCGCCTTGTTAGAGAACGGGTTGGCGGTGAAGGATCTGCCCGGCGAATGGAACCGGCGTTACGGGGAGCTCCTGGGAGTCCGTCCCATGAACGATGCGGAGGGATGTCTTCAGGATGTGCACTGGAGTGAAGGGCTGTTTGGCTATTTCCCGTCTTATCTGTTGGGGCACCTGATCAGTGCGCAGTTAAGCGAAGCGATGGCGGAGGCGATCGGTGCTCCGGAAGAGCATGTTGAGCGTGGCAATGTCACGCCGCTTCTGGATTGGCTCCGTGAGCATGTGCACCCCCTCGGTCGCAGTGTGAATGCGGAGCAATTGGTGGAAAAGGTCAGCGGTCGTGCCTTGAGCACCGAAGCCTTTCTTGGCTATCTGGAGAACAAGCTTGATCGGTTGCACCAAGCGTCCTAGCTGTTTCAGGCCTGGGTGGATGAGGTGCCCGTAGGATGCGCCGCGCTGTTCATCGCCGTTTATGGCCAACCTCGATCAGGCACCCAGCCGCAGCATGCCCAATTTGCTGCATGTGCTGCCGGCCTTCGCTGATGAAGCCGAACTTCGTCTCAACACGATCGTGGAGCTCAACTCCAACACGATCAACAAGTACGAGCTGATCACGGAAACCGGCCATCTCAAGCTGGACCGCGTCGGTTACTCCTCCCTGGCTTACCCCTTCGCCTACGGATGCATCCCCCGCACCTGGGATGAAGACGGTGATCCTCTCGACATTGAAATTGTTGGTGTCACTGAGCCTTTGATTCCGGGTTCGATTGTGGAAGCCCGCATCATCGGGATCATGACCTTCGACGACGGTGGCGAAGTTGACGACAAGGTGATCGCGGTGCTTGCCGATGACAAGCGTATGGATCACATCAAGAGCTGGGAAGATCTCGGTGATCACTGGAAGAAAGAGACCACCTACTACTGGGAGCACTACAAGGATCTGAAGAAGCCCGGCACCTGCACGGTGAACGGTTTCTTTGGAACCGAAAAAGCCATTGAGATCATCAAGAGCTGTGAGGCTCGCTACATGGCTGAGATCGATCCCAAGCTGGTGGACTGAACAATCCAGTCGTTGGCTGGTGATCAGGCGGGGAATGTCCCCGCCTTTTTTATGGCTCAGCGCTGGAACATGTTCACCAGGACGGCACGGCGTGCTTGAGGGTGTTGCGGGTGACCGCAGTGGGCGCCGCGCTGCGATGAGAGCACCATGTCTCCTGCCTTGGCAAACAAAGCGATGGCTTCAGCCCCTTGCAGCTGACTGAATTCAAACGGTCCCAGACCGTGCCGTTTGTTGTAGCGGGCATTGCGCCACCAGAGCCGTCGTCGGCGTTGGGACCTGGGCACAAAGCAATAGGGCCCATCGGCCAGCGATTGAACATCGCTGAGGTAAACGAAGGATTTGAACTTCAGGGAGCGTCCATCGCAGTGGTAGCTGCGCGTGTCCTGAACCCCGCGGTTGAGGTAAAGATTGCGGCATTTCACCCGCAGACGATTGAAGCTGCTCGCCAGAAGCAAGCGCTGAATCAAGGTTTCCTGAAGACACTCTCGGATGCTGGAGTTCAGGCTTTCTGAGAGGCGCTCTGGATGAAAGATGTCGATCATTCCCGCATCGCTGCCGCTGCGGCCATCGGGGCGTTTAACCCGGTAGTTGATGACGGCCCGATCCGCATCGCGGAACTGGTTGTAGCCCTTCAGCACACGGTGATCGGGAAGATTGAGATAGGCCAGGGAAGCGAGTCGACCGTGATCTCCTGATTCGATTTCCTCGAGCAGCTGGGCGACATCGCTGTTGATCGACGCGATTAGGTCAGCAGGTGCCGCTTCCCGCAGGCAAATGATCCCCCGTCGCCGCAGCGTCCAGGCAGCGGCAAGGAAGGTTCTGCGGTTGCTGACGACGTCGGAGAAGCGAAAACTGATCGATTGAACCTCCTGACTGAGGGCATTGCCGTGGAGCAGGGTTGGCCGCGCCGTTGCGATCGCCGTGGAGGTCAACACGCAGAAAAGAGAGTTGGTGAAGGGTACCGCTGGATTGTCAGTCTCATGCTTGAGAACAAAAAGAATCTGAAGAGTTCAAATTGGCAGCCCAGGTCTGCGGTTTTTTCGCGCAGCGATGAATACGTTGAGACCAATGGGTCTTGTGCGTCTCATGAAGTGGCCATTGCTTTCAGTGCTCTTGGGCGGTGTGTTGGCGGGATCTTTGCTGCCGTCGCTTTCCGCTCATTCCGCTGAGGTGGCGTTGCAGCGTGTTCCGCGGGAGTCGCGCATCGTTCTCGACCTGAGCAAGCGACAGATCTCTCTTGTTCGCGGTGGCCAGCGGCTTGGATCGTGGCCGGTGGCGATCGGTGATCCGAAGACGCCCACCCCTAAGGGGGAGTTCGCCATTCTCACCAAGAAAGTCGATCCCATCTATGTGACGAACAAGGCGGGGCAGCGGCGGGAGTTGCGCGGACCCAGCAGCCCCATCGGCGATCGCTACATGGCCTTTCACCGCAATGGCCGCGGCGAATTTGGCATTCATGGAACGGCGTGGCCGCACTGGGTTCAGATTCGTGCTGCCGTCAGTCTTGGCTGCGTGCGCATGCTCAACAGCCACATCCGGCAGCTGTTTGAAGCCGTGGATGTTGGTACGCGCCTTGAGATTCGCAGTTGATCAGGCTTCAGGGCGAACGGTGTCGAAGATCTCTTTGAGGATCTCTCCTGCACCCTGATCTTTGAGGGTGTGGGCGAGGGAGAGGCCGATGGCTTCGGGGTCGCTGGCAGGGCCGCTGGCCTGGTCGCGGATCAAGCGTTTGCCATCGAGGCTGGCCACCATGCCCACGAGGATCAGTTGATCGCCTTCGAAGTGGGTGTTCACTCCGATGGGAACCTGACAGCCGCCTTCCAGTTCCCGCAGAAAAGCGCGTTCGGCCAGGCAGCGCTGGGAGGTGGGACTGTGCTCCAGCACTTTGATTGCCTCCAGCACTTCGGGCTTGCCCTCCACGCATTCGATGCCCAGTGCTCCCTGGCCAACGGCGTGCAGGGAGATATCGCCGGGGATCAGTTGGTGGATCCGATCGGCAAAGCCCAGGCGGCCAAGACCGGCTGCAGCCAGGATCAGGCAGTCGTAATCGCCGCTGTCCAACTTCTCCAGCCGAGTGATCACATTCCCTCGAACGTCCTTGAAAATCAGGTGGGGGTAGTGGTGACGCAGCTGGGCCAGGCGGCGTAGGGAGCTGGTTCCCACCACAGATCCTTCAGGGAGTGTGTCGAGTTTGTAGGCCTGGTTTTTGGCATTCACGACAAGTGCGTCAGCCGGATCTTCCCGCTCGGTGATGACACCGAGCATCAGCCCCTCAGGAAGGTTGGTCGGCAGGTCTTTCAGGGAGTGGACGGCGATGTCCGCACGATCCACCAGCATCTGGGCTTCCAGTTCTTTGGTGAACAGGCCTTTGTCGCCGATTTTGGCCAGGGCGACATCCAGGATTTTGTCGCCCTGGGTGGCCATGGCCTCCACGGTGATTTTCAAGCCTGGATGGGCCTTTTCGAGTTCCGCTTTGACCCAATTGGTCTGCACCATGGCCAGCTGGCTGCGTCGTGAGGCGATGCGCAGTTCGGTGAGGGCCATGAAGAGGGCGAATCAGCCGCCCAGCCTACGCTTTTGGGCAGGTCTCCATGGATTGACACCCTTGAGGTTGTGAAGCTTCGAAAGAGAAGATCGTCTTTGTGAAGAACGCTTAACATTCCCAATCAACGCAGGAGAGTCATGCCGGGACCCGTCGTTAATGGCGTTCGTCAGGCGGGAGCGATTGGCTCGGTTGCCCCTGAAACCCAGGAGCAGGAGACCATGATTCCGTTGATGGCAGAAGGGTGCATTCGTCTTGTCCTGTTGTGCAGTGGCGATGTCTTGCTGGCGCGGCTCCGGCACACAACGGATCGCGATGGTGACCATGCCTATCAGTTGCTGCGGCCGCGTCTGGTTCGCCCCGTCGTGGAGCCGTCGAGCGATGCTCAGCCCAGTTGGGTGCTTCAGCCTTACCTGCTGGGGCTGACGTCCCAGCCCAATCTGGTGCTGTTCAAGGCTGCAGTGGCCTCTGTGCTTGAGCCCGATGCCCTTCTGCTTCAGGCCTATGCCCAGGAAACGCGCCAAGAGTGCCCTCTTGAAGAAACTCCCGTGGAGCGCCTGAAGCGCGCTTTCCAGGAATTTACGGAGACCTTCGAAGGCTCCCAGTGAAGTGTGGAGCTGAACCTGAATTTCTAAAAAGGAAAACCCCAGTCTCAGACTGGGGTTTGATCTCTTCCGTGTGAGGAGGGCGTCTCAATTCCCTCTGGCTCTTTATAGGAGCCCATCGGTGCTTTGAGCCAGGGGGAATGTACTTATGTATTACTCCCGAGACTGTTTGGAGGCAGCCTCGGGCCGGACGATCTATTTGATGTATTCCTTGAGTACCCCATTGCGGTTGGGATGGCGCAGCTTGCGCAGGGCCTTGGCCTCGATCTGACGGATCCGCTCGCGGGTCACATCGAAAATCTGGCCAATTTCCTCAAGGGTTTTCATGCGACCGTCGTCGAGGCCATAGCGGAGGCGAAGCACATCCCGCTCACGGGGGCTGAGCGTTGCCAAGACTCCCTCGAGGTCTTCACGGAGAAGGTTTTTGGCGACGTCCTGTTCGGGGTTCTCAATGTCGGCTTCGATGAAATCGCCGAGACGGGAATCTTCCTCTTTGCCGATGGGGGTCTCCAGGGAGATCGGCAGCTGGGCACTCTTGGCGATGAACCGCAGTTTTTCGATGGTCATTTCCATCGATTCAGCGATTTCTTCCTCGGTGGGCTTCCTGCCGAATTCCTGGGAAAGAACCTTGGTGGTCTTTTTGATCCTGGAGATGGTTTCGTAAAGGTGCACCGGTAGGCGAATGGTGCGGCTCTGGTCGGCGATGGCTCGGGTGATGGCCTGACGAATCCACCAGGTGGCGTAGGTGGAGAACTTGTAGCCCTTTTCGTGATCGAACTTTTCCGCTGCACGAATCAAGCCAAGGCTGCCTTCCTGAATCAGATCCTGGAAGCTCAGGCCCCGATTCATGTACTTCTTGGCAATCGAGACAACGAGGCGCAAGTTGGATTGCACCATTTTTTCCTTGGCCCGTCGGCCCAACATCAAGCGACGGCGGAAGCGGATGAGTGGCATTTCCACCAACGCAGCCCACTCTTTTTTGTCGGGCTCCCGACCGTTGTCGCTTTCAAATTGAGACGCCAGTTCCTCGAGATAGAGAAGGTCAGCGATTTTGCGGGCCAGTTCGATCTCTTCATCGGGACGCAGCAGGCGGATCCGTCCGATTTCCTGCAGGTAAACCCGGATGGAGTCTTCGGTGTAAACGCCTTTGGGGCCGATTTTGATGCTGGCCAGGGCTTTGGCCTTGGCTTCCTTCTCGGCAGCGGCTGTTTTGGCCTTCTCTTCAGCTGTTGGTTGAGCTGTAGCTGCCTTGGCTGTGGTTGCTTTCTTGGTGGCTGCCTTCTTGGTGGTGGTTTTTGCCTTTGTTGCCTTCTTGGCGGTGGCTGCTTTCTTGGTGGTGCCCGAAGCCTTGGCTTGATCGGCCGCGGCCAAGAGCTCATCGGCCGCAGCGTTCAGGTCCTTCGCGCTTGTCTTGCTGGTGCGTCGGCGTGCGGGAGCTTTTTTGGTTTCTTTGCTGGAGCTCGAAGAGACTTCCTTCACCGTGCCATCAGCATTGGCCAAAAGAACGATGTCCGGCTTGGCAGCTTTGGTGGCAGCAGGGGTCATGGTGAGTCGAAGTCGGATGAAGGGGGACGCAAATGCGGAAACACCTCAACCACGGCAGAAGCCGTGATGGCCTTGATCTCCTGTCTGAACGAAAGGACACGACGCAGCTGACGCTGAGACGGAGATCATGGGCTGATGGTGGTGTCCGCGAGTCAACGAAACGCTTGGACTGATTGTCTGTGCTGTCCGGGGTGGTCTCAGACCGGTCAAAGTGGCAAGGACAAGGCCTTGACTTCAGACTCTGTGTCTTCCCTCTGGATCGAGCGCAGGGTTGGCATAAAACGTCCAACCTCCTCACGTTAATGAAGTCTTCCGAAGTTTGCAAGGTCCTGTCGCATCCGAGGCGCTGCGTTGATGTCTGGCTTGAGGCCGGCAGGGAGGGGCGGTCCTTCAGTTACTCCGCTGATCCGGCCATGGGATTGATGCCAGGGGACCTTGTTCAGGTGCGCCTTCGGGGTCGCGCCATGCATGGGCTGGTGGTCGCGGAGCGGGAGTGGGGAGCGGAGGAGCCCCCAGGACTGCAACCTGTTGAATCACTCCTGCAGCGGGCTGCTGTCGATCCGGATTGGTACAGCTGGTTGGAGCGGGTCGCCGACCGTTGTCATCTCAGTGCCTTTCGCACGTTGAAGGCAGCTCTGCCGGCGGGCTGGATTGGTCAGGCGGGCCAACGCTCGCTGGCGGGGGGACGTCAGATGTGGTGGATCCAGGGTTGTGATCCCCCCGATCATGCGGACCAGCCCACCACCCGCCAGCGGGAGCTTCTGGTTTGGTTGGAGGGCCAGGGTGGAGGCAGCTGGCAAAAGGACCTGCTGGCCAGTGGGTTTGGTGCCCAGTTGCTGACCACCCTTGTCGAGCAGGGCTACTTGGTGCGTGAGCGCCGGCGGGCTGAGCACAAGGGGGCCGTTGACGATGCACCCCAGGAGCCTCCCCAGGCCTTGACCGCTGAACAGCAGGCCGTGGTTGATGCCTACCAGCAGCTTTCGCCGGGGCGTGGCCTATTGCTGTGGGGAATCACCGGTTCAGGTAAGACCGAGGTCTATCTCCAACTGGCTGCCCAGGAGTTGGAGCGGGGCCGCCATGTGCTGCTGCTCACCCCTGAGATCGGTTTGATCCCCCAACTCATCGATCGCTGCCGCAGACGCTTTGGCTCGCGCGTCGTGGAATATCACAGCGGTTGTGGTGACGCCGAACGGGTTCGGAGCTGGCGCCGCTGTCTCGCCGCGGATCAACCGTTGGTGGTGGTTGGGACACGCTCCGCCGTGTTTGTTCCTCTGAAGCCTCTGGGATTAATCGTTCTGGATGAGGAGCACGACAGCTCTTACAAGCAAGACGCACCGATGCCTTGCTATCACGCCCGCGACGTGGCCTTGGATCGGGTTGTGATGCAACAGGCACGGCTTGTGCTGGGCAGTGCCACACCGTCGCTCGAGAGCTGGATTCAATCGGGCTCCGATGGCCCCTTGACCCTGGTGCGCCTGACGGAACGGATTTCCCGGCAGGCTCTCCCTCCTGTGCATGTGATCGACATGCGCCATGAGTTGGCTGAAGGACACAAGCGCCTGGTGAGCCGTGCCTTGATGGATCGTCTTGCGGCGTTGCCCGAGCAAGGCGAACAGGCGGTGGTTCTGGTGCCTCGCCGGGGATACAGCCCTTTTTTGAGTTGTCGCAGTTGCGGCGAAGTGGTGATGTGCCCCCACTGCGATGTGGCTCTCACCGTCCACCGCGGCCAGGGGGGACGCCAGTGGCTGCGATGCCATTGGTGTGACCATCGTGAGGACTTAGAGAACCGTTGCAGTCACTGTGGTTCCACGGCGTTCAAACCTTTTGGCGCAGGCACGCAGAAGGTGTTGGAACTTCTTTCCAAGGAGCTTGAAGGGCTTCGCTTGCTCCGCTTCGATCGGGATTCCACAGGGGGGCGGGATGGTCATCGCCGCCTGTTGGATCGCTTTGCGTCTGGAGAAGCAGATGTCTTGATCGGCACCCAGATGTTGGCCAAGGGGATGGATCTGCCGCGGGTCACCCTGGCGGCGGTGCTCGCGGCGGATGGGCTTCTGCACCGCCCCGATCTACGCGCAGGAGAGCAGGCACTGCAGTTGTTGTTGCAGTTGGCGGGCCGTGCTGGCCGGGGCGAGCGACCGGGGCAAGTGTTGGTGCAGACCTACACCCCAGAGCATCCGGTGATCCAACACCTGGTGGATGGTCGCTATGAAGCGTTTCTGGCCCAGGAGGTGGCCCTTCGCAAGGAGGCTGGCCTGGTGCCCTTCAGTCGCGCTTGTCTGTTGCGTCTCTCGGGAGACTCCCCGAGCAAAACAGCAACGGCGGCAGCAGTGCTTGCGGAGCGGATTCGGCCGATCTGTCAGAGCCAGAGCTGGTGGTTGTTGGGGCCTGCCCCTGCCCCGGTGGCCAGAGTGGCCGGACGGAGCCGATGGCAGCTGCTGCTGCATGGGCCAGCGGGCTCCTCTCTCCCGTTGCCTTCGGGGCAGGAGCTCTGGGATGGCTTGCCTCGTGGTGTGGCGCTCACCGTGGATCCCGATCCGCAGCAGCTTTGATCAGGAGGGCAGTTCTGGGAAGCCAAAGCCCAGTTTTCGCCGCACGACCTGCAGCAGCAGGCTGCTCGACAGCAGGATCAAAATCACCAGCCCCCCGAGGCCGAGCGGATTCCAGCGCCAACCCTGCCAACTGAGCTCGGTGGTTGTGCCGGAATGAGCCGTGCTCTCCATTCGTCCATGGTTGAGGCTCAGATGCACGTCGAGCCCTGGAATCTCGGGAAGATTGCTGAGGTCGACGATCAGTTGCACGTGCTGCTGCACCCCCAGGAGCCAGTTGCGTTCCTCGAGCTTGAGCACCGGTGCTGGGAGTGAGACTCCCGCCGCGTGACCCGCCACTTCCACCACGGAGGCCATCTGTTGCGCCAGATCGTGCGATGACACAACGCGACTGCTGATGCGTTGGTGTCCAGGACCCACCTGCTCGATCCTTAGCCCCGACACCTCCCGTTTCAGGTCCCGCTCAAATTGGTCTTGCCAGGGCAGCTGTCGTTCCTGGGTGCTCTGCACGTCCCAGGTGACGGCCAGTCGATCCGGGCCACGAAGCTCAAGATCGGCCTGGATCCGCACGCAGCCACTCAAAAGCAGAGTGATCCCCAGCAAAACCGCCAGGACGAACACGGCGAACCCTGCCGCCGGTGGGCGCGTCGGTCCCGTCGGTGGTGGTGGTGGTGGTTCGGGGCGCCGGGAGCGCCGCCGTCGCATGGGGCTCGTCTGCCCGCTGCCGGAGGCATTCAGCTCCAGCTGCGGCATTGTCATTGACCAGCGTTCCGGACGATCCAGGCTGGGGGCTTCGAGAATTCCGAGCAGTTGTTGCGCTTGCTGGCGCAGCTTGGGATCTCGGCATCGACTCAGCAGACGGCAGGTGGCGATGGCCTTGTCGTCCTGCCCTTGCCCCATCCAGGCGGTGATCATCAGGAAACGCAGGCGGGGCCCCTCAGGACTATTGGGCGGGTGGGTTTCAGCTAGGGGGAGGAGCAGCTCCAGGCATAGTCCGTAGTCCCCGCGATCAAGGGCCGCCTCCGCTTCGGACAGGTCCAGTGCTGAGTTCTGCTCGCTCACCCTTCAGCTGCGTCCCACAACCATGGTGCCGATGCCGGCATCGGTGAAGACCTCGAGCAACAGGGCATGGGGAACCCGGCCATCAATGATGTGGGCAGCAGCTACTCCTTGCGCCAAGGCGCGGATGCAGCATTCCGTTTTTGGGGTCATGCCCCCTGCGACAACACCGTCTTCAATCAACTGTCTCGCTTCCGACAGGCGAAGTTTGCGGATCAAGGAGTCGGCATCGTCCCGGTCTTTGAGGATGCCGGGGGTGTCGGTCAACAGGATGAGTTTTTCGGCCTCCAGGGCCGCTGCCAGTTCCCCGGCCACCGTATCGGCGTTGATGTTGTGAGCACGGCCGTCATCGGGGGTCGCCGCCACGCTGGAAATGACCGGCACATAGCCCTTGTTGAGCAGGGGTTCCAGCACGTCGGGATTCACGCGGGCGACATCCCCCACCAGTCCATGGCTGCCATCTCCCCAGGGGCGCGCCTCCACAAGGCTTCCATCACTGCCACTCAAGCCAACGGCACGGGTGCCGAGCTGATTGAGCCCATTCACGATTTGTTTGTTGACGCGACCCACCAGCACCATCTCCACCACATCCATGGTGTCGGCGTCGGTGACGCGAAGTCCATCGCGGAATTCGGCCGGAATCTCCAGCCGCTCCAGCCATTGGTTGATTTCGGGGCCACCGCCATGAACCACAACGGGTTGGACCCCCACGCATGCCAGCAACGCCAGATCGCGGAAGACCGCAGAACGCAGCTCGGCGTGGGCCATAGCGGCTCCGCCGTACTTGATCACAATGCGTCGTCCAGAGAAGCGCTGGATGTAGGGGAGCGCTTCACTCAGCACCGACACCCGTAAGGCGTCATCGTTGTTCTGGGCGGGTTGGGCCATGGGTTAGGCCTCTCCCGCTGGAAGCAGAACAAGATCGAGCCGCTGCTGATCCAATTCCCGTAGTTCCGCCCGCATCCCCTTGGCGAAGAAACGACCAAGCCGCTCCTGTCGCTCCTGCCAGCGTTCGATGGGGACGGCTCCCAAAACAAAGCGGAGCCGCAGGCCATAGCCGGTGTCGAAATGCAGCTCTTCGATTTCCTCCAATTGCGGCGGGGTGTCCTCGTCCCAGAGCTTGAGAGCCTCGAGCGAGGTTTCCAAATGGGCTTTCTGGCCGTAGCGCCAGCGCGTGACGTCACCCAGCAATTTGCCTAATTCAGGGGCCGCTTCGCGCTCTTTTTGGAAGGTTTTGATGGGTGTCACCCGGATTGCGGGTGGCAGTTCCGACGACTTCAGAGCCAGCCCCCCCAACAGGATGGGGATGCCATAGAAAATTGTGGGCAGGCTGAGGTTGGCGCTTCCCGTGGCGTAGGCGGTGGCACCGACCACCGTCAGGACGCCTCCAGCGATGGTGATGAGGCTGCCGGGGGAGAGGAAATCCTTCATGAAGGCCTTGGCTTGATCGCCATTTTGACCTCTGGCCCATCAGGATGGAGATCCGCAGCCTGAGCTTGATGCCTGATCCTTCGTCGACTGGCATGGACGATCTCTTGCAGCAGCTCGATCGCGATCGCAGCTGGTTGCTGCAGCAGATTGACGGCGGGCGTTGGCCCGAACTCAGGCTTGACCTTGCAGCTTTGGAGCGAGAGCTCGGGCAACTGATCACCCGAGCCTCAGAGCTGCAGGATGCAGGCGATCGGTAAAACGCTCCGAAGGTGGAGCATCCCCTGATTCAGAACGGAATGTCGTCGGTGTCGGGAACCAGGGGAGCGGCATTCCAGCTGGCCGGTTCGGGCTCTTTGGCGACAGGTGTTGGCGCTGCTGCTGGGGCCTGGCGACCTGCGGCTGGGGCTGGTGCTGGTGGTCGGCCCGCGGGGGATGAACCCGTGGATGCCGCACCGATCGGATGCAGCCGAGCCAGGGTGAATTCAGCCCGTTTTTCCTTCATGCCATCGCCCCGGGGCATGGTGTTCATCCGCAACCGGCCTTCAATCAGAAGGCGCTGTCCCGTCTGCACCCGGTTCTGCAGCTCCTGGGCAAGGTTGCCCCAGCCCACCACCTTCAATTCTCCTGGCGGATCACCCTCCCGCAGGGCGTCAAAGCGCACGGCCATCTCGGCAATGGGAGTCTGGTTGTCCTGGGTGTATCGAACCGTCGGTGCGTCGATCACCTCCACTTCGAGCACGCAATGGTTCATGGCTTGATCTGGAGTTGGGGCACATCCTGATGCAAGGGCTCGCGAATGACCAGCGTCGTGTGCTGCTGCTGGCTGGAACTGGTGAGGGGCCGCAGTTGGTGCGAGATCTCACCCGCCGCCACTGGCGGGTGAGCGTGAGCGTGGTGACCCCGAGTGCGGCGAATGCCTATGCGGGGCTCGCGTTGGAGGGGATCTCGGTCGGTGCTTTGCAGGGCATTGGCGGGATCACGGACGCCTTGCGCCAGGCGGGACCCTTCCGCTGGGTGTTGGATGCCACGCACCCATTCGCATCACAGATCAGCCATGCCTTGGTCAGGGCCTGTGCGGAGGTTGGTCAACCGTTGGTGCGTTATGAGCGTCGCCTTGAACCACTGGGTGGTGCATCCCTGGTGACTGATGCCCAGGCGTTGGCTGCGCTGCCGCTGCAGGGCCAGCGCCTGCTTCTGGCCATCGGTGGTCGTCACCTGCCTGTGATGGCTGCTGCTGTGCGCCGCGCCGGTGCCATCCCCTATGGCCGCGCCCTTCCGTCTCCTGACGGATTATGTGCAGCATTGCGGGCGGGTCTGCCCCCGGATCACCTTGCGGTGGTGCGCCCCCTGCAGGGGGATGTGGCGGGGGCGATCGAGCGGGCCCTCTGCCGTCGATGGGGCATCAGTGCGGTGCTGTGCCGACAGTCCGGTGGAGTGACCGAACAGCTCTGGCATCGCCTGACCCGAGAGCTTGAGCTCAGCTTGTTGCTCTTGCGTCGGCCGGCACCCCCCGATCGCATGGTTTGTGTCGAGGATGTGAGCACCTTGTTGGAGTGGCTTGAGCGTGACTGATGCGAGCGGGCTTGTGTTGGCCCTCACCACGGAAGCGAGCCCTGAATGTGCCCAACACCTCGCCGATGCCTTGCTGGAGCGCCGTCTCGTGGCCTGTGTGTCCATCCACCCCGTTCAGTCCTTCTACCGCTGGGAGGGGGCCCTGCAGCAGTCCCATGAGGTGCAACTGCTGATGAAGACCTCGACCCAACATTTGGAGGCGCTTCGCTCGGTTGTCTCACAGCTGCACAGCTATGACACCCCTGAGTGGTTGAGCTGGCCGGTGATGTCCTCACCGGCCTATGGGGCCTGGGCCCTGGCGGAGCTCAGTTCAGATGTGTCGTCGCCAGCTGCTTGAGCGAGACCTGGGATCTTGCCCCCAGTTGGGTCACGATCTGGCCGGCGCAAAGAGCACCGAGCTGACCACAGCGCTCGAGGGATTCGCCCTGCGTGAAGCCATGGAGGAATCCCCCTGCGTAGAGGTCGCCTGCTCCTGTGGTGTCCACCAGGTCGCCTAGGCCGAAGATGCCGATATCCCAGCGTTGATCTCCACTCAGCACGACGGATCCCTGGGCTCCACGGGTGATTGCGATCACCGAGCAGCAGCCTCGGACACGCTCCAGTGCCTGGTTGAAGTCCTCGGTTTCATAAAGCGACTGAATCTCAACATCGTTGGCAAACAGCACATCGACGTGGCCATTCACCAGCTCGAGGAAACTTTCCCTGTGCCGATCCACGCAAAAGCCATCCGAGAGGGACAGGGCGACCTTGCCACCCGCTTCACGGCAGGCTTCAGCGGCGGCGATGAAGGCCCGCTTGGCCGCTGGACTGTCCCAGAGATAGCCCTCCAGATAGAGCACCTTGGCCTGCTGGACCATCGATAGATCGAGATCCTCCGGCTCCAGCTGGGTGGAGGCCCCCAGGAAGGTGCACATGGTCCGCTCCGCATCGGGCGTGACGTAAATCAGGCAGCGCGCTGTTGTGGCTCCGCTGGTGGCTGCCGGGGTCTCAAACCTTGCACCCACGGCGCGGATGTCGTGGCTGAAAATGCTGCCGAGCTGGTCATTTCGGACACGACCGATGAAACCGGCGCGACCCCCCAGCTGGGCGATGCCAACCATGGTGTTCGCGACAGAACCACCGGAGGTCTCAAGGCCTGGGCCGCTCGCCTTGTAGAGGGTCTCCGCTTGTCCCTCGTCGATGAGGGCCATGCCTCCTTTCTGGAGGCCTTGCTCACTAATGAAGCTGTCGTCGGTTTGAACCAGAACGTCAACAATGGCGTTGCCGATGCCCACGACATCGAGACTGCAGGCGCTGGGGAAACGGGTCTCAGATGACATCGGTGCTGTGAAGGCAGCACCGAAGTATGAACCTCAGCGGCTCAGGCGCTCAATAACGCGCGCTTGGGGCCGTGGATTGGATCTTCGACAACGATGGTCTGATCACGGCTGGCGCCAAGGGAGACGATCGCGATCGGCACCTCCATCAAATCGGCCAGGAAGCGCAGGTAATCCATGGCCGGCTTGGGGAGATCCTCAAGACTGCGGCATTCTTCGGTGGAACACTGCCAGCCAGGAAGCGTTTCGAAAATAGGTTTGCACTGCGCGAAGTCATCGGCACTGCTCGGGAAGTGCTCGATCCGCTCGCCGTTGAGTTCATAGGCCACGCAGACCTGGATCTCGTCGAGCTCATCGAGAACATCGAGCTTGGTCACAGCCAGACAGTCCAAGCCATTCACCTGAACCGCATAACGACCGATCACCCCGTCAAACCAGCCGCAACGCCTTCGCCGGCCGGTGGTGGTCCCGAATTCCCCACCCCGTTCGGTGAGTTGGTCATTCAGGCTTCCGCTCAATTCCGTGGGGAATGGGCCTTCTCCCACGCGGGTGGTGTAGGCCTTGGCGACACCGATGACACGGTCAATCAAGGTCGGACCGACGCCAGCACCGATGCAGGCCCCGCCGGAGACAGGGTTGGACGACGTGACGTAGGGGTAGGTGCCATGGTCCAGGTCCAACAGCGTGCCCTGGGCTCCTTCAAAAAGGATGTTCTTACGTTCCCTGGCGGCTTGATGAATGGTCTGGGTGCACTCGACGACATGGGGCGCGAGGCGCTTCCCGTACTCGAGGTATTCCTGGATGACATCCCCGGCGTTCAGAGGCGCCACGCCATAAATGGTTTCAAGAAGTTCGTTCTTCTCTTGAAGAGGACCCTCAAGCCGTTCGCTCAGTCGCTGTTCGTCCAGCAGGTCGATGACGCGGATGCCACTGCGCTGGGACTTGTCTGCATAAGTGGGGCCGATCCCGCGGCCTGTGGTCCCGATGCGGCGCGCTCCGCGTTGCTTCTCCATGGCCTGATCCAGCAGGCGGTGGTAAGGCATCGTCACGTGGGCCGTTGATGCCAGACGCAGGCCGGAAATATCGATGTCGTTGGCGATGAGCATGTCCAGCTCGCCGAGCATCACTTTGGGATCCACGACGGTGCCGGATCCGATCAGGCAGATCGTGTCGGGGTAGAGGATTCCGGAGGGAATGAGGTGCAGTTTGAGGACACGCTCGTCAACGACGATCGTGTGGCCTGCATTCACACCACCCTGATACCGCACCACCACATCGGCGGAACGGCTGAGGAGATCGGTGATCTTTCCTTTTCCCTCGTCACCCCACTGCGCTCCGATGACGACAACGTTGGCCAAGAACACGGCGGCCCGAAGCCGCAGATCTGCACAATCCGCGAGTATCTCAGATCTCGGGTGGCCTCGTCAAAGCTTGTGTGTCCAGGGGCTCAACTGCCCCGGACCACAGACTTCTCGGCTTTGTTGAGTTCTTTGGCGATACGGTCATGCAGTGCCTCCGGCAGGGGACGGTTGGCGTAGGAGGCGTAGTGACCGGCCAGAGAGTTCACGGCGGTCTGCATGGTGGTGAAGGAGCTCAGGCCATTCACGCGCGGTTGGGGCCTGTAGCGGGACATGTAGTCGTTGATCAGCGCCCGAGCGTCCGCTTCAGCTTCAGCGTGGGTCGGATCGTCTTGGGGCAAGTCGATCACAGTCCTCAACTGGCGAGAGACCGCCACCGTGTCTTCCACGTAGTTTCCACTCAGGCGCGCTTCAGCATCACCACTGCATGCCGTTAAAAGGAGGCATAAGCCCAGGCCAAGAGCCACGGCAGCCCGGCTCAAGGGGCGAAGCAGGCCTGTCAGTGCTGAAAGCATGAAACCCTTAAGAATCCACTGACTTTAGGGGTGGAGTGCCTTGATCAGGCATGACACGGCCTCTGCTTGGGGAAGTTTTTGCACCTCACGGTTGCTGCGGCACACCAGCTCAACGTTGCCATCGGCGGCGTCGCGTCCCACCACGATCCGCCAGGGGATGCCGATCAGATCAGCATCCTTGAACTTGACGCCTGCACGCTCCTTGCGGTCGTCGATCAGCACATCGACCCCAGCGTGTTGAAGCTCCGTGTAGAGCGCCTCCCCCAGCTGGGCTTGGGTCTCGTCCTGAATATTGGCGACAACCACGATGGCTTCGAAGGGGGCGATGGCCGTCGGCCAGCAGATGCCGCCGTCATCGTGGTGCTGTTCGACGGCAGCCTGCGCCAGCCTGGAAACGCCGATCCCGTAGCAACCCATCCAGAACGGTTCGGTCTTGCCGTTTTCATTGGTGAAGCGACTCTCCATGGCTTCGGAATATTTCCGACCCAGCTGAAAAATGTGGCCAACTTCGATGCCGCGTTTTTCGGTGAGCCGTGATTCCGCGTTGTGTTGGCAGGTGTCGCCTGCCCGTGCATTGCGCAGATCCAGGCTGGTCGGCTTCTGCCCGATGGCGGCCCAGCTGGTGTTGAAACGGTGCTGATCGGGAGTATTCGCACCACACACAAAACGGGCGAGCTCAGTGGCTGTTTCGTCTGCTAGACGCAGGAAGCGTGGCTCCCAGGTCTTGGCACCCTGCAGGACGTCATCGGACAGGTCTGGTCCAATGGATCCGAAGGGGATCGGGTCGATTTTCTGACGGTTTTGGTCGTCTGGTGTGATCGGACGGCAATCGAGGACGCCCTTCTCCAGGATTCGGCTGACGGCGTTCACGACTTTGGTCGGGTTCACCTCTTGGTCACCACGCAGGCTGACCAGCAACGGTTGCAGGGTCTCATCGTCCAGTGTCGCCACGAACAGCAGCACTTTCACCACTTGGCTCGGATCCCAGCCTTTGGCGTCGCAGAGACTCTCGATGCTGCCCAAGCCAGGGGTTGGAATCGATGCTTCCGGGCCATCAGGGAGAGGAGATGCGGCGGATGGGATCGAAACAGCCTTTTCTTGATTGGCGGCGTATTGGCCGTCATCGCTGATCAGGATCAGGTCTTCCCCGGCATCCGCCGTCACCATGAATTCCTGGGAGGCGGCGCCGCCGATCGCTCCGCTGTCGGCATCGACGGGTACAGCATCGAGGCCACACCGTTCAAAGATGCGGCGGTAGGCCTGATCCATGTCGCCGTAGGTCTCGCGGAGGTCCGCTTCGCTGGCATGGAAGGAGTAGGCGTCCTTCATGATGAATTCGCGGCCTCGCATCAGACCGAAGCGGGGACGAATCTCGTCTCGGAATTTGGTCTGGATCTGATACAGGTTCACCGGAAGCTGCCGGTATGACTTCAACAACTCACCAGCCAGGTTGGTGACGACTTCTTCGTGGGTCGGCCCAAGCCCCAGCTCTCTGCCTTGCCGGTCTTCGAGGTGAAACATGATCCCTTCACCAGCGGTGTAGCCCTGCCAGCGGCCGCTTTTCTGCCAAAGCTCTGCAGGATGCAGCTGTGGGAGGAGGGTCTCTTGAGCACCGGCGCGGTTCATCTCTTCGCGCACCACGGCTGTGATCTTTTGAAGCACCCTCCACATGAGAGGCAGGTAGGCGTAGATCCCAGACCCGACGCGGCGGATGTATCCACCGCGCAGGAGCAGCTGATGCGAGGTGATCTCCGCTTCGGCGGGAACATCCCGCAGCGTCACCAGCAGCAGGCGGGAGACGCGCATCGATCGGAAGAAAATGGAATTCGGAAGCTATCACCGCTTCGGAAGCATGCCGATCGTAGAAGTGTCTGTTTTGCTGGAATTCCCCTGTGCGCCCTGAGTCTCGGCTGCTACCGTCCAGCTCAATCCAGCCTGTCCTAGGCACGTCTCATGTTTCCTCGGTCTGTTGAATCTGTGACGTCACACCTTCAACAGCAGGCAGAGCTTTCCATGGATTCAGCCCAGGCGTCCGCGCAGGCTGAAGCCTTGGTGGGGATTGACGACGTTCAGAAGTCTCTTAATCGTTCTCGCGCATCGGTCTATCGCTACACGAACACAGACCCTCGCAACCTCAATCCCCCCTTCAATCCCCGCAAGCTGAATCCGGAATATCGCAGCGATCAAAAAGATCCGCTGATGTTCCATCCCAATGAAGTGGCGCGCTTCGCCAAGGATGTTCTCCGGATTAAGGAAGTCACGGTTGAGGTGTTGAACTCTCCTTCAACAGCAACCCAGCAAATGTTGGGCTCAATTTTGGAAGAGCTCCGCCTGATCCGTACCCACCTCGAAGGCAGTGGGCAGGCACCCTCTGATCTGAGCGCACGCCTCGACCACCAGGATCGTCCCGCTGCTTAACGATCGCTGCGCCAGGCTTTCAGCAGTGACAGAATGAAGAAATCAACGTTGTGATGAGAAGAGGGAGCTGCTGAAGCTTCCCGTTCTATGGCCTCAGATGCTTTCCTCCCGTCCGGCGATGACGCCATCGCGTCATCCGAGACGGATGAGCCGTTCAGTCGTCACGCTTCTGTGACGGCCATCACTGGGCTTCTGATTGCTGTTGTCAGCTTCAGCGCCCCAGTGGTGGTTGTGATCACTGATCGAACGTTCCCTTCTCCGCGATTGATCCCAACCGCTTCTGCACGGAATGGATCTCCATCAGCTCCCCCCGTCTCCTTCGCCAGGATTGGTGAATCTCATCGTGGAGATACCGGCGGGAAGCCGAAATAAGTATGAATACCTGGCCGAGGCTGGTGTGATGGTTCTTGACCGGGTGATGCACTCCTCGGTCCGTTATCCCTTCGATTACGGCTTCATCCCCAACACGCAGGCGGAGGATGGATCTCCCCTCGATGCCATGGTGATCATGGCTGAACCCACCTTCGCGGGCTGTTTGATCAAGGCCCGCCCCATCGGTGTTTTGGATCTGCACGACTTGGATGTTTACGACGGGAAGATCCTGTGTGTTCCCGATGCGGACCCCCGTCAAGACGAGATCCGCAGCATTCGGCAAATTGCGGCATCCCAGCTGGAGGAGGTTGCTGAATTTTTCAGGACTTACCGCACGCTCCAAGGAGGAGTTGTGACGATTGACGGTTGGCGCGACCTTGATGCGGTTCAGCCGTTGCTTGATTCCTGTATCAATGCAGCCAACTGATCTCAGAGAAGGTCCCCTTCTTCTGGCCAGATGCTTGTAAGTTGGTGCGCACTGAGATTCGCCGAAACTGTGCCCACCATCCGATTCGAGCAGGAAGACCAGCAGGTTGGCTGCATCGAGGGCGCGAATCTGCGAAAAGCTGCACTTGATGCAGGCATCAACCCCTACAAGAGCCTCAACAACCTCAACAACTGCAGTGGCGTTGGTCAGTGCGGCACCTGTGTGATGGAGGTGATCGAAGGTCAGGGCAATCTTTCGCCCCGCAGCGACGTCGAAGAGGTGTACCTGGCTGACCGGCCTGCGAACTTCCGCTTGAGCTGCCGCACCACCGTGAACGGTGATGTGACGGTTCGCACCCGTCCAGCCGAAGGTGTTGGCCGTGGCTCCAACAGCCTCGTTGGTGCGATCAAATCCCTGTTTGGCCGCTGAATCTTGGCGGGGATTCTCCAGGTCTACAGCTACAACCGCTGCAGCACCTGTCGGAAGGCGTTGGCATGGCTTTCTGAGCGAGGAATCGCCCATGACGTGCACGACATCACCCTGAACCCACCCTCCAGGGAGCTGCTCTCGGCGGCTTATCAATTTTTTGGTGAGCGGAAGCTGTTGTTCAACACCAGCGGTCAGAGCTATCGAGCCATGGGTGCAGCAGCCGTTAAAGCCCTCTCCGATGACGAGGCTCTCAATGCCTTGGCCGCGGACGGAAAATTGATCAAGCGTCCGTTTGTGGTGGTGGATTCCTCCGCGTTCCTGACCGGCTTTAAGCCTGATCTCTGGGAGTCGACCTTCCAGGGCTGAAATTCAAGCCATCCAATTCGCTGATCAGGGCGTCCACATCGCCTTGGTCACGGATCTGCCGGAAGCTGGAGCGCTTGATCTCTTCCAGGAGGGCGACGAGTAAATCCTGACTTCTGGTCAGGACAGGCCCTTGTTCCAGCATGTGGGCTAGCTCCTCCCAAAGTCGATCGAGGGCTTCGGATCCAAGGGATTCGAGAACTGGGTCACGCTGACCGATGCGGTTGCCGGCCCCTTTTGACAGGTCGAGGACAGAGGTCACCATGCTGTCCGCAAGCTGGCGGCTGAATTCCGATTCAGCGTTTTGCAGTCCGGGCAGGCGACGCAGGGCGTCCGGCACCACGTTGCGGTCCAAACTCTGCTGCACCAGATGGCTGATCAAGGCTTGCAGTTGCGGTCGCATGGCTGGGCCAACACGGGTGAGCAGCAGTGGCAGCCACAACCGCAGCAGCTCGACCACCTCCCGTTCATCGTTCAGATCACTGCTTTGGTAACTGCAGAGTCCGCGAACCCTCTCCGGCAGCTGAGGGGAGCGGATCAATTGCTGGAGGGCATCGACGACTCGGATGGCGATCACTTCAAACAGCTCCACAGCCAACAGGGCCACCACGCCACGGCTGATGACGGCACGGAGAGGCTCCAGTTGCAGCAGCCCTGCTCCGCAGAGACGCTCTGTGACTGGGATCACCCTGAGCCAGCGTGCAAAAGGCAGCAGCAGTGGCAGGTCGATCCAGCGGCGTAACAGGGCGTCACGCCAGCGGATTGCCGGATAGCGCTGTTTCAGGCGCCATGCGCGCAGAAGTATGTCGAGCAGGAACAGAAGTTGAAACGGGGTGTCGATGCGCCAGCTCAGATCGCTGGGACGTCCGTTTTCATCGATGCTTCGCCAGTAATTGCTTTCCACCAGCGGCAGGATCTGCTGGCTCCAGAACTGACGTTCCTGGCTCCACGGGGAACGTTTCAGATGCTCGGGACTCAGCAAAAGGTTGGCCGAATCACGGGCCGATTCCAGCCCGGTGCGGGCTCGGAGTCGGTTCTTGACTTTCTCCAGCGCGCCGGCCTGGCCTGAGCTGATGAACGGGTTGTTGTCCATCAGTGCCGTGGTTCGTGCCGCCTGCTGCTCCAGTAGATCGATGCTCTTTGGCGTGCTTGAGCCGTTCTCCTGGAGTGCTCGATCGAGGGCCGTATAGGCCTTGAGATAAGCCTTCGTGTCGCGATGGGGTTCGATGCCTTTTAAGGGGTCGAGCAGTGGGGTGATGTCTGGCAGCCATGGCAGGGGGACCACCAGAGGCAGTGATGGAACCGGATAAAGATTGCGTTGCAGCCAGAAATTGCGTAGGGGGATGTAGGTGAGGTCAATGGCGACCCAGGTGAGATTGACTGCGGCGATGACGGCAATGGCCTGGTCCCACCGGCGCCAGCTCAGCAGGCCTCGATGCGGCTTGAGTGCTTGCCAGCGTGGACGGATCATGGTGCCTGCGGGCTCCCCCTATCGTGGGTCGAAAGATTGAGCCTGCCCACATTGAACGCGGAGAAAGGGCCTTCCGATGTGAAGGGCAGAGTGAGCGCGATTTGGGAGTTTTGGGCCCCGTTTCTGTTCACGGTCTCGCTTTATCTCCTGCTCCGGCAGTTCGCCTTCGAAGCTCGCTATATCCCTTCTGGTTCGATGCTCCCTGGGCTGCAGGTGGGCGACAAGTTAATCGTGGAGAAGCTGTCGTACCGCTCCCGTGCTCCCCAGCGTGGGGAGATCGTTGTCTTCAATTCCCCCAGTGCATTCGATCCCGTCTGGAAGTTGGAGTCGGGAGAACCGAATCCACTGAAGTGCGGCTTTGTGACGTTCCCAGGCATTAGCTGGGTTGTCGATCGCGTCTTAGTGCAGCGCTACCCCGAATGTGAGGCCTGGATTAAACGGGTGGTCGGTGTTCCTGGCGATGTTGTGGAGGTCAACACCCGCGGCGCCGTGAGCATCAACGGCACAGCCTTCAAGGAGTCTTATGTCACCAACTTCTGTTCGGATCGCGATGGAATGATCGGCTGCAAAGGCCTGTATGCCGTCGTTCCGAAAGGCAACGTTGTCGTTTTGGGTGACAACCGTCGCAACAGCCAGGACGCACGCCGTTGGCCCGGTGGTCCATTCCTGCCCGACGATCAGATCATCGGGCGTGCTGTTTTCCGCTTCTGGCCCCCCTCGCGGATTGGTCCGCTCAGCAACTGAGTCCACAGGCCACAACACGGCCTTGAAGCTCCCGTCCAAGCCAGGGAATGTTGGCAGCGCGTGGCGCTCCAGGCGTGCTTCTCTCGACCGACCAGCGTTGCTCGGGATTGAACAGCAGCCAGCGCCTGCTGCCTTCCTCGAGCTGTTCGGGGGGCTGATCGATCAGGGCTGATGGCCCAAAGCTGAGGGCCTGCCAAAGATCGACCGCAGTCCAGCGGCCCGATCGCACCAGAGCATTCCACAGCGCTGGCAGCACCAGATGGTGGCCGCTGAGTCCTGCGGGACGCTGGTCACCGGGCAGTGCCATGTCTTCGGCATCCAGAGGGACGGCGTGAACAGCCACGGCGGTAATGGTTCGTTCTTGAACGGCCTGGATCAACTGGTCGCGATCCTCCGGACCACCGAGGGACGGGCACACACGCCAGCCAGGGTCGCTGCTGGCCAGCATGCTGCGGTCGGTGAGGAGATGCCACCAGCTCACGCTGCTCAGGGGAGGGGGCCCGCAGCTGGCGAGTTGAACTACCGCTGCTGCTGTGGAGAGATTCATCAGCCGAAGTTGTCGCTCTGGATGGCGTTGATGCAGCAGCAGCAACTGACTGAGGGGCAGGGTTTCGCTGGTGATCGGATCCGCTGGCCACCCGGCCCGCAGCGTCTCCACGCCCTCCCTCACCAGACCCTCCCCCTGCAGCCCGGGATCACGAGGTGCCACCAGGACCGGGCATCCCCCCATCTCTCCCAGCAGCAGACCCTGTTCCAGCAACGGAGTTGGAACCATGGCGTCGTCGTCGGCCAGGCCGATGGCGCCGTGTTCGAGCAGATCGCCATGGGGCGCTAATTCGTCCGCCTTGCCGCCGCGGCTGAAGCCTCCCCAGAGGTGCAGACGAACCGTTGCCGTCTGATCTTGATCGAGGCTGAATCCCTGCAGCCGTTCAGGTCGATCGCGCCAGGTGGTGCTGCGTGGAAGCAGGGCAATCTGTCCGTAACCCGCCGCCGCGGCGCAGTGACGCAGGCTCACGGCTGTTTCCTGATCCCCGCTGAAGGGGGTTTCAAGGATCGAATGGGGATCGACCAGGCAGGGAGCAACAAGCTGATCCGGGGCAGCGGTGGCGTTGATGCCCAGGGCAAGGGCCTGCTGCCTGGCGTTGTCGTCAAAGCCGACCAGCACCCCCTGATCGATCAGAACGGCACCGAGCTGCACCGGTTGTCCGGGGCCACGCAGGACGCGCACCGGGTCCAGCAGCAAGGTGTCGTTCATGACGTCAGAGAGCGCCTGTTGCCGTGCGGTCAATCACGCTCCCGAAATGGGACGTGAGGTTCAGACAGGTCACCACCGCAGGCTGGCCCGGATCGGCCGCGATGTCGACCACCGTGACACCACCGTTGCCCTGTTTGACGGCCCAGATGTCGGCCGGCGTCAGGCCTAACAGGTCGCACAGAATCGTTTTGTTCACGGCATCGTGGGCGACCACCAGAACCGTTTCATCAGCCTTCAGCTCAGCGGCGATCTCGCCCCAGCTCCGGACGGAACGGGCCCACACGTCCTGGATGGTTTCACCTTCAGGCATCTGCACGGTTTCTGGGGCACGTTTCCAGGTGTCCAGCAGCTCCGACCAATCCTCTCTGATCTCGGATTCGAGCTTGCCCTCCCACAGGCCGTGACCGATCTCCACCAGGCCATCGATCTGGGTTAGGGGAACGTCGGGGTGGGCTTCAAGAATGATCTGGGCCGTTTCGGTTGGGCGTGAGAGGGTGCTGCTCCAGGCCCGATCGATGGGGATGTCTTTGAGGAAATCGCGGGCTGCTGCAGCTTGAGCGCGACCGTTGCTGTTGAGCGGAATATCGATTTGCCCCTGGAAGCGGCCTGCCTTGTTCCAGTCGGTCTCGCCGTGTCGCACCAGGATCAACCTGGCGCTCTTGCCCTTCTCCGGTAGAGGTCGCAGGTGTGTGGTGCTGTTCAGGCATTCGATCTGCACCTGGGGGCGATCAACGCCGGGATGAAGATTGAAGATCGACAAGGAGGTGTTGTCGACACGGAGCCGCCGGAAGCCGTTGTCGGGTTCACCCAGTAACACCAGCATCAGGCAGCGCAAAATGGCGTTGTGAGCCACCACCAGCACCGTGTCGTTGCCATCGACGGGATGACGCTGCAGCAGGTTGCTGACGAACCCCCGCGCCTGTTCCATCAGCTCAGGCAGAGGCTTGTAGGTCGAGCCATCACGACGTTGGAGCTCCAGCTCCATGGGGCGGTGTTTCCAGAGGGTGTAGGTCTCCGGCGAATTCTTGATGAGGTCGTTGATGGTCTGTCCCGACCAGGGCTCGAGATCCACCTCCAGCAACCCGTCATCGAACGTGGCATCCGCTGCCTCACCGGCGTGGGCTTCCAGCAGGCTGGCCGTTGTGGCAGCTGCCCGTTGCAAAGGTGAGCTGTAAACGGCCTGGAAGCTCACCTCCTGCAGAGAGCGGCCCAGGGCCTTCGCCTGCTCATGCCCCTCATCACTGAGGTTCGAGAGATCATCCCGTCCCTGGATGCGTCGCTCTTTGTTGAAACTGCTGAGACCGTGGCGGACCAGAAGAAGACGAAGGGGCACGGTTCAGCGTCAAGGCGCGGCCATCGTATGGAAGCGGCCTTTCGGGGGGACAATCGTGGGCAGTTGACGCCAGCTGGTGCCCAGTTCCCCACGACCGGTTGTCCCGCGCTGGAAGGGGCTTTTGGCGGCCCTCTCGCTGGCTTTGGCAGGCTTTATCTGGCTTTCGGGCTTGGTGGACAGCTTGTCCAGGCCATCGGTGGCGCCGTCCCTGAGCCTGCAGCAGCAGGAATTGACGCTTCTGGCCGAGCCAGCAGTGCCATCTCAGTGGCGTGATGCCCTTCTCGGGGAGTCCCCGCGCCGTGCACTGCTCAAAGCCCTTGAGGGGGTTTCATCGGAGGATCGCAGTGAGCGCCAGCAGCAGATGCTCGAGCTGCTGCAAGGCAAGACACCGGCCTCTGCAGACTCTGAGCTTGCACCCGACGATCCCCTGCTGCAGCGACTCCGTTGCGAGGTCGAGAGGTCCGATGCTGCGGTCTGTGTCGATGGCACGGCAGCGGACAGGGCGGCCTTGCGTTTGGTGTTCAGCACGGTTCTGCCCCTGGTGACCGCCCTGCTCGGTGGTTTGCTGCTGATTGGCCAGACCTGGCGGCTGCTGCGGGGCCGATTGATGGCTTGGCCAGCGGTTCAGGGCCCGGACTTGACCCTGATCGATATGACCCTGCTGGTGGCGGGTGGTTTCGTTGTGATCAGTGCCGTAGGCGTCCCATTGGTGGCGTTTCCCCTGGTCGGTGCACTCACGGCCGGACTTGGCAGTCCCCGTCGCGAAGCCGTGGGTGTGGTGATCAACTACGCCGTGATGGCCCTGCCAAGCCTGCTGATCCTCTGGCGGCAGTTGCGGGCTCTGCCGAAGGAGAACGCGCCGCAAGGCGGCTGGATGCAGTGGCGGGTGCGGCCGCTGCCCTCCGCTCTGCGGGACGCGCTGGCGGGCTGGTTGATGGTGACGCCCCTGGTGATGCTTACGGGCTGGTTGCTCGTCCGCCTTGTGGGGGATCCAGGGGGGAGCAATCCGTTGCTGGAGTTGGTGCTCGGCAGCCATGACCCGATCGCCCTGGGATTGCTTGCCTTGACGGCCGTTGTGCTGGCACCGCTGTTCGAGGAGACGATCTTTCGCGGTGCTTTGTTGCCGGTGTTGGCGGCAAAGCTGGGTCCGCTGGTCGGCGTTCTGGTTAGTGGCCTGTTGTTCGCCATGGCCCACATCAGTGTCGGCGAGTTGGCACCCCTCACCGTGCTGGGGATTGGGCTGGGGTTGGTTCGGCTCCGCAGCGGACGGTTGTGGCCCTCAGTGCTGATGCATGGGCTTTGGAATGCAGTGACATTCCTCAATCTGCTGTTGCTCTGAGCCTTGCCCCGCCTTTCCGCAGGTGGTTCACTGGCCTATTCGCCTGTGCCCCCGGTGGTTGCCGCTCCGGAACAGCGTGCATCGACCTCAGCTTTTGAGCTGATTCAAGGGTCCCTGTCTTCTGGACGGATTGCACGACGATCCCCCCTCCTGGGGGGACTCCATCGGTTGATGGACGGCACTCTGTTGGGGGTTATTGCGGCGGTGGCTGTGCTGGCAGGCCTCACGCTGCACTGGCAGCATCGCTGGACGCTTGCCTTTCGTGTTTTGGAAGCGACACGCACCCAGGCCCATCGCTTGACGGAATCCACTGCCGTGATGGAACAGCATCTGCTGCAACGGTCCCAACAGCCAAACAGCCTCGTGCCCACGCAGGTGGCCAACCTGGTGCATCTCGATCGCCCTGTTCTGGGTTCGCCCCAGCCCCCTGCACCCTCCCCGATGGCCACGCTCCAGGCGCTGGGTGATCAGCCCATCCGCGGCGGCTATTGATGACCCGCCTGTCAGGGCATAGGCCGGTGAGGTCACGCTCCCGTGCACGGGTGGTTCCCCTGACGCAGGTTCCGCCGAAGCGGCTGTGGATCATTTTTTGGATCCTGGCAGCAGGCCTGCTGGGTTTGGTCGGTCGCATGGCCTGGCTGCAGTTGGTGCAAGCTCCAGCTCTGGAGCAGCGCGCCCGTCAGTTGCAGACGCAGCGCACCCAGCCCCTGGGGCAACGGCGTCCGATCGTCGATCGCACCGGCCGCCTGGTCGCCATGGATGAAAAGCGGTTTCGGCTTTGGGCCCATCCCCGCTATTTCAATCTGCCGGGGGATCAGCCGAACGTGGTTCGCCCCGCCAAAGATGTTGCGGAGGTGTTGGCGGATCCGTTGGCTCGTCCCGCGTCCGAGCTTCTCGATGCCATGGGAACGCAGGCCTCGGGGATCAAGCTGGCTGAAGCACTGGATCCCGAGACGGCCGATCGCATCCGTGCGTTAGGCGTCAGTGGCTTGGATCTGGAGGCTTATCCCCAGCGGGTGTATCCCCAGGCGTCGTTGTTCGCCAACGTGGTGGGCTTTCTCAATGCCGAGCGGCAACCCCAAGCGGGTCTCGAGCAGAGCCGTGATGGGGATTTGGCCCGCCATGAGCAGACCCGACACCTCCGCCGCGGCGCCGATGGCACTCCGTTGCCGGCCAACCTGGCTCCAGGGGCCTTTTACGGCGACGACTTGCGTCTGCAGTTGACGCTGGATTCCAGGCTTCAGCAGGTGGCCATGACCGCTCTGGCTGCGCAGGTCAGCAAGTGGAAGGCGCAGAAAGGCGCCGCGATCGTGATGGATGCCACCAACGGTGAGCTGTTGGTTCTGGCATCAACACCCACCTACGACCCCAACCGCTACTGGGATTTCCCGACAGGGCGATTCCGGGAATGGTCTGTTCAGGATCTCTATGAACCGGGGTCGACGTTCAAGCCGATCAACCTGGCTTTGGCGCTTCAAGCCGGCGCCATCCAAGCGACGGATCGGGTGAATGATGTGGGGCAACTCAGCATTGGAGGTTGGCCGATCTTCAACCACGACAAACGGGCCAATGGCCTGGTTGATTTCGCCACGGTGCTGCAGGTGTCGAGCAATGTCGGCATGGTCCAGGCCATGCGTCGCCTCGATGACAGTGCCTACTGGAACTGGATGCAGCGTCTCGGTATCAATCAGCGCCCCGACACTGACCTCCCCGGAGCGGTGGCTGGACAACTCAAGAGCAAGGAGCAGTTCACCAGCCAGCCGATTGAGCCTGCCACCACGGCATTTGGTCAGGGGTTTTCACTCACACCGCTCAAACTGGTGCAGCTCCACGCCATGCTGGCGAATGGCGGCAAGTTGATCAGTCCCCACATCACCCGCGGATTCCGCTCGGGTGATGCGTTGGCTCCGGCGGCAGCGCCCAACGGTCAGCAGCTGCTGAAGCCTGAAGTCACCAAGACGGTGCTGCAGTGGATGGAGTCGGTGGTGGACCAGGGCAGTGGCAAGGGTGTGAAAACACCGGGGTACCGGATCGGCGGCAAAACAGGAACGGCGCAGAAGGCCCTGAATGGGATTTATCTCCCAGGCGCGAAAATCTGCAGCTTCGTGGCGACCTTGCCGATTGAAGATCCCCGCTACGTGGTGTTTGTGGTGGTAGATGAGCCCCAAGGTGACAACGCCTATGGATCAACCGTGGCGGTTCCCGTCGCCAAACAAATCATTGATGCCCTGCTGGTTGTGGAGCGCATTGCGCCTTCAAAACCTGCTGAATTGAACAAGCTTTTGAGCAGCTGACGCACGAAAAAGCGTCGCTACGTTACGGGTAAAGAGCCGTCGTACATCATGGCCAGCCTGCTCGATCAGCTTTCAGAAATGACCGTGGTCGTTGCCGACACGGGTGATCTGGAGGCGATCCGTAAGTTCACCCCTCGGGATGCCACCACCAACCCGTCATTAATCCTTGCTGCCGCTCAGATTCCGGCGTATCAGAGCCTGATTGATGAGGCCCTGCGGTCATCGCGCAAGTTGATGGGCAGCGATGCACCGGTGGAAGACGTGGTGCGGGAAGCCCTGGATGAAATCAGTGTGATCTTCGGCAAGGAGATTCTCAAAATCGTTCCCCGTCGTGTGTCGACGGAGGTGGATGCTCGCTTGAGTTTCGATACCGACGCCACGATTGAAAAAGGCCGAAAGCTGATTCGTCTGTACAACGATGCCGGCATCAGCAACGATCGCGTTCTGATCAAAATCGCCTCCACCTGGGAGGGCATCAAAGCCGCTGAGGTGCTGGAGAAAGAGGGGATTCACTGCAATCTCACCTTGCTGTTTGGTTTCGGTCAGGCGGTCGCCTGCGCCGAAGCCGGCGTCACCCTGATCTCCCCCTTCGTGGGGCGCATCCTCGATTGGTACAAGGCTGAGACGGGGCGCGATTCCTACCCCGGGCCGGAGGACCCTGGCGTCATTTCCGTGACCCAGATTTTCAACTACTACAAAACCCACGGCTACAGCACGGAGGTGATGGGGGCGAGCTTCCGCAACATCGATGAGATCACCGAGCTGGCCGGTTGTGATCTGCTCACGATTTCACCCAAGCTGTTGGATCAGCTCCGAGATAGTGATGCGATCTTGACCCGAAAATTGGATGCAAACCATCCCAGCAGCAGTGAGGCCAAGATTCACGTTGATCGCGTCCGTTTCGATGCGCTGATGCAAGACGACCGGATGGCTACCGACAAGCTGACGGAAGGCATCAAAGGCTTCAGCAAGGCGATTGAAACGCTGGAGCATCAACTGGCTCATCGCCTTGCAGAGTTGGAGGGCGGTTCCGCCTTCCGCCACGCCGTCTCTGAGATCTTCATGCTCAACGACATGAACGGCGATGGATCGATCACCCGTGATGAATGGCTCGGCAGTGATGCGATCTTTGATGCCTTGGATCAAGACCACGATGGTCTGATTTCCCAGGAGGATGTGCGCCAAGGTTTCGGTGCTGCCCTGGCTCTGACGTCTGTTTGAGCCCGTCTGAGTTGCCAGTGGGGGAGAAGTGTGTGGTGCTTCTCCTTGCATCCATCACGTGATTTTCACGCTCAACGATTCAGTTTCTTTCGATGCATGCGCTTGACACCATGCGTGCCTTGGGCAGCAAGGGCGAAGTGATCCGTTTGAAGCAGGGGGAAATTCTGTTTCACACAGGGGAAACCGGAACCTGCATGTATGGCCTTCTGGAAGGATCGGTGCGTCTCACCTGGATCGATTCAGCAGGCAATGAAGGGCATGAGGACATCCCGGTGGGTCATGTGTTCGGGGCAGGTGCCCTCGTCATGGAGAACCATGAGCGTCTGAGCACAGCCACGGCCACCCGTGATTGCCGGCTGATTGCCATGAACCGCGACAAATTTCTTTTTGCGGTTCAGGAGACGCCGATGTTTGCGGTGCAGCTTCTCGCGTCGATCGATGCCCGTTTGCGGGACATCAAGTTGGCCGAGGCCTAAGGTCCTGGCCGATTTTTTATGCGAAAAGGGCATAATCCGGCAAGTTTTTGTATCGCTCGTTGCAAAGCCATCCCCTACGTTTGGCTCTGCAACTGGGACTGTTCCAGCTCAGTCTTGGGATTCTTGGTGTTCTGATCCTTGGCCTGCTGAACCGTCTGCTGATTCAAGACATTCAGTTGCCGGCGGTGCTGGCGGCCTTGGCTATCGGGGGGCAGCAGTTGATGGGGTTCACCCGTGCCTGGTTCGGGCATCGCTCTGATCGGATCCCCCCCAGCCGGCTGCGGCGCACGCCCTTCATCGTCATCAGCTCGTTGGCGATTGCCCTGTTGTTCGGAGTGGCCTGCCAGCTGGTGCTGCGGTTAGCCACCAACATGGAGGCCAGCGGTGGTGAGCTCAATGTGCTGCTGATTGGCCTGTTGATCCTTGTCTTTGTGGCGATTGGCACGGCCATTGCCGCTGGTGGAACAGCGTTTTCGGCCTTGATCGCTGATCGCACCACGGAAGCCGAGCGGCCGCGGGTGCTGTCGGTGGTGTGGGGGATGCGTCTTATGGGGGTGTTGCTGGGCAGTGTTCTGGTGAATCAGGTGTTCGGCAGTGCCTGCGCGGCCGATGCCAGCCGCACCGCTGTTCTGGCCGGACTGCAGCGTCTGTCATTGGTGACGCCTTTGGTGCTGCTGGGGCTGGGGGTGGCGTCGGTGTTCGGCGTTGAACGCCGCATCACAGGATTGATGGCGCCTGTGGGGTCGGCTCCCACCGATGTTCCCCAGCGGTTGGCCTTGCCCCAATTGCTCTTGAAACTGCGGTCCATCCCCCAGGCCGGTCGTTTCCTCGGAGTGCTCTGCCTGTTCACCTTCAGCATGTTCCTCAACGATGCGGTGCTTGAGCCCTACGGCGCCGCCGTCTTTGGCATGAGTGTCTGCGCCACCACATCGCTGAATGTGTTGATCGCCCTGGGCTTCTTCTGTGGCTTGGGACTCAGTGGTTTTTGGTTGATTGAGCGCGTCGGCAACATCCGCACCGCCCGGGTGGGTGCGGTGCTGGCCGCACTGGCTTTGATGCTGATGTTGTGGGCCGGGGCTGAGCAGTCGATCCCCCTGTTGCGGGCTGCTGTTGGCTTGTTTGGTTTGTCGCTTGGGGTGTGCATGAATGCCTGCCTCACCTTGATGTTCAGTTTTGTGCAACCCGGGCGCACGGGCTTTCTTCTTGGCATCTGGGGTGCGGGTTATGCCTATTCCTGCGGTCTGGCCACCATCAGTGGCGGTGGGCTGCTCACCCTGTTTCAAGCCTGGAACGGCGGGGATTTGTTCGGTGCTTACAGAGGTGTGTTCGCTCTGCAGATGGCCTGTTTCGTGGGCGCCGCGTTGATGACGCGCCGTTTGGATGTGGTCGTTTTCCGCAACACCGTGAAAACCCGTTTCGGGGAGGTCATGGAGATGGCGGTTGATTGAGAACTGGGTTGAGCCTCGGATCCACTAGAACCGGATTCCTTGGATGGCAGTGAATGGCAGCGCTGCAGATCATCTGGTTCAAGCGTGATCTGCGCATCGTTGATCACAGGCCCTTGCTGGTTGCTGCGGAGCGGGGTCCGGTGCTGCCGCTTTACGTGGTGGAGCCGGAGTTATGGCAACAGCCCGATGCCTCCGAGCGGCAGTGGCTCTTCTGCCGGGAGTCGCTCGTGGAGTTGCGCCAAGCGTTAGTGGATTTGGGCCAACCGCTGGTTGTCCGCAGTGGCGATGTGGTGCAGGTGCTGGAGCGGGCCCGGCGCCAGTTCGGTATCGATGGGCTGTGGAGCCATGAGGAAACCGGCAACGGCTGGACGTATCAGCGCGACAAGCGCGTGGGGGCCTGGGCGCGAGCGAATGGCATTCAGTGGAGTGAAATCCCGCAGTTCGGCGTGACGCGCCGGATGCGCAGCCGCAATGGCTGGGCCAAGCGCTGGGAGGCGCAGATGGCGGAGACCATCACGCCGCCCCCCGCTGGACTGCCCGCTCTGGTCGGTATTGATCCCGGCGTGATCCCCGAGCGCCCCTGTTCAGACCTGCTTTCGGATCGGTGCCCGCAGCGCCAGACCGGTGGGCGTTCGATTGGCCTGGGGGAATTGCGCGATTTTCTGCAGCACCGAGCGCCGCGCTATCAACGGGCGATGTCGAGCCCCAACACGGCGTTCACGGGTTGTTCTCGCCTGTCGACGTATCTCACCTGGGGTTGTCTCTCGATGCGGGAGGTGTTGCAGACCAGCCGCAGCCATAGCGGTCGCGGCGTCAGCAGTTTCGAATCACGGCTGCATTGGCACTGCCATTTCATTCAGAAGCTGGAGGATCAGCCGGCGATTGAATTCATTGATTTCCATCCGTTCATGCGGGGCATTCGCGAGGCGGACGCCGAGCGTTTGACGGCCTGGAGGGAAGGCCGCACCGGTGTTCCTTTTGTCGATGCCTGCATGCGCGCTTTACAGGCCCATGGCTGGATCAACTTCCGCATGCGGGCGATGTTGATGTCGTTCGCCAGCTACAACCTCTGGCTTCCCTGGCGGGACAGTGGCCTGCATCTGGCGCGCCAGTTTGTGGATTACGAGCCCGGCATCCACTGGAGTCAGTGTCAGATGCAGTCGGGCAGCACCTCGATCAACACGATCCGGATCTACAACCCGATCAAGCAGGGCATGGACCACGACCCTCAGGGGCTGTTCATCCGGCAGTGGTGCCCGGAACTGAAGGACGTGCCCACGATTCACATCCATGAGCCCTGGATGCTTGGGGGCGGCAGGCCGGCTCCGATTGTTGATGTGACTGAATCGATGCAGCAGGCCAAAGACCGGATCTGGGAGATTCGTCGATCGGCCGGTTTTGAGCGCCATGCCGATGCGATTCAGCGCAAGCATGGCTCCCGCAAGGCCGGCTTAAAACCGGTGACCACCCGACGACGGCGCAGATCTCAGCAGCCCGACAACGGCAGTCAGCAGCTCAGCCTGGAGTTTTAGTTGCGCTGCAGCAGCAGTCGTTTGATCACCCGCTGGGCGATGTCGCCGTAGCCCATCTCGCCAGACAAGATCTGGGCGATGCGCCGTGGTGCTGTCGGTCGTTTGATCCCCAGCTGATACCCCACACGAGGGAAGCGATAAAACACCTGCGAAATGCGCCGCCCCCAGGCCATCGATTCGCCCCAGCGCCCTCGCATGGCGCGGCTGTAGCCCCGTAGGTCGTTGCTCTCCCCTTTGAGCCATTGGCTGAGATGCCGTGCGGCTTCGCAACCACTCATCAGGGCGGGCCGAAGCCCTTCGGCCAGAAATGGGTCACAGAGCGAGGCCGCATCGCCCACCACCACAATGCCGTTGCCATCCAGACGGTGATGGCCGTTCCACACCCGCAGTTGGCCGCGTTGACGGATGCCTGCATCGGCGGCAAACCCCAGATCCGGCAGCAGCTGCGCCAACACCTGCTCTGGGTCGGCGTCCTGCTTGCCGATGAAGCTGCCCACGCCGATGTTCACGCCACCGGCAATTGGGAAGGCCCAGGCAAAGCCCTGCTTCACCAGGCCGAATTCAAAGCGGGTGGTGCCATCGGTCAGGTTGCCCTGGCCCTCCAGTCGCACCGACATGGTGGTGGCCATCTGGGGCTGTTTTGCGCCAAGACCAAGCCGTTGCGGCCACGGTGATCCCGAACCATCGGCGATCACCACGGCCCGAGCGTTCCAACGGCGACCATCGGTTGCCGTTACCTGCCAGAGGTCTCCGTTGCGGAGGATGCCGTCGACATTGACCCCCTCGAGGCGTTCTGCGCCAGCTTGCTTGGCCTGATCCGCGAGCAGCTGATCGAGTCTTTCCCTACGGACGATCCAGAACGGTGCATCGCCCGGCAGGTCGGCCACCACCGGATCCTCCAGGCACCAGCTGAAATCCACCCGGCGGATCACCTGCTCCACAGCCGGCTCCAGCGAAAAAGGGAACCACTGCTGCACGGAAGCGGCCATGCCACCGCCGCAGGGTTTGATCCTTGGCTCGGCGTCGCGTTCCAGCACCAGCACGTCGTGGCCGGCTAGCGCCAGATGAACCGCCGCGGCACCACCGGCGGCCCCGGACCCGACGATCAGCACATCGCGGGTCGCTTCAACTCCGCTGCTCACACCTTGAGGATGTCGGCTTCCTTGGTGGCCAGGTGCTTCTCAAGTTCGCTGATGAACTTGTCGAGCGTTTTCTGAACGCTGTCTTGTTCATCGCGGCTCTGATCTTCCGAGAAGTCGCCCTCTTTTTCCTGCTTTTTGATCTTGTCGATCGCGTCGCGGCGCAGGTTGCGCAGGGCCACCTTGCCCTCTTCTGCGTACTTCGACGCCAGCTTGCAGAACTCTTTGCGGCGCTCCTCGGTGAGGGGCGGCACGTTGATCCGGATGATTTTGCCGTCGTTGTTGGGGGTGAAGCCCAGCTCGCTCATGGCGATTGCCTTTTCGATCGAAGCGAGAGCACTGATGTCGAAGGGTTGAATTTGGATCGTTTGCGAATCCGGGGTCGACAGGGTGGCCAGCGATTTCAGCGGTGTTTCGGCGCCGTAGTACTCGACGCTGATCCGATCCAGAAGGGAGGAATTGGCCCGACCGGTGCGAATGGTGTTGAAGTTGCGCTGGGTGGCCTCCACCGACTTGCGCATGCTGGCTTCGAGGTCCTGGGTCGACATGGTTGCTGAGGGAGGAGGCGTGCGGGCTTGGCTGCGTTGTCAGGCAGGGTCGCCGATGCGGGATCCGATCGGTTCGCCGGCCACGGCTTTGCCGATGTTGCCAGGTTCAAACAGGTTGAAAACAACAATTGGGATGTTGTTGTCTTTGCAGAGGGCGATGGCGGTGCTGTCCATGACGCCCAATTCACCACTCAGCACATCCTGATAGCTGAGATGAGGATGCTTGACGGCATCGGCGTGCTTGGCCGGATCCTTGTCGTAGACCCCATCCACCTTGGTGGCCTTGAACACCACGTCGGCATTGATCTCAGCCGCCCGGAGGGCGGCGGTGGTGTCGGTGGTGAAGAAGGGATTGCCGCAACCGGCCCCGAACACCACCACCCGGTTTTTCTCCAGATGCCGGATGGCTTTGCGGCGGATGTAGGGCTCCGCCACTTCCTGCATGGCGATAGCGGTTTGCACCCGTGTGGGCACGCCGGCCCTCTCGAGCCCGTCCTGGAGGGTGATGGCATTCATCACTGTGGCCAGCATGCCGACGTAGTCGGCTGTGGCCCGTTCCATGCCTGCTGCAGAGCCCTTCAGGCCGCGGAAAATGTTGCCGCCGCCCACAACGATGGCCAGTTGCGTGCCACTGGCCACAACTTTGGCCACATCGGAGGCAATCGACTGAACAATGGCGGGATCGATGCCGTAGCCCTGAGATCCCATCAGAGCTTCGCCGCTGAGCTTCAGCAGGACGCGTGTGTAGGTCATCAACGGTCCAGATCCGTTTGACAGTAGCAAGCACTGGCACAGGGCTCTGTTCGCCGCTTGGATGGGGAAACCGCGGCTGTTTGATGCCTGAGACCGATGCCAGCCAAAGCGGTGTGATGGCCCGTCTCACCCTCTCGGCATTGGAGCGGGCCAGCCAAGACCCGGACTGCTGGCGTGAACCCGTGGTCCATCGCGCTCTGCTGGTGAGTGGACTCTCGGTGCTCACGGCGGCCACCCGTCAGCTCCAGGACGATCTCGAGGCCTCTGAAGCGGCTTGAAGCAGTCGTCATCAACGTTTTAAAACTCGATGCCGGCCTGGGCCTTCACCCCCTGCTCACGGAAAGGGTGGTGCACCAGGGTCATCTCCGTCACCAGATCAGCTCGCTCCATCAGGGCTGCAGGGGCGCCACGGCCTGTGACCGCCACGTGGGTGAGTTCCGGTCGTTCGTTCAATCCGGCAATCACGGTGCCGGCTTCGATGTAACCCAGCTTCAGGGCCACATTCAGCTCATCGAGTAGCACCAGCTTCACGCTGGCATCGCGGAGGTAGCCCAGGGCGGTCTGCCAGGCCGCCTCCACCAGCTGTTGATCCCGCTCGCGATCCTGGGTTTCCCAGGTGAAGCCCTCCCCAAGGGCATGCCAGCTCACCTGGTCGCCGAAGGCCTTGAGCGCCCGTGCTTCGCCGGGTTCCCAGCCCCCTTTGATGAATTGCACAATCGCCACCCGTTCGCCATGACCGAGGGTGCGCAACACCAGCCCCAGACCGGCGGTGGTTTTGCCCTTGCCCTGGCCGGTGAACACCAGAACAAGGCCCTTCTCCTTGTTGCGTTCATCCACCCGTTGCTTCTGCACCTGCTGCCGCCGCTCCATCCGTTTGCGGTAACCGGCGTCATCTGCTTCGGGGGCGAGCTTGCCGCCCATGCCCAGCTCCGCGGCGGATTGATCGAGATCGTTGCTGCTCATTGCGGTTCGCTTGATTAGGGGCGCTTGGCGGTGATGCGCTGCAGGGCCCGTCCCGCCAGCAGCTCCTGGGTCACACCGCTGAACCCGAGCTGCTCCAATTGGGCGGGGAGGTCGTCCTCCAGCATGGCGGTGGCCGTGTCGGTTTCAAACAGGGCGCAGAAGAGTTGTTGGGGGAGCTGCAGCCAGGGGCCGGCAGGGTGCAAATCCACCAGCACCAACCAGCCGCCGGGTTCCAGCAGCCTTAGGGCACTGCGCAGCACCCGCTCCCTGTCGCTGCGGGGGAATTCGTGCAGAGCCACGCTCATCTGGATGGCGCTGAAGCTGGCGTCGGCCAGCGGTGGATCTTCCGCCAGACCCTCCACCAGCTGCAGGGCGGGGTGCCGCTTGGCGGCGAGATCCAGGGCGCGGGGGGCGACATCCAAACCGGTCACGCTGTATCCCGCTACCAGCCAGGGGGCTGCTGCCTCGCCGCTGCCGCAACAGAGATCCAGCACCGCGGCCCCCGGCTTGAGATGGGGCTTCAACACCTCAAGCCCAAGGCCCCGCAGGCGTTCCACCCCTCCCACACTCAGCGATGACACCGCTGTGACCGTGTCGTAGATCCAGCGGTAGCGGTAGGCCAGTGGCCTCAGAAACGACGTCATCGTCAGGTGGTTGCAGAGGAAGACAGGCCGGTTGAAGTCAGGCCGGTTGACGGGCCAGGGCTGCATCCACCGCCTGCTGCTGGTCACGTCGGGTGATCCAGTGGTGATAAGTGCGGGTGTGGATCGCCACCGAGTGGCCCATCATCCTGGCGGCAACGGTGTCCGGCAGGCCGACATGGATGGTGCGCACGGCCCAGGCATGGCGCAGGTCATAGGGGGTGATCGGCAGCTCATAGCGGCGAAACTGTTCACTCACCCGCCGTCCCACCTGCTGCAGGGTGGTCCGACGCAGATCGGTTTGGATCGCTGGTAGGGCGGCCGGGTTCTCTGCCAGCTCCTGCAGGCCGAAGCGCTGGACCCAGTCGGGATGGAACGGCCAACTCTGGTGTTCACCGGTTTTGGTGGTGGGCAGCACCCGCAACACCTGATCGCCCCCCGCTGCCAAGGAGGCGCAATCGCAGAAGAAGACTTCGTGGTTGCGCAGGCCGTAGGTGGCCATCAGGGCAAAAGCCAGGCGCCACTGAGGATTGGGAATGCGGCCAGCGGCGTCGAGGATCTGCGGGTCGGTGGGCAGTTGGCGGAAGCGGGCCCGGTGCAGGCCATAGCCGCCGGCCTCCTGGCGCCAGTCGTCCGGCAAGGGCAGCTCCAGGTGCCGGGCCAGGGCCGCCAGGGCTGTGGCGCACTGCTGGCGGCTGCGGCTGCCGTCCTCGTAGCTGGTGAGCGTCTGCATCAGCAGCGGCGGCTCCAGGGGCTGATCACCGTTTTGTTGGGCCAGGCGCCGCAGGTAGGGCAGATAGGCACTCGTCCAGGTGGTGCGGCTGCTCGCCAGGGAACGGCGGCGACGCGGGTCGGTAAAAAATGCCGTTTCGAAGCTCTCGAGGGCGGCCTTGATACCGATGGAGCGCCCCTTGGCTTTGGATGGCGCATCAGGCGCTGACCAGAGCACCCAATCAAAACTGCGCTGCTCCAGTTGCAGCTGCACCAGGGAAGCGGTGCTCAGCGCTTGACTGATTCCGGTGGGATCTGCCATCAGCCCGAGGCTGATCCGTTGCAAGCCGCTGCGGCCTGGATCACCGCGTAGGGGAAGCGGCCCGCGCAGGTTCAGCCGTCGACCCCGCTGTTCGATGCGCAGGCGTGATCCCTGTGCCGCCAACTGGGAATTGGCGGTGTTCAGCGCACTTTTGAGCTCCATAAATGTGTCGTCGACGCCAAGGATCGCGTCCATGGCAGCTACGCTCAACCCCCGAAAACCGTTCTGCTCGGTATGTCTCGCGTCGGTGTCGTCCTGCTGAACTTGGGTGGCCCGGAGCGGATCCAAGACGTTGGCCCATTTCTCTACAACCTGTTTGCCGATCCGGAGATCATCCGGCTCCCCAGCCCGGCTCTCCAGAAGCCGCTGGCCTGGCTGATCAGCACCTTGCGCAGTGGCAAGTCGCAGGAGGCCTATCGCTCGATCGGCGGCGGATCACCGCTGCGACGGATTACTGAGCAGCAGGCCCGTGAACTGCAGAGCCTGCTGCGCCAGCGCGGCATCGATGCCACTAGCTATGTCGCCATGCGCTACTGGCACCCCTTCACCGAATCCGCGGTGGCGGACATCAAGGCCGACGGCATGGATGAGGTGGTGGTGCTCCCCCTCTACCCCCATTTCTCGATCAGCACCAGCGGCTCCAGCTTCCGTGAGCTGCAGCGCCTGCGTCAGTCAGATCCATCGTTTGAAAAGCTGCCGATCCGCTGCATTCGCAGTTGGTTCGACCACCCGGGATATGTGAAGGCGATGGCCGAGCTGATTGCTCAAGAGGTGCGCAACAGCGACGATCCCAGCAAGGCTCACGTGTTCTTCAGTGCCCATGGGGTGCCCAAGAGCTATGTGGAGGAAGCGGGCGATCCCTATCAGAAGGAAATTGAATCCTGCACGGATTTGATCATGAAGGAACTGGCCGTTCAGATGGGCCACGAGAACCCCTTCACCCTGGCTTACCAAAGCCGTGTCGGCCCGGTGGAGTGGCTCAAGCCTTACACCGAGGAGGCCCTCGAGGAGCTGGGACAGGCCAAAACCAATGATCTGGTGGTGGTGCCGATCAGCTTCGTCAGCGAGCACATCGAGACGCTCGAGGAAATCGACATTGAATACCGGGAGCTGGCCACCGAGGCCGGGGTGGTGAATTTCCGCCGGGTGCGGGCTCTTGACACCTATACGCCCTTCATTGAAGGTCTTGCTGATCTGGTGACCAGCAGCCTGCAGGGCCCTGAGGTGAGTCTCGATGCGGCGGCCGAACTGCCTACCAAGGTGAAGCTCTACCCCCAGGAGAAGTGGGAATGGGGCTGGAACAACAGTTCTGAAGTCTGGAATGGCCGTCTGGCCATGGTTGGTTTTTCGGCTTTTCTGCTCGAGTTGATCAGTGGTCAAGGGCCGCTTCATGCCCTCGGATTGCTCTGATCAAGCCAGGGGCGCTTCCGGCCCTTAATCTTGAGGGTCATTGACCTGTCGCACCTGTGACTCTCACCTCCGCGTCTTCGGCCGTCACCGGGAAGCAGGCAGGTAACGGTGGGGAGAGAATCTCAGGGGCCACAGCCCTGATGGATGCCCTGCGACGCCATGGCGTCGACACGATCTTCGGCTACCCCGGCGGGGCGATTCTTCCCATCTACGACGCTCTCCACATCGCCGAGAGCGAGGGGTGGGTGAAGCACATCCTGGTGCGACATGAGCAGGCCGGCACCCACGCTGCCGATGCCTATGCCCGCGCCACAGGCAAGGTGGGAGTTTGCTTTGGCACATCAGGGCCCGGTGCCACCAACCTGGTCACCGGCATTGCCACCGCCCAGATGGATTCGGTGCCGATGGTGGTGATCACCGGTCAGGTCCCTCGCCCGGCGATCGGCACCGATGCCTTTCAAGAGACCGACATCTTCGGCATCACCCTGCCGATCGTGAAGCATTCCTGGGTGGTGCGGGATCCAGCGGATCTTGCGTCCATCGTTGCCCAGGCTTTTTTGATCGCGGCCAGTGGGCGTCCGGGCCCTGTGCTGATCGACATCCCGAAGGATGTCGGCCAGGAGATGTTCGACTATGTGCCGGTCGAGCCCGGGTCGATCGTTCCTCAAGGCTTCCGCAAGCCCCAGCCGCCCCGGGATGAGCCGATCCTGTCGGCGCTTGAACTGATTGCCGAGGCGGAGTGTCCCCTGCTCTACGTGGGTGGTGGAGCGATTTCTGCCAGCGCCCATGACAGCCTCCGCGTGATCGCTGAGCGCTTCCAGATCCCCGTGACCAGCACCTTGATGGGGAAGGGTGCCTTCGATGAAAACGATCCCTTGTCGGTGGGCATGCTCGGCATGCACGGAACGGCCTATGCCAACTTCGCCGTTACCGAATGCGATCTGCTGATTGCCGTCGGCGCTCGCTTTGACGATCGGGTCACCGGCAAGCTCGACACCTTTGCCCCCCGGGCACGGGTGGTCCATTTTGAGATTGATCCGGCCGAAATTGGCAAGACGCGTCGCCCTGACGTTGCGGTGCTGGGTGATCTGGGCCTGAGTGTGGCGCGTTTGGTGGAGCTGAGCCTGCAACGCGAGGTGCAACCACGCACCGCTCCTTGGCTGAAGCGCATCGCCGAGTGGAAACAGACCTACCCCCTCACCGTTCCTCCCTCAGAGGGCGCCTTGTACCCCCAGGAGGTTCTGCTGGCCGTTCGCGATCTGGCACCGAACGCGATCGTCACCACCGATGTGGGGCAGCATCAGATGTGGGCCGCTCAGTACCTGCGCAATGGTCCTCGCGGCTGGATCAGCAGCGCTGGTCTTGGCACCATGGGCTACGGCATGCCCGCTGCGATGGGCGCTCAGGTGGCCTGCCCCGACCGTCAGGTGGTGTGCATTGCCGGTGATGCCAGCATCCTGATGAACATTCAGGAACTGGGAACCCTGGCGGCCTACAACCTCCCGGTGAAGGTGGTGATCGTCAACAACCATTGGCAGGGAATGGTGCGCCAGTGGCAGGAGAGCTTCTACGAGGAGCGCTACTCCGCTTCCGACATGCTCAATGGCATGCCGGACTTCGTGGCTCTCGCTCGCTCCTTCGGTGTTGACGGCGTGCATATCCGCGAGCGGCAGTCGCTGCGCGGGGATCTGGAGGCGGCGCTAAACGCCCCCGGCCCGATGCTCATTGATGTGCACGTTCGCCGTGGTGAAAACTGCTACCCGATGGTGCCCCCCGGCAAAAGCAATGCTGAAATGGTGGGCCTTCCGGCTCCCATGCCGAGTCTCAACACCACGACCCCTTGATTCGTTTCGTCTTAACCGGTTTGCTGTTGCTGCTTTGTGCGGCACCGGTTCAGGCTGCTGAGGTGCTTCAGGTGCGCAACAGTTCCCTGCTTCAGGTGGGTGATCGCAACCGCACCTACACCGTTGTGCTGGCCTGCGCCGCAGTTGATGCGAGCCGGGAAGCCGAGGCGACGGCATGGCTTCGTCAGGAGCTGCCCCGCCGGCGCAGGGTCAATCTTCGCCCGATCGGCTCCAGCGAGGGCCAGCTGAAGGCTCGGGTGACGCCCATCGGCGCGGAGCGTGACCTCAGCACCGGCTTGATTGCCGCTGGTTTGGCCAGCGACAGCTGTGGCGCCAATGGCTGATAACCGAGTCGCCCGGGGCATTGTGTTGGTGCCTTGCCTGCTTCTTGGGGGTGCCTTCCTGGCAACGGCCGCCTGGGGGCAGGGTGCTGCTGCTGAAAATCGCACGCTCGCCATCGGGATTGGTGCTGGCTTGCTCTTGGCCGGTTGGTTGTCCCAATTGGGTGGCGCGTCTGAGGGCTCTGTGACAAAACCAGACGAGTCCGACTCCAATCCCTAACTTGCGTGGATCGGGTTGCTTCCCTCCGATCCCATGTCGAAGCCTGAGTGGCGCCGCTGGCCTTGGCTGTCGTGGTGTGTGGTCGCAGCAACGCTGATTGGCTGCCAATCCATCGTGGCCAGTGGTCTCAATCGCCCGCGTTTGGCGGTGCTGCTGCCGATGGGGCACCGCGATGCGCACGTGCGGCAAGACTTCCTCCAGGGCTTTCGTCTCGGTCAGTCTTCGGTTGAGGCCTGCGGTGAGTCCTTCCCGCTGGTGGCGTGGCATGGGCTCAACTCCGGCGAGGAACCTGATGCGCAGTTGATGCCCTCCCGCGAGCTCAAGCTGCTGGTGGCTCCCCCCTCTGCGGACCTGCGGGCCTTTGCCGCTTTGGCGGTTGAGCGTGACCTCACTGTGTTGTTGCCCTTTCAGCGCGGCCAGTCCTTGGACACCTTGCGTGGTCTCGAAGGCCGTTCACGGCTCTGGCCAATCGTTCCCTCGCACCAGGAGGATCTCAAGGCGATGGTGGCCGCGGCGATGAAAGCCGGTTGGGGACGAGCCATGGTGGTTGAAGACCCTGCCGCCCTGGAATCCACCAGCTCCAACGCTTTCGTTGAGCTGTTTCAGGCTGCGGGCGGCATTGTTGAAAGCTATGAAGCGGAGCCAGTGCAGCGGGTTGACCCCAGCAACGGACGGCGTCTTCAGCGGTTTAAGGACGACATGTCCTGGTCGTGGACGCCCACTGTTGTGGTGGCCGATGCTCCGGATGGACCTTTGTCCCAACAGCTGCGAGCGGAGCAGCAGCAGGGCCGCTTTGGTGGTGGTGCACCGCGAACACCCAACTGGATCTGGCTGAGTGAGGCTGAAGGGCTGCAGGATGCTCCCGAGGTTCCGTGGCAACAGCTCGGCCTCCAGCATCCAGCCCGTGGTGAGGCCTGGCCGGACTTCCAGGAAACCTTCCAGCAGCACACCGGCTCGGCTCCATCGCTGCTCGCCGGTGCCGGCTTCGACACGGCGCGGCTGCTGGCCCTAGCGGATGCAGCACCGTTGCCCCTGTCTGCTGATGGCACCAACGACGCCATGGGTTGGCTGGATCCGGATCAGGAGGTCGTCCAGATTTGCGAGGCCTTCGATCGGCGTCGACGCGGAGAGCCTTTACTCCTGGAAGCTGCGGCCAGTGATTCCCGCTTCCGTGCCGGCCAGGCCCCGTCCGGTCAGGCCATTGCCGGTCTGATCGAATGAGGTCTGGGGATCCAACCTCGAGATGCTGCGCCTGAGTGAGTTGAAACTGCCCCTCGATCACGGGGAGGAGGCACTGCAGGAGGCGGTTCTCAAGCGCCTGCGGATACCGCCAGACCGTCTTTTGAGCCACACCTTGGTCAAGCGCAGTGTCGATGCGCGTCGCCGCGACAGGATTCAGTTGATCTACAGCGTGGATGTGCAGGTCAAGGGTGAGGCGGCCTTGCTGCAGCGCATCGGCAACAAAGGTCGGGTGCGTCCCGCACCGGACACCCGCTACCGGCCGGTCGGTCGTGCTCCGGATGGCTTCCCATTGGAGACGGTCGAGCGGCCGGTGGTGGTGGGAGCGGGCCCCTGCGGCTATTTCGCGGCCTTGCTGTTGGCGCAGATGGGCTTCCGGCCGCTGTTGCTGGAACGGGGCGAGTCGGTGAAGCAGCGCACCCTGCAGACCTTCGGCTTCTGGCGGGGCACCAGCCCCTTCAACCCGGAATCCAACGCCCAATTCGGTGAGGGGGGGGCCGGCACCTTCTCGGACGGCAAGCTGTACAGCCAGGTGAGCGATCCTGAGCACTACGGCCGCAAGGTGCTGGAGGAGCTGGTGGCCTGTGGCGCCAGCGAAGAGATCTTGACGCTGCATCGACCCCACATCGGCACCTTCAAACTCGCCACCGTGGTGCGCGGCCTTCGGGCGCGGATTGAAGCGCTGGGGGGTGAGGTGCGGTTCAACAGTCGTGTGGAGCGCCTGCAGCTCAGTGCCAGCACCGGTGAAAAGCCCCATCAACTCGAGGGGGTGGTGCTGGCTGACGGTGCGGAGATCCCTTGCCGCCATCTGGTGCTGGCCCCGGGGCATTCGGCGCGGGACTGCTTTGAAATGCTGGAGGAGGTTGGTGTGCAGCTGCAGCGCAAGCCGTTTTCGGTGGGTGTGCGGATTGAGCATCCGCAGCATCTGATCGATGCAGCCCGGTGGGGGGAGGCGGCCGGCCATCCGCGTCTCGGGGCGGCCGAGTACAAGCTGGTGCACCATGCCGAGAACGGACGCTGCGTCTACAGCTTCTGCATGTGTCCCGGTGGATTTGTCGTGGGTGCCACCTCGGAAGAGGGCCGGGTCGTGACCAACGGCATGAGTCAGCATTCTCGTAATGAGCGAAACGCCAACAGCGGCTTGGTCGTGGCCCTGGATGCAGACGACCTTGCCCCGTTTGAACGTTTTCCCGGGGACCCGTTGGCGGGAATAGCCCTGCAACGGGATCTCGAGCAGCGTGCCTTCCAGCTTGGGGGCAGCACCTATGCCGCTCCAGCGCAGCGGCTGGAGGATTTTCTCCTCGCCCGTTCGTCAACCCGCCTTGGCGCCATCGCAGCGTCGTATCAACCGGGCGTGCATCCTGCCGATCTGACCGATCTTCTTCCCGCTCCGATCGTTGAGGCGTTGCGCGAGGCGTTGCCGGCTTTTGCCCGCAAGCTGAGGGGCTACGACCACCCCGATGCTGTGCTCACCGGCGTCGAAACCCGCACGTCATCGCCCGTTCGCATACCCAGGGATGACGCACTGGAATCCCTCAATGTGAGGGGTCTGGTGCCGGCGGGGGAGGGGGCGGGCTACGCCGGCGGCATCCTTTCGGCTGGAATCGATGGCATTCGGGCCGCTGAAGCCTTAGTCCTCCAAATCCTGGGGACTGTCCCTCAGTCCCCTTGACCCTCACCCGACTCGGCGATCAATACCCTGCAAAGGGTGTGGAGGAGTGATGCACCACGATGCGTAGAGCCCCCTCGTCATCACGCACGTAGCCGAAGGTCTTATCGACCTTGCTGGTGGTGCCATCGGCTGCTTCCAGATGAACCCAGCCCATGGCATTGGCGGTGTTCCCAAAACTCTGAATCACGAAAATTTCAGGCTCACATTTCACCCAGGGGCTCCGCTTGGCCCCGGGGGTACCAATGGCAAAGCCGGAGTCGCCGAAGGCCGGATCGTCCCCGACGAAATACGACACAGCACCACTGCGGGTGTCGCGGAAGGTGACGTCACCTTTGGCCCAGGTCGGCTTGAAGGCCACGGGACCGAACTGATAGCCGTAGGCCGCATCAATGACTTCGCCTGCCAGGGGTTTGGATTTGGCCAGACCGCCCTTTTTATGGGTTTTGCTGATGGTGATAAGGGCCTCGCACCAGGCGTCCTGGGCGGCCTTCACCTCGCTCACCTTGATGGTTTCCGACATCACGGCCGGCTTGGCATCAGCGGCAACTCCACAAACAAACAGAGGAGCGACGGATGCCGCACTCGCCAAACCCAGGCGAAGCATCGATTGGAACATCGTGAAAGGTCAAATGCCTTCTCAAACTGGCCTGCAGCTCAAGGCTCGTCAGCCTTTGCCATCAAACCGTGATTTGAAGGTTCAGGTTGGGGCTTGCGCCACGATTCCACTCCACTGCACGGCTTTCACCTGATCGCGTCGCCATGAATGGAACAGCTCGGGTTCACTGACGGTGCAAAGCGGGCAGTGGGAGATTCGTTCGCCGGCGATTCCCGCCTGTTGGAGTTGCAACCGGGCAGCGGCACGGATGTCCAGACGATGCCGCCCCGGTTGCTCATCCGTTGAGACGGCTCCGCGTTCCGACAGGTCAACATCGCCTGGGATGGCGGCGGCGATGGCCTGCACCACCTCATCGCCCACCTGGTAACGCGGCCCGCTCACGGCAGGCCCCAGGGCAATGACCAGATCCTCCCGCCGGGCACCCTGCTCCACCAGGCGATCCAGGGCTGTGATCAGGATTCCAGCGGCCACGCCTCGCCAGCCGGCATGGCAGGCCGCCGCATGCCCGGTGCCTGGATCCGCGATCAGCACCGGCGTGCAGTCGGCGCCGCACACCCAGAGGCTTTGCCCTCCGCGATCACTCACAAGGCCGTCGCCTTTAGGCCAGGGATCCTGACGGGCATCACTGGCGTTCAGCACGATTCCACTGTGCACCTGCTGGGGACGATGGACACTGATGCCGGCGCTGATGTAGCCAGCTAATTCATCGGGTCCGCGGCCATGCCACAGCCGGGTGAAGAACCCATGCTCGAAGCCTTGTTCGTGTAGCAGATCGCTCTGGAGGTAATACCCCCCATAGCAACCGACCCAGGTCCAGCCCTTCAACGTGTTGAAGCTGCTGTCTGGTCGATCAAATGGCCCGTCTTTCATCAGCCCTGCAATCAGGCCATCGGGATGTCCCGCAGCATCCAGAAGCCGCCAAAGGTCTGCTCCTCTGGGCTGGCCTGGATGGCGATGAATTGCAGACCGCGCACCTGCTGTTGTGAGGTCGTCAGTGCTTCTGCGATTTCAGCGGCAACCCCAGGTTCCAGGTCACTCACCAGCCAGCGGTCGTCCTGACCGGCTTCCAACACCAGTTGCCGGTCTTCAACGGTCATTCGTACTGGTTCGAGACCGCCCAACCAGCCCGCCATAGCGAGGGAGCGGCTCTGGCTGAACAGTCGTAAACCCGGGACGGAAGCATCGGGATCGATGCCATCGGGCACCGGCAGAAGCCCGCTGAAACTCATCGGCCATTCCGCTGCCTCCAGCAACAGGCTTGCCGGCAAGGCAGCCCAGCTCCAGGCATCCCCTTGAACCTCCTCCGGGAGCGGCACCGGCGGCGTTGGGACAGGGGCCGGAGCAGGGGCGAGGGGGCCGGCCATGAAGCCCTCCTCTTGCGGGTACACCTCCCGTTCGCGTTGTTGCAGCCAATCGAGCAAGGCAAACGTGCGGCGACTTGGAATCACCTCGAGGTCTTGTTCTGCCGCGGCACGCTGCACCATGGTGCGCATGGAACTGCGCCAGCAGCGCAGGCGTAGGGGGGATCCCCAGCCTCCGCTGGCGGACATCTCCTTGGCTTCCGCCATGGCTTGGCTCAGCCACAGTGAATTCACCTCGCCGGAGGGACACACCTTGGCGAAGCGAAAGGGTGGTGCGTCGCTGCTCGCCGGCGGCGTGGAGGTGATCAGCAGTTCCCAGCGCTTGCGGCCATCGGCCTCCAGGATCGGTCGGGAGTAGAAGTCGAGTTCCCAGTCTTCAGAGGCTGTCAGGGCAGCAGTGCTCATCCGGCGGATTGCTCCTGCTGCTTCAGCATGTTTTGTGCCCGGCTGGCACGATCGGCGGCTTCAGCCATCACTTTGTCTTTTTCAATCAAGAGCTCGCCGGGGGGGCCTTCGAGAAGGGCTGTGTTGAGGCCAATGCGTCCGCGTCCCGGGTCCAGTTCCGTGATCAGGGCGGACACCCGGTCGCCCTGATCAAACACCTCACGGATCGAGCGCAGGCTGCCGTTGGTGATCGCTGATTGGTGCAGCAGTCCGCTGATGCCACCGAGGTCGATGAACAGGCCGTAGGGCTTCACAGCAGCAACTTGGCCTTCCACCAATTGACCCACTTCCAGATCTTGAAAGCGTTCAGCGACGGCGGCACGTTTTTCAGACATCACCAGCTTGCGGGTTTCGGAATTGACCTCGATGAAGGCCACGCCCAGGGTCTTGCCCACCAGCTCCTGGTGATTCTCACCGTTTTGTAGTTGAGAGCGGGGAATGAAGCCCCGAAGCCCTTCGAGATCGCAGGTGACACCACCGCGGTTGAAGCCATTCACGATGACCTGAACCACTTTTCCCTGCTTCTCCATGTCCTTCACCCGGTCCCAGCTCTTGCGCAACTCCAGGGCGCGGCAGCTGATCGTGACCATTCCATCAGCGTTCTGCTCACGGGTCACCAGAACTTCAACTTCCAGGCCCTTGGGGAAGCGCTCGCGGAAGTTGGTGATGACGCCGAGGCCCGCCTCGCTCTTGGGCATGTAGCCCGGAGCCTTGCCGCCGATATCCACATACACGCCATCGTTTTCGATGCCGATCACGTTGCCCTTGATCACTTCCCCGGTCGTGCCGACTGGTGCGTTCTCGTCGAGGGCGGCGAGGAACGCTTCTTCGTCGAAATCGAAATCGTCAACGCTGCGCGGTTGATTGCGCTGCTCTTTCTTGGGCTTGCTATCCGGCGCACCCATCAGGTCAGCCATGGTCATGCCTTCCATGCCGCCCATGTCGAAACGGGCGTCGTCGTCCGTGCTTCGAGAGGTGGCTGACTCCTGTTGCACCGGCCGTGGCGGTGTGGCGAGACCGGCACGTTCCTCAAGGATGCGTGCTTTTTCCGCCGCTGCTTCAGCCGCCGCGCGAGCTTCTGCAGCCTCCAGCTCAAGCTTTTCCTGCTCTTCGCGGCGATTGATCTGCATCACCTGCAGCGGTTTGGTCGCTGCCGGCTTGGGTGCCTTCGGGCGGTTGGGCTGCGGGCTGCCGGCTGCGGGCATGGACCATCGGGGTCGTCGATCGCCCATTTTGACAGGCTGGGCTGGGATCAGCATCCCCATGCCTGTGCAACTCCATGGATCAGCCCCGCAAGCGATTTGATCAGCTGACATGGCCTGAGGCCAGAAACGCTGCCTCTCGGCCTGGTGCCACGGTGATCTGGCCGTTTGGAGCCCTTGAGCAACACGGCCCCCAGCTGCCCCTGGCGACGGATGCCGTGTTCGCTGAAGGCATCCTGGATTCGGTTCTGTCTGGGCTTGATCCCGGTCTACCGCTGTGGCGGTTGCCTTGTCAGGCCATCGGCTTTTCGCCTGAGCATCAGAACTTTCCCGGCACCCTCAGTCTTTCGGCTTCTCTCATTCTTGATCTGGTCGAGCAGGTGGGCATGCAATTGGCGGCGATGGGGATGCAGCGCCTCGTTTTGTTCAATGCCCACGGCGGCCAAATCGGTTTGTTGCAGGTTGCGGCCCGCCAGCTGCGGGCCCGCAGCCCGTCGCTGGCTGTTCTTCCCTGCTTCCTTTGGAGTGGTGTGGACGGGTTGGCTGATCTGCTGCGAGAAGAGGAGTTGCTCCATGGCTTGCATGCCGGGCAAGCCGAAACCAGCTTGATGTTGCAGCTCGAGCCAGACCTGGTCGGGTCAGCCCGCCCTGTGGATGGACTTGTATCGTCTGGCTCCTCTCAGGAACCGCCGGAGGGGTGGAGCCTCGAAGGGGCGGCACCCTGCGCTTGGCTCACCGACGATCTCAGTGCAACGGGCGTGATCGGGGATGCGCGTGAGGCATCGGCAGGCCTGGGCCGCCGCTTGGAGGAACGTCTTATTCGCCATTGGCAGGCGCGTTTTCAGACCCTTATGGCGAGTGACTGGCCCCCCTCCCAAAGCCTGCTCAGCTAACCGTCCAAGGGCCCGTCCAAGTGCTGAAGTTTGGACGCATGTGTCCCCAACTCTTGGGGCACTGGTTATTGTCAGTCCCACTTAAGTGGTAGCAAGCGTCCTATGACGACCCTCAACGCACCTGAAGCACCTGTGCTGGAGGGCCAAGACGCACTGCCCGATTTCACAACCGCTGCCTACAAGGACGCCTACAGCCGGATCAACGCCATCGTGATCGAGGGCGAGCAGGAAGCTCACGACAACTACATTTCTCTCGGGACGCTGATCCCCGACCAGGCTGAGGAGCTCAAGCGCCTGGCACGGATGGAAATGAAGCACATGAAGGGCTTCACCTCCTGCGGCCGGAACCTGGGCGTTGAAGCTGACCTTCCTTTTGCCAAGAAGTTCTTCGAACCGCTTCACGGCAACTTCCAAGCTGCGCTCAAGGAAGGCAAGGTGGTTACTTGCCTGTTGATCCAGGCTCTGTTGATCGAAGCATTTGCCATTTCCGCATATCACATTTATATCCCCGTAGCTGATCCCTTCGCTCGCAAGATCACTGAGGGTGTTGTTAAAGATGAGTACACACATCTGAACTACGGCCAGGAATGGCTGAAGGCCAACTTCGAAACCAGCAAAGATGAGCTGTTCGAAGCAAACAAGGCCAACCTTCCCCTAATCCGCTCGATGCTGGAAGACGTGGCTGCTGATGCTGCCGTCCTCCATATGGAAAAGGAAGACCTAATCGAAGACTTCCTGATCGCCTACCAGGAAGCTTTGGGTGAAATCGGCTTCACCTCCCGTGATATCGCCCGGATGGCGGCGGCAGCTCTGGCCGTTTAAACCAGTTCGGGACCCCATTGACGCCGGTTTTTCGACAGGCACGTTGCCGTCGATACCGGTTGGCGTGGGAGCATGGTCCCTCGAGGTGTTCTTTGAGACGTCAGCAGTAGGGCATGTTTGGTCTGATCGGACATTCAACGAGTTTTGAGGCCGCTCGCCGCAAGGCAATGGAACTCGGTTTCGATCACATTTCGGACGGAGATCTCGATGTGTGGTGCAGCGCACCTCCGCAGCTTGTGGAGCATGTTGAAGTCACCAGTCCAACGGGCACGACCATCGAGGGTGCCTACATCGACTCCTGCTTCGTGCCCGAGATGCTGAGCCGTTTCAAGACGGCTCGCCGCAAGGTGCTCAACGCGATGGAACTTGCCCAGAAGAAGGGCATCAACATCACTGCCCTGGGCGGTTTCACCTCAATTATTTTCGAGAATTTCAACCTGCTGCAGCACCAGACGGTGCGCAGCACCACCCTGGATTGGCAGCGGTTCACCACCGGGAACACCCACACGGCCTGGGTGATCTGCCGCCAGGTGGAGAACAACGCCCCAACCCTCGGTATCGACCTCAGTAAGGCCAAGGTCGCTGTTGTTGGCGCGACCGGTGACATCGGCTCCGCCGTCTGCCGTTGGCTTCAGGCGCGTACAGGCGTCGAAGAACTGTTGTTGGTGGCGCGTCAGCAGCAACCGTTGCTGGACCTGCAACAGGAACTCGGCAGTGGAAGGATCCTGACGCTCGATGAGGCTCTGCCGGAAGCGGATGTGGTCGTCTGGGTGGCGAGCATGCCCCGGACCCTTGAGATCGACCACAACAGTTTGAAGAAGCCTTGTTTGATGATTGACGGGGGCTACCCCAAGAATCTGAATACCAAGGTCGCTGGTGGCGGCATCCACGTGTTGAAGGGTGGAATCGTTGAGTTCTGCCGCGACATCGGTTGGTCGATGATGGCCATCGCCGAGATGGAGAAACCTCAGCGCCAGATGTTTGCTTGCTTTGCAGAAGCGATGCTGCTCGAATTCGAGCGCTGTCACACCAACTTCAGCTGGGGGCGCAACAACATCACCCTCGAGAAGATGGATTTCATCGGTGCGGCATCGGTCCGCCATGGGTTCAGCACCCTGAACCTCCATCCCAACCTGCAGGCCACTGCCGCCTGATCCCCGGAGAGCCATGCCCCGTCGCCCCCTGCTTGAGTTCGAAAAACCGCTCGTCGAGCTGGAGCAGCAGATTGAGCAAATCCGCCAGTTGGCCAGGGATTCGGAAGTTGACGTGTCGCAGCAGCTGCAGCAGCTGGAGACCCTCGCAGCCCGTCGGCGTCAGGAGATCTTTCAGGGGTTGACTCCCGCCCAGAAGATTCAGGTCGCCCGCCATCCTCAGCGTCCGAGCACGCTGGATTTCATTCAGATGTTCTGTGACGACTGGGTCGAACTGCATGGAGACCGTCGTGGCAATGACGATCAGGCGTTGATTGGCGGCGTCGGACGGGTGGGTGATCGACCGATCATGTTGATCGGCCATCAGAAAGGACGCGACACCAAGGAAAACGTCGCCCGCAATTTCGGGATGGCCGCTCCGGGTGGCTACCGCAAAGCGATGCGGTTGATGGACCACGCCGATCGCTTTCGCTTGCCGATCCTCACTTTTATCGATACTCCCGGTGCCTATGCCGGACTCGAAGCTGAGGAGCAGGGCCAGGGTGAAGCAATCGCCGTCAACCTGCGGGAGATGTTCCGCTTGCGCGTTCCGGTGATCGCCACTGTGATCGGCGAGGGTGGTTCCGGCGGTGCGTTAGGGATCGGGGTGGCGGATCGATTGCTGATGTTCGAGCACAGCGTCTACACCGTTGCCAGCCCTGAAGCCTGTGCCTCCATCCTTTGGCGTGATGCGGCAAAGGCGCCGGACGCAGCGGCAGCCTTGCGGATCACCGGTCGCGATTTGTTGGAGCTGGGGGTGGTGGATGAGGTTCTCGAGGAGCCTTCCGGTGGCAACAACTGGGCGCCGTTGGAAGCCGGTGAGATCTTGCGGGCGGCGATCGAGCGGCATCTGGATGACTTGCTCAGCCTGTCAGAACAGCAATTGCGAGATGCCCGTTACTCCAAATTCAGGGCTATGGGGCGTTTTCTCGAAAAAACTTCACAGGATGTCGAGAAAGCAGCTTAAGGTGTCGTGGTTTGCTAACGGTTTTTGCCAACGGCTCTAATTACGGGTGCGAGTCGAGGCATTGGTCGCCGCACAGCTGAGCTCCTGGCTCAACAAGGCTGGGACCTGCTTCTGACGGCCCGCAGTGCCGATCAACTTGATCAGCTCGGTGAACAGCTCAGGGATCAGGGCGTCTCCGTGGCGTCTACTGCCATTGATCTGACCCAACCTGATGCGATCGCTTCAGCGATGGCCGACCTGCAGCAGCAGGGGGCTACACCTGCGGTGTTGATCAACAACGCGGGTGCCGCTTACACCGGCGACCTTCTGGCCATGCCGCTGGAGCGTTGGCAATGGCTGTTACAGCTGAATGTCACCAGCGTGATGCAAGTTTGTTCAGCAGTTGTTCCCTCCATGCGAAAGCACGGCGGACTGGTGATCAACATCAGCAGCCATGCCGCCCGCAATGCCTTCCCCCAATGGGGCGCGTATTGCGTGACCAAGGCTGCTTTGGCCAGCTTCACCCGCTGTCTGGCCGAAGAAGAGCGTGGCCATGGCATTCGTGCCTGCACCCTCACTCTCGGAGCCGTCAATACTCCGCTGTGGGACGCGGAAACCGTACAAAGCGATTTCGATCGTCGTGCCATGCTCTCTGTCGATCAGGCAGCAGAAACACTGGCGAATCTGGCGATGCAACCCAGCAACCAGTTGATCGAAGACCTCACCCTTATGCCGGCAGCCGGCGCCTTCTGAGCGAGCACTATGACCTCCACAGTCCCTTTCGTTTCCAACGGCGTCGCCAACAGCAATGGCAATGGCCGCAGCAGCTTGAGTCCAAAGATTTCAGCGCGGATTCGTGAACGCCTGAGAGAAGCAGGTGCGTCTTTCCTGGCCAATGACAACATTGCCGATCACCTCCTGCCTGGTGAATTGGATCAATTGCAGGTTGAAGTCGCTGACAAAGTTCGCGACCTGCTGCGCAGCTTGGTGATTGACATCGAGAACGACCACAACACTCACGAGACGGCGGAGCGGGTCGCCAAGATGTACCTCCAGGAAGTGTTCAAAGGGCGCTATCAACAGCAACCCAAGGTGGCCAGCTTCCCGAATGTGAAGCAGCTGGATGAGATCTACACCGTTGGACCGATCACGGTGCGTTCCGCCTGTTCCCACCACCTGGTGCCGATCATGGGCAACTGCTGGATCGGAATCAAGCCTGGCTCCCGCGTGATCGGTCTGTCCAAGTTCACCCGCGTGGCTGATTGGGTGTTCTCCCGCCCCCACATTCAGGAGGAAGCGGTGATGATCCTTGCCGATGAAATTGAGAAGCTCTGCGAGCCTCAGGGCCTCGGAATCATTATCAAGGCGCAGCACTACTGCATGAAATGGCGTGGTGTGAAGGAGCCCCAAACCAGCATGGTGAACTCTGTGGTTCGCGGCGATTTCCGCCACGATCCAAGCCTCAAGCAGGAGTTCTTCGAGCTGGTGCGTCAGCAGCAAGCGCTGCTCAGCACCTGATCAGCTCTGAATCAATTCTTCTGCACTGCCTCGACAAGGGCTTGAACCTTGTCGAGGTTTTTCCATCCCGGCCGTTCCTCCAGCCTGCTTGATGCGTCCAGGCCTTGGGGGCTGACATGGCTGAGGAGTTCAGGAACCCACTCCGCACTCACCCCACCCGCCAGCCACCACGGCACCGAGAGCTCGGTGTCACTGAGCCAATCGAGGGGCAACCGGTGGCCGGTGCCGCCGAGTTGATCGGCGCTCCAGGCATCGAGGAGCAGCGCGTTCATGTGGGGGGCGTAGTGCTTCAGTTGCAGGAGATCCTCGGGTTCGCGCACCCGCAACGCTTTCCACCACTGTTGACGGGGATAGCGCTGTTTCAAGGTCTGGCAGCGCTCTCTGGATTCGTTGCCGTGCAGTTGCACCACGGAGGGCTGTCCAGTTCCGCTCAGCGCCTCCTCCAGGGCCGCATCGCCCGGATCGGCCACCACCCAAACCCGATTCAGTGGGGGATGCTGCTCCTCGAGCACCGTGAACAAGGCCCTGCGCTGTGTTGGTTCGACATAGCGCGGGGTGTTTTCAACGCCGATCACGCCAATCGCTTGTACTCCCATGCGTGCAATGGCGAGGGCTTGCTCAAGGTCGGTGATCCCGCAGATCTTGAGGTCTGGGGTGGGGCGGGGATCACGCAAGGGCTGCACCGATTGCTCTCCCTAGGATCGTGGATGACAGTCCGCGACAGCGGCACACGACGGGATTGACGGTGGGAGAGGGCTGGCAGGTGCTCAAAATCGGCGGAATTCCACTGCGGCTCCAGCCCAGCTGGTTGTTTGCTGTAGCGATTTTCACCACGTTGTTCCAATCCCGTTATGCCGCCACGGCCTCTCAAACCGTCAGCTGGGGTTTGGGTTTACTGACCACCTTGCTGTTGTTCAGCTCCGTGCTGCTGCACGAATTGGGCCATGCGCTGATGGCCCTGCGGGAAGGGGTGAAGGTGTTGAGCATCACCCTGTTCCATCTGGGCGGTATTGCCCGGGTCGAGAAAGAATGCCCCACCGCCATGGGCAATCTGCGCATCGCGGCGGCTGGTCCGATCGTCAGTTTGTTGCTGGCCCTCGGGATGCTGCTGGGTGCTGCATCTCTTTCCGACACCCAGCCCTTGGCCACGCAGCTGTTGAGCCAGGTGGGGTTGCTCAACTTGATGCTGGGACTGTTCAACCTGTTGCCGGGGCTGCCCCTGGATGGTGGGTTGATCCTCAAGGCCTTGGTCTGGCAGGTCAGCGGCAGTCAGCAGAAAGGCGTTCAGGTGGCTTCGGCGTCCGGGCGGGCCCTGTCGATGCTGATGATCCTGATGGGCGGGGTCCTGCTCTGGCAGGGCTGGGGGATCAACGGAATCCTGTTGATGTTGATCGGCTGGTTCGGGCTGGGTGCCAACCGCAGTCAGACCCAGATGCTGCAATTGCAGAACGTGCTGCGCGAATTGAAGGTGGAGGCTTCGGCGGGCCGACGCTTTCGCGTGCTGGAGGCTGATCAGACCTTGCGGCGCCTCAGCCAGCTGCGGCTGACCGCCAGCGTGGAGGAGGGTCCGGCTGATTGGGTGCTCGTCTGCAAGAGCGGTCGATGGGTGGGCTGGATTGATGATCAGCCCTTGAAGCTCTTGCCTGTGCAGCAATGGGACCAGCAGCGACTCGAGGATCATCTACGCCCCCTCTCTGAACTGCCGTCAATCGTGGGATCTGCTGGGTTGGTGGACGCGGTGCCTGCTCTTGAGTCGGCCTCCCAGGGTCGCCTGTTGGTGATGAGTGCTGCAGGCCTTCCCTCCGGCACCCTCGATCGCATGGATGTGGGGGATGCCGTCCTGAAGCGTCTGGGGGTGAGCCTGCCCGCAGCGATTCTTGATGAAGCGCGCAAGCGCAACGGCTATCCAATGGGCCTGGCGATGCTTCCGCAAATGGTTCAAACGATGCAGTCTCAAAGTTCCGACCAGGACGCCAGCTCGTCGTCCAACTCCTGAGCTTCTTTGGTGCTCAGAGGCTGCATTTGCCAACAGCAGCCAGTCCACGACTGAATCAGGCTCTGGCGCAGCTGCTGATCCAAATCCATGCGGCTGATCTGAGCCGGTGCTGCTGCCGGTGCCGCTTCCCCAAACACGTCAGACCAAAGGTCGGCGGGCGGATCCAGCAGGATTTCGCCGTGCTGAAGCAGACGACCGTTCTGCCAGCGTTGGGCGCTGCCGACCCGTTTCACGCCGAATTCATCCACCAGGTCGGCCACAGTTGCAGTGGCGAAACAATTGCTGGCTTCGGCTCCAGCTGGGTCGGATCCGAACTGAAGCGGTAGACCGAGCCCCTCGAAGCCATCGACCAACCACTGACAGGCCTGGCGATAGGCCTCCTGGCGTCGTCGTGGTGCATCGGGCCAGATCAAGGCGTAGGTGAGACCGCCGGCATGGAGCACCGCCCTGCCACCGCTGGGACGTCGCACCAGGCGGAGGCGGCCGCGCTGGGCCAGATCATTCCAGTGGTCAGGCCATTGGCGTTGATGGCGTCCAAGCGACAGCCAAGGTCCGTCCCAGCGGTAAAAGCGCAGCGTTGGCCCGTTGCTCCGGTTCAGAAGCCAGGCATCCAAGGCCATCTGGGTGTGTCCATCTGCTTGCTGGGTTGGAAGCAGACGCCCCGTTGCGGGCATGCTGGAGGGAAGGATCGATCGCACGCCATGGTGCCCTGGTGGGATGTGCCGATCCTGATCGCCCTGGGTCTGCTGGCCGGAGGGTTGGCTGGGCTGCTTGGTATCGGCGGTGGGTTGATCTTCGCGCCGCTCCTGCTCTGGCTCGATCTCCCGCCCCATCAGGCCCTGGCCACCAGCAGTTTCGCCATTGTGCCCACGGCATTGGCGGGTACGATCACCCACCTGCGCCAAGGCCAGGTGCCGACTCGGCCCGGCCTCGCCATCGGCTTAGCGGCCTTCGGTTCGGCGCTGCTGTTTGGTGGGTTAGCTGGCTTGGCAGCGGGCTGGATTCTGTTGGCGATGCAGACGCTGATGTATGTCGTGCTGGCGTTCTGCGTTCGTGAACGGTCCGAGGCGGATGCCAGCGAGAACGTCGATGACAGCAGCGCACCACAGTTGGCCGGTGTGGGTTGCATCGCCGGCTGGACCGCCGGGATGTTGGGTCTGGGCGGGGGGCTGGTGATGGTGCCGCTGATGAGTGGTCCGTTGTCCGTGCCGATTCATCAGGCCGTGCGGCTCAGCACGGTGGCGGTGCTCTGTTCGGCCAGCGCAGCATCCCTGCAGTTTCTGCATGAGGGACGCGGTGTTCCTCTGATGGGTCTTCTGCTGGGTGGGGTGGCCGCCTTCGCGGCCCAGTGGACCGCCAGCCGTCTTGATCAGTTTGATGCGGTTCTTCTGGTGCGCTGCCTGCGGGGACTGGCGATCATCCTGGCGATCGACAGCTCCCGGCGAGCGCTGCAGCTATGGCTGTCGTAAGAGCCAATCAGTTCAGCGGTCAGTTCAAAAGATCCCAGAACCCCGCATCGAGCTCATAACCCAAGGCTGCGGCCATTTGGGAGAGGTTGCCTCGCATCGGCTGTCCCAGCTGCTGCTGGCAGAGGTCGTCGAGCAGCATCAAGCGATGGGTCACCCAGAGTTCCAAGGCCTCAGGGTCAAAACGCAGGCCTTCGCTGCGGCTGAAACTGTGAGGCACCACCAGTGCGACGTGGCGGATCAAGCTGCCCTGGTCGCGTTCGAGCACCAGGGGCAGCCAGGGGAAGCGGGCATCCGCCCGCAGAGCCCAAAGGCGAGGTTCAGGGCATTCCGGCAGCTCCCGCGGGTCATCCTCAGCGCGGGGCCAGTCGAAACGGAGCTCGAGTACCGGCCCCTGGCGAAGCAGTGCGTCCAGCGGCTGATCGCTCCAGATCTCCAGCGGCTGCAGATCCAAAGCGCGGATGGCAGGGGCATCGATCAGAACCGGATCCATGGGCTGGTGTGACAGGCCTTTGCGAATGATGGCCTGCAGCCCCTCCTTCGGAGAAGAATGGGAGCGTTTGATGCATGGCTCCCATGGAAACCGTTCTGTCTGCACCTGAGGTGTTCATCGCCCTCGTGGTGGCTGCCCATGCCGCTGTTCTGGCCCTGCGTCTTTCCATCAGCCTCTACGAAGCCTGAGTTCAACGGGCTGCCCATATCAACGGGCGTAGAGCTGGTCTTGGCACCGTGAACGGATTGCGTTACAAGCGGATGTTCGTGCTGATGCGGTGACCGCCAGTCAGGTTCAAAGTCCAGCTCCCCGCACGGATGCAGCCAGCATGGCTGCAGCGATTCAGCGGCAGACCGATCAACAAGAACTGCAGTGCAGCCTGCTTGCCCTGGCTGCCAAAGCGGGTCTTGTGCTTCTGGGTTGCGTGAGTTTGATCCGCTTGTCGGTGGCCTATCAGGAACGGATGGACCGCCACAGTGAAATTGCGGCGGTGGTGTCGATTGAGACGGCCAAATTAGAAACGCTGCAGCATCGGTTTGATCGTCTGTTCAGCATCGGTGGAGAGAAGCGCCTGATCAGCGAGCAGGATCAGTGGATTGGCCCCAATCGCAAGCGCATTGTTTGGCGCTGAGATTCGTGACCAGCGGCGTTGGGATTGAGTGCTGACCGGCAGACTGGCAACCTCCCTGGCCCTGTCTTGATGTCAACGCCCGGCACCGTTCTGATCACCGGCACCACATCAGGTGTGGGCCTGAATGCCACGCGCGCTCTGGTGAAGCGGGGCTGGACGGTGATCACTGCCAATCGAAGCCCACAGCGGGCCGCGGCTGCTGCTGATGAGCTGGACCTCCCCAAGGAGCGGCTCCAGCACGTGTTGATGGATCTGGGTGATCTCGACAGTGTGCGCCGGGCGGTGGATGCCCTGCCCGATCGTCTGGACGCGGTGGTCTGCAATGCGGCGGTGTACAAACCCAAGCTGAAGCAGCCGGAGCGCTCTCCGCAGGGGTACGAAATCTCAATGGCCACCAACCATTTCGGCCATTTCCTGTTGGTACAGCTGCTGTTGGGTCGTCTGAAGGCCTCCAGCCACCCCTCGAAGCGGGTGGTGATCCTCGGCACCGTGACGGCCAACTCCAAGGAACTGGGGGGCAAGATTCCGATCCCTGCACCGGCCGATCTGGGGGATCTTTCCGGTTTTGAGGCTGGTTTCAAAGAGCCCATCGCCATGGCCAGCGGCAAGCCGTTCAAGCCTGGCAAGGCTTACAAAGACAGCAAGCTTTGCAACATGATCACCACCCAGGAGCTGCATCGCCGCTTGCACGGGGAGACGGGGATCACCTTCACTTCGCTCTACCCGGGGTGTGTGGCCGACACCCCGTTGTTCCGCAACACCCCCAAGGCTTTTCAGACGATCTTTCCCTGGTTCCAGAAGAACATCACCGGCGGCTATGTCTCCCAATCCTTGGCAGGTGAACGGGTGGCTGATGTGGTGGCAAACCCAGATTTCGCTGAATCCGGTGTGCACTGGAGCTGGGGGAACAGGCAGAAGAAGGATGGTCAGCAGTTCAGCCAGGAACTGTCCGACAAGGCCACGGATCCGGAGACGGCCCGGCGGGTGTGGGAGCTGTCCATGGCCTTGGTGGGTCTGAGCTGAGCCTGATCAGGCTGGCGTCTCCATCTCCATCCACCGACTCGGAACCGCAATCCCCCGAGCCAGCAAGCCATTCAGCTCACGAGCAACGATCGGGGCACAGTGTTTTCGGAACACAGCCGGGGGAGCTTGGACGACCGTTGTGTTGATCCGGCGGTTGAGGTTGTTGTGACCGGAGTGGTCTCGGGCGGGGATCTCGAGAAACTGTTCGATGCTGGCCAGCAATGCTTCGGGTTGATTTTCGATGTCGTCAAAGAGGATTGCTTTGGCATTCTGGTGACCCAGTCCGTCACAAACTGCATCGAGGTTGCTGCAGTATTGACTGTGTCTATTCACGGCAGAATTACTCAGAAAATGCTCAATCTGTTGTTCGAAGTCTGATGGATGGATGTTTTCGTGTGATTGGCCTGAAAATTTGTATTGGCTCCAGAGCCGTTCGCAAGGTTCTCTGAGGATGTAAATCGCTTTGGTCTGTTTGCTGACCTCTGATCGCAGTCGTGTCCAGCCTTCGGCCGGAATCAAGGCCGACAGATTGCTGAAGTCAGCGTTCCATGCACGTCGCCCTTTGTTGCCGTTGAACAGATTTTTATACCAAGGGACAGAAGTTGCCCCTTTCAGGTAGTAATCGTTGTACCAGTCTCGAATGAGCTTCTGACGTTCTGGTCGGAGATTGCCAATGTTGTTGAGTCGCGTTCGTACTCGATGGAGGCGATGCTCATCGGTGAGATGTTTCTTGTTCAGGTAATGGTGAGCTAGAAAGTGAATCTCTTTCTCTGGGGTAAAATGAATATCAGGATGACGCTTCAGTATGGAGTAAAGCCAGGTTGTCCCGGCTTTCATCGCTCCAATGCTTAGAAATAATCTCTCCATCTGTCCCATTTATTGATGGGATTTTACCTCGATCTTTGCTGTTTCAGTTTTTGGTTGTTAGTCGAATCCCAGCAGGTCAAAAATTTCGCGGTCTTTCAGAGAGACGGCCTCAAGGGGCTCCACCTTGTCGAGCATGTTTTGGGCCAGTCGGAGATATTCGCTCCTCACCGCTTGCACGGCTTCGTCATCATCATCCATTTCAAAGATGGTGCATTTCTTCAGCCTCGACCGCCGGATCGCATCTACATCCCTGAAATGGGCCATGGTGCGTAGGCCGGTGCGTTCATTGAATTTGTCGATTTGATCGGTGTCGGCGGATCGGTTGGCCACGACGCCGCCCAGCCGCACTTTGTAGTTCTTGGCTTTGGCCTGAATCGCTTGAACGATGCGATTCATCGCGAAGATGGAATCGAAATCATTGGCCGTCACGATCAGGCAGTAGTTGGCGTGCTGCAGCGGGGCGGCAAAACCACCACACACCACATCGCCAAGTACATCGAAGATCACCACATCGGTGTCTTCTAGAAGGTGATGCTCCTTGAGCAGCTTTACGGTCTGTCCGGTTACGTAGCCACCGCAGCCCGTGCCCGCCGGTGGGCCACCGCTCTCAACGCACTGCACACCGTTGAAGCCGGTGAAGACGAAATCCTCAGGCCGCAGCTCTTCGCTGTGGAAGTCCACCTCCTCGAGGATGTCGATCACCGTGGGCACCATCTTGTGGGTGAGGGTGAAGGTGCTGTCGTGCTTGGGGTCGCAGCCGATCTGAAGCACCCGCTTGCCCAGTTTTGAGAAGGCGGCTGACAGGTTCGATGAGGTGGTGGATTTGCCGATCCCACCTTTGCCGTAGACGGCGATCACCAGGGTCTCCTCCTGGATGCCCAGTGCTGGGTCCTGGTGGACCTGGACACTGCCTTCGCCGTCGGCTGGTCGCGTCAGAGTCGTGGTCATTCAGCGACCTGTGCAAGAGAAGTCAGTTTCATTCAACAGCAGCAGATGTGCAGTAGTTGCTTTTCACTAAGAAATGAAAGATCTGGGCCATGGTTGAGCTGCAGGAACAGAATTTCTTTCAATTGAATAAAAAGAAATGAGTGCAAATGCTCAGGTTTTTGCTGTGATGTTCTGGCACGCAGATCACCCGTTGGCCCGGATGCTTTGAAGGTGCAATTGAGGCCGGGATGGCCGCAGCCTCGAAAGCGATGAGTGCCATCCAATCGGCCATTCAAACTTGAGCCACGGCCTTGGTAGAGGCCTGGATTCCAGCTTCGATCGCCCCCTCGAAGTAGCCAGGCCACCGGCTGGACGACTCTGTGCCGGCCCAATGGACGCGCCCATGGGATTGTTGCCAGCCCTGTCCATAAGTTGTCCAGCCACCAGGAGTGACAAAACTGGTAAACGCTCCAGTGGACCAAGCTTCTTGGTTCCAGTTCTGAATGATCAGTTCTTCAGGTGCGCCCGCCTCGGGACCCCAGTAAGTGATCAGATCATCCAGGACGGCCTTTCGCTGCTCCTTGCTTGTTTTTTGCTGGAATGCGACAGCGGCACTTGCAGTGACAAAACTGGCGAGAATCCCAGGTGATCCACCGGGGAGCGAGCTATCTGCTGTGAGCTCCAGAGTTTTCAGATTGCCAACACCGAAGCCATTGAGATTGTTGTTACGCCAGAAGGCATTCTTGTAAATCGCGAACACCTTGATCATGGATCCCATGGGGCTGCGTTGCAGGAATGAACGTGTTTCAGCCGGTAGATCAGGTGTGAAGGTGATCCGCTGCCGAAGTGGTGGTGGGATGGCCACGATGGCAGCCTTGGCCTTGATGGTTTGTCCTTGGCCAAAACGGATGATGACGCCATTGTCGTTCTGCTGAATCGACTGCACAGGCGCATTCAGGCTGATGAATGGTCTGAGTTCAGCGGTGAGTCGTTCGGCAACCTGGCCTGCTGCACCTTTGAGCAACCAGGACTCTGGAGCTTCGTCCTGAGGAGCAACGGACTGCGTCCATGCCAAATGAAGGATGGAGGCATCCCAAGGATCAAAGCCACCAGATCCCCCGACAACGGATAGCCATTCGAGTTCGAAATCACTAAGCCGCGAATCACTGTTCTTTTCGCACCATGACCGAATGGACGTGTGGTCTAGTTCAGCTGCATTGGGTGCTGTCCAGGGTCGGGCTGGATCTACTGAAGCCGCAATCGCTCGAAAGGCCGTCATCGCTTTTTTCGCTTTGGCCACCTGCTCTGCAGGCTGTTGGATCTGATCTGCTTCAAAGAGCAGGACACTGTTGGAGGGCTTCGTTGCCAGGTCGGCCACCACCCTTTGGCCGTCCCACACCAACACACCTTGGCCGTCGTAGTAACTGGGAAAACGTTCAAGACCCAGTTCCTCCACGAGGCTCTCAAAGCGATGGTGGGTCTCGCCTCCCCATTGGCCGCCCAGATCAATCACGGCGCCTGTTCGTGTTGTCTGGCGAACCATTCGCCCGCCCGTTCGGGCTCGGGCCTCGAGAAGATGAACCTTCAAGCCATTTTTGCGAAGCTCACGAGCGGCTGTCAGGCCAGACAATCCTGCTCCGACCACCACTACATCCACGTCAGATGGAGTCGCTGATTCGGCTGCAGGTCCCTTTTTTCCAAGAGTCAGGGAGCCGATCCCGGCGAGCCCCGCTCCGGCAATCAGTTCACGCCGTGAGATCACCAAAGTATTTCGAAGACAGCTTTTTTATGCTTAGCGAAGGTATCTCTTTTTGGCGGTATGAATAGAGGATTTATTTAATGATTGAATAGGATGGGTTGGGTAATTGTTTGGCTGTTATTCATGCCAAACTACGGATCTATTTAAAAATCCGGGCGACCCAAGCCTCTGATTCTCAATATTTTTTGGCCGGTTTATTTGATTTCAAAATGATGTGATTTCCTTCCTTCAACCTTTGCTCATGCCTTGTAGTGGGCTTTGGCGTCATAGAGCGTTTCGCTGCTTATCTCCCGGCAGCCCACATCGCGGGCGTAAGCCTCGGTGTTGCGACGCACCTTGCCCCGCACGAAGAAGGGGATCTTTTTCAGTTCGGCTTCCCCGTCGGCTGTCCATGCCAGTGCGTCGTTGCCGTCCTCAGGGATGTCGCTTGGAATCTCAGGCAATGGGGAGATGTCGGCGGCTCCGGCACCACCGGCATGGCCCAGATGGCTCTGGTGACCATCCACAAATTCGAAGTCGTGGCGGAACATGCCGATCAGGTGTTCCTCCAGCCCCATCATCAGCGGGTGGACCCAGTCGTCGAAGATCACGTTTGCCCCTTCCCAGCCCATTTGTGGGCTGATCCGGGCGGGCACGTCCTGAACGTGCATGGGTGTGCTGATCACCGCGCAGGGAATCCCCAGCCGCTTGGCGCTGTGGCGTTCCATCTGCGTTCCCAGCACCAGTTCCGGTGCTGTTTCCGCCATGGCAGCTTCCACTTCCAGGTAGTCGTCGCAGATCAGGGCTTCCAGGCCCAGGGCTTTGGCGGCCGCCCTCACGGGCCGGGCCATTTCCCGGCTGTAGGTGCCCAGCCCCACCACAGTGAAGCCCAGTTCCTCACTGCAGATCCTTGCTGCGGCTAGGGCATGGCTGCCGTCGCCAAAGATGAACACCCGCTTGCCGGTGAGGTAGGTGGAGTCGACGGATTCCGAATACCAGGGCAGGCGTGAGCGCTTGTAGCCCTCATCTGGAGCGGGGGCCGCCATACCCAGCAGGCTGTGCACCTCCACCAGGAAATCGTGGGTCGCGCCGACCCCGATCGGCACCGTTCGGCTGAAGGGCATCCCGAAGTTGCGCTCCAGCCAGCTGCAGCTGGATTCGGCCACCTCTGGATAGAGGCAAACATTTAGATCGGCATCGGGGATGCGCTTCAGATCGTCCACCCCCGCACCGAGCGGTGCCACCACTCCCACATCAATGCCGTGCAGGGTGAGCAGCTTTTGCACCTCCAGCACGTCGTCGCGGCAGCGGAAGCCAAGCAGTGATGGACCCAACAGGTTCACCCGCGGTCGGCGCCCCTCCTGATGCCACGCCTTGGGGTCATGGTTGATGTCTGTGGGGACCTGCGCCTTGAGCAGGTTGCGGATTAATTGATAGAAGGTCTCCGCCGCTCCCCAGTTCTCCTTCTTGCTGTAGGCCGGCAGCTCCAGATTCACCACCGGCATGGTCAGGTCCATGCCCTGGGCCAGGGCGCCCGGTTGATCCTGAATGAGCTCCGCGGTGCAGCTTTCACCCACCAGCAGGGCATCGGGTTGGAAGCGCTCCACGGCTTCGCGCACATGCCGCTTCACCAGTTCGGCGGTATCACCCCCCAGATCCCTGGCCTGGAAGGTGGTGTAAGTGACCGGTGGTCGTTGCCCGCGCCGCTCAATCATCGTGAACAGCAGGTCGGCGTAGGTGTCCCCTTGGGGGGCATGGAGCACGTAGTGCACGCCGTTCATCGAGGCGGCGATGCGCATGGCCCCCACATGGGGCGGACCTTCATAGGTCCAGAGCGTGAGTTGCATGGGATCAGACGTGAACGGGGGTGTCGGGGCTACTCGGATGCAGACCGGGGCGAATCAATTGCCGGCGACGCAACGGCCGGGAAAACAGTTCCGCCAGGTCGCCCGCCTGGTCGATGCCATGAATCGGGCTGAACACCAGTTCGATCGACCATTTGGTGGCGATGCCTTCGGCCTCGAGCGGATTGGCGAGGCCCATGCCACAGACCACAAGGTCCGGTTGGCTGGCGCGTACCCGGTCGAGCTGTTGCTCAACGTGCTGCCCCTCCATCACCGGGGTGTCGTCGGGAAGCAAAGCCAGCTCGGCGGCCATCTGTTCGCGGTTCAGATAAGGCGTTCCCACCTCCACCAGCTCCATGCCGCATTCCCGTTGCAGGAAGCGGGCTAGGGGCAATTCGAGCTGGGATTCGGGGAGCAGAAAGATCCGCTTGCCCTCCAGCACGGCGCGGTGCCGGGCCAAGGCGCTTTGGGCGCGCTTCATCAATGGATCGAGCACAGCGGCGACCCGCTCGTCCGGGAGATGGAATGCCGCAGCAGCAGCCTCCATCCAATGGCGACTGCCTTCAGCGCCCAGGGGAAATGGGGCTGTGAGCACCGTGGCACCGCGATCGCTCAACAAGCGGGCGGTTTCGGTCAGAAAAGGTTGGGTGAGTAGCACCGTGGTTCCCGCTCCCACCCCAGGCAGATCGGTTGATTGCCGGGGCGGAAGGCTCTGAATGGTCTTGATGCCCATCCGCTGGAACAGGTGAATCAGCCTGTCTTCCACGGCATCGGCGAGGGTTCCCACCAGCAGAAGCTGCCGCTCATCATTGGCGGGCAAGAGGGGGACGAGCGCCGCCAGCGCCCCGTCTTCCCCCTGGGTGAAGGTGGTTTCAATGCCGCTGCCGGAGTAGTTCACCACCCGTACACGGCCGGAGAGCTCATCGTTCAGCCGTTCAGCGGCTCGGGCCAGATCCAGCTTGATCACTTCGCTGGGGCAGGACCCCACGAGAAACAGCGTGCGGATCTCGGGGCGGCGTTGCAGAAGTTCCTTGCAAACGCGATCAAGTTCGTCGTGAGCATCCGCCAGGCCGGCCAGATCTCGCTCGCTGAGAATGGCTGTGCCGAAACGCGGTTCGGCAAAAATCATCACACCCGCGGCGCTTTGAATCAGATGGGCGCAGGTGCGTGATCCGACGACCAGAAAAAAGGCATCGGGCATGCGCCGATGCAGCCACACGATGGAGGTGAGACCACAGAACACCTCCCGTGGTCCTGATTCCTTCAACAAGGTGGGCCCGGCCATCGGCCGCTCCATGCGATGTGCACCCCTTAAGTTGCAAGAGATCGGGCCATGGATGCCAAAGCCAGCGCAAACTCTTTGGGATCAGGCCATGACAGACCATGCTTCGCGATCAAAGGCGGCGGCGGAATCCGTCGTAACGCTCTGAACGGTCGCTCTCCTCTGTTTTGCTCAAACGCCAAACGTTGCGGCTGACCCGACGGGCAACGAGGCCGCCGCGTTCCGCCCGTTCCGTTCCCGGTCGGGCTCCAAGAAGCATGCTCACTTCCGCCGTGGTCAGGGGAGCACCGGTCTCAATCGCCAGGGCCGTCAGTTCAAGGCGTTGACGCAGCTGACGCAGACGATCTCTGTCTTGATTGCCTGATGCCTCCAGCCAGGGCAGATCCACCTGCCCATCCTGCGCGAGGCGTTGCATCAGGCCAAAGCTCACCATCCCAAGGGCTTGATCAGCGTTGAGATCAACTGGTTTTAAAGAAGACTGCTCAGTCATTGCAGGATCTCGAGAGGTTTTCTGGACGGTATCGGCTGTCTTTCAAGGTGCAAGACCGCTGGCTTTAACTCTTTGATGGCCCGTCTGCACGAGATTCGTCCGGTACACTCCCCGCCATGACCCGTTTTGCCAGCTTCGATGCTCGGGAGCGGCGACGCGGCGGTAGTGCTCTCGTCACCGGGACTGAGGTGACCTCCCAGCAGGGAGGGGCAAGTTGTGTTGTCACGACGGATTCTGAGTCTCCCCGGCTGCTTCGCCAAAACAGCCAAGTGCAGTCGATCGAACTGCGCACCCACGTGTTCATCGACTCGCTGCAACCTCAACTTGCGGCCTACATGGGGTCGGTGAGTCAAGGATTCCTGCCCATTCCTGGAGACGCTTGCCTCTGGATGGAGGTTTCTCCGGGCATGGCGGTTCACCGCGTCACAGACATTGCTCTGAAAGCCAGCAATGTTCGCCTTGGCCAGATGGTGGTGGAGCGGGCTTTTGGTTCGATGGCCCTCTATCACCGCGACCAGAGCACTGTTCTCCATTCCGGAGATGTGGTGCTGGAAGCGATTGGCAGCACGATTGAGCAGCGTTCTCCAGCAGAGGTGAGCTGGACCGAAGTCATTCGAGCAATCACGCCGGACCACGCCGTGTTGATCAACCGCCTCAACCGACGCGGTTCCATGATTGAGGCCGGGATGAGCATGTTCATCCTGGAGACTGAGCCGGCGGGGTATGTGCTGATTGCTGCCAATGAGGCTGAAAAATCCTCGAATATCACTTTGGTGGACGTGAAAGCTGTGGGTGCCTTTGGACGCCTCACCCTGGCGGGGCGTGAAGGTGATGTTGAGGAAGCGGCGGCAGCTGCGATGCGCGCCATCGACCATGTCAACCGAAACGCACGATTGCGCTGACCGCTCTGCTCGCTGATCGTTGAACTCAGTTCAGGCCAAGAAGTTGGCGTAATTGAGGTGCCAGAGCTCGTGCTGCTTTGCCACGGCTGCCCAGTCGGCTGAGTTGTGCCGGGTTCAGTTCGCCATAGGTGCAACGGGCTTCACGCACCCAGAGCAAGGATTCAAATCCGCCACCTGGGTAGGCCGGTGCGCTGAGGAGCTCACCCCAGCAAATGCCCTCTGCCGACGCTCGGCACGTCCCTGTGGGGTCGCTCAGCACCATCGTGCTTCGGAAGCAGGCGCTGCGATAAAGGGACGGGCCCAGCTCCGCAAGGATTCTCTGCACTTTGGCGTCGTTGCCTTCGGCATATCGGGCGGAGAACAGGCCGGGCGCGCACTGGAGTGAATCAACTTCAAGGCCTGAATCGTCTGCGAGGGCCCAACCTTGGGTTCGTAGTGCTGCTGCAGTGGCCTTCAGCTCGGCGTTTTCCCGGTAGGTGTTTCCCGTTTCCTCAACGTCCAGGTCGTCGGGTTGACGCTGAACGTGAATGGGAAGCGGACCCAGCATGGCCTCAATTTCAGCAACCTTGGTGGGGTTACCCGTGGCAATGGTGAGCTGAAGCAACAAGGGGGCCGACAAATGAGGGCCTCCATTGTGCGGGCTGATTGGGGGGTAGGAATTAAAAATCTCTGGATTCGACCCAGCAACACGCATTTGGGTTGAACATTCCACCCCTCAGCAAGGCTTCGGGAACGTGTCGCAGGATGAAGCTATGGAGTTTCACCGCACTCGACAACGACTTGTGCGGATGTGATCACAGGAACCACCACAGCAGACCGGAACAGTGAGGCACTGCGTGATAAGCCCAGCTTATTTAGTTCACTATGGACAGTGATCAAGAAAGTCTTCCAAATCGCTTGACGGGAAGGGTTCTGGCGGAGCAATGTCCCCAGCGAACATTCCACCTCTTTTCCCGGTAGGCAATGGCTAACGAAACCATGGGCATCGCCCTCGGCATGATCGAGACCCGCGGTCTGGTCCCCGCCATCGAGGCAGCTGATGCCATGACCAAGGCTGCCGAAGTGCGCCTGATTGGTCGCGAGTTCGTCGGTGGCGGTTACGTCACCGTTCTGGTGCGCGGCGAAACCGGTGCTGTGAATGCTGCAGTGCGTGCTGGCGCTGATGCTTGCGAGCGCGTCGGTGACGGCCTGGTTGCTGCTCACATCATTGCCCGCCCCCACCGCGAAGTGGAGCCTGCACTGGGCAACGGCAACTTCCTTGGTCAGAAGGACTGAGATCTTCCGCTGAGCCTCTGACGAGGCACGCGAACGTCTCACCCTCTTCACCGACCTAACGGAGTTTTCCCATGAGCAAGAAGTACGACGCTGGGGTCAAGGAGTACAGGGATACCTACTGGACTCCTGATTACGTCCCCCTCGACACCGACCTGCTGGCCTGCTTCAAGTGCACCGGCCAAGAAGGTGTGCCCAAGGAAGAAGTTGCCGCTGCTGTGGCCGCTGAATCCTCCACCGGCACCTGGTCCACTGTGTGGTCCGAGCTCCTTACCGATCTCGACTTCTACAAGGGCCGTTGCTACCGCATCGAAGACGTCCCTGGTGACAAGGAGTCTTTCTATGCCTTCATCGCCTACCCCCTCGATCTGTTCGAAGAGGGTTCCATCACCAACGTTCTGACCTCCCTGGTCGGCAACGTCTTCGGTTTCAAGGCTCTCCGCCACCTCCGTCTGGAAGACATCCGCTTCCCGATGGCGTTCATCAAGAGCTGCTACGGCCCGCCGAACGGCATCCAGGTCGAGCGCGACCGGATGAACAAGTACGGCCGTCCCCTGCTGGGTTGCACCATCAAGCCGAAGCTCGGCCTGAGCGGTAAGAACTACGGCCGTGTTGTCTATGAGTGCCTGCGCGGCGGTCTGGACTTCACCAAGGACGACGAGAACATCAACTCCCAGCCCTTCCAGCGTTGGCAGAACCGCTTCGAATTCGTTGCGGAAGCCATCAAGCTGTCCGAGCAGGAGACCGGTGAGCGCAAGGGTCACTACCTCAACGTGACCGCCAACACTCCCGAGGAGATGTATGAGCGCGCTGAGTTCGCCAAAGAACTCGGAATGCCAATCGTCATGCACGACTTCATCACCGGTGGCTTCACAGCCAACACCGGTCTGTCGAAGTGGTGCCGCAAGAACGGCATGCTCTTGCACATCCACCGCGCCATGCACGCGGTGATCGACCGTCATCCCAAGCACGGCATCCACTTCCGCGTTCTCGCCAAGTGTCTGCGTCTGTCTGGTGGTGACCAGCTCCACACCGGCACCGTGGTCGGCAAGCTGGAAGGTGATCGTCAGACCACCCTCGGCTACATCGACCAGCTGCGCGAATCCTTCGTGCCCGAAGACCGCAGCCGCGGCAACTTCTTCGATCAGGACTGGGGTTCCATGCCTGGTGTGTTCGCCGTTGCTTCCGGCGGTATCCACGTGTGGCACATGCCCGCACTGGTCGCCATTTTCGGTGACGACTCCGTGCTGCAGTTCGGTGGTGGTACCCATGGTCATCCCTGGGGCTCCGCTGCAGGTGCTGCTGCCAACCGCGTGGCCCTCGAGGCCTGCGTCAAGGCACGCAATGCCGGTCGCGAGATCGAGAAGGAAAGCCGGGACATCCTCATGGAAGCCGGTAAGCACAGCCCTGAGCTGGCCATCGCTCTCGAGACCTGGAAGGAGATCAAGTTCGAGTTCGACACCGTCGACAAGCTCGACGTTCAGAACTGATCGTTTCTTCGGCCGGTTGATGCAACCGGCCACCCCTTTTTCTTAAACCCAGGATCCCCATGCCTTTCCAGAGCACCGTGGGTGACTATCAAACAGTCGCCACCCTGGAGACCTTCGGCTTCCTCCCGCCGATGACCCAGGACGAGATCTACGACCAGATCGCGTACATCATTGCCCAGGGTTGGAGCCCGCTCGTTGAGCACGTCCATCCCAGTAACTCCATGGCCATCTATTGGTCTTATTGGAAGCTCCCCTTCTTCGGTGAGAAGGATCTGAACGTTGTCGTCAGTGAGCTCGAGGCTTGCCATCGCGCATACCCCGATCACCACGTGCGCATCGTCGGTTACGACGCCTACACCCAGAGCCAGGGTGCCTGCTTCGTGGTCTTCGAAGGACGCTGATCCTTCGGACCCATGGTTCTGAGCCCTGACCTGATCAGGGCTCCAGCTTTTTTCGGAGGGGCAAGTGCCCTTCCACCTCACGACGACTCCCTCGGGCGGACATGGCAAGACTCTCCAGTCGCGAACTCGCATTAGAACGCCGTAAGGCGCTGACCACTTCCGGTAAGAAGTCCTCAGCTGCAGCTGGTACAGGCGCCAACCGTGTTCGCACCGTTGATGACGCCCGTCCCACCCGCACGAACGTGGCTGAAGTTGCTGAACCTGCTTCTGCACCTGTTGTTTCCGCTGCTGTAGCTCCGCAGCGAACACCTGCGTTCACCGCTGCTCCTTCCAGGCGCAGTTCACAGGTCAAGCCTCATCGCGATGCCAGTCGTGATCTGGTGCTTGCACGCCGTGAGGCCCTGTCCCGTCGCGGCAAAACCGCAGACACCAGCCGCGATCGCAACCGCGCTGATTTGGCCCGTCAAACCAAACCTGCTCCAGCTCCTGCACCCTCTGAAACCACGAAGAGCTGTGGCTGCGGAGGCAAGCGCGCTGCCGAGAAGACTGCACTGACCTCATTGAGTGCATCGGCCCCCAAGCTTTCCGCCCGCACAGAGCGCCGCGCCTCAGCGCCCAAGCGTCGCGCCATCGAGAATCCCAGTCGCGCCCTTGTTTTGGCCCGTCGCGACGCCATGGCCAAGCACGGCAAAACCGCCGGCAAGCAGTCCACCAGCGCCGCTGCTGTTGCCCGTCAGGCCAACCCTGATCTCACCAGCCGTGAGCTGGCCCAGCAGGTGCGCGAGTTGCGCACCAAGGCCGGTGCACGCAACAAGCAGAGTGCCGGTGTCACCCGCCCCACCGGTCCCAACCGCCATGGCGCCAAGCAGGCTGCTGCCGCTGATGCCCATTGGAAAGTTGGTGAAAGCACCACCACTGCTGGTCAAACAGTGACCGGCACCCAGGCCAACCGTTCGGTCAAAACCACCGGCAACGAAGCCAGCACCTGCCGATCGATCACAGGTACGGAGTATTTGGGGGCTGAAGTCTTCCAGACCTTCTGTCAGACCGCTCCGGGTGCCACGACTCCAGCCAAAGTGCGTGTGACGGCCACCAGCCACGGCAACCGCGTCACCGGAAATGAAGTGGGCCGCTCTGAGAAGGTCACCGGTGATGAGCCTGGCACCTGCAAGAGCGTGACTGGCACCGAGTACATCTCGGCCAACCAGTCCGCTGCCTACTGCGGTGGAGCTATGAGTTCCCCCCGCAAGGTGGGTCACAGCTTCACGGAACAAGGTCGTCCCGTCAGTGGCGTGATGGTCGGCCGCTCCGCCAGCGTCACTGGTGATGAGGCCGGCGCGAATCGCAGCCTCACTGGCGATCAATACCTCGGTTCTGACCCCCTTCCTGAAGGCCGTCCGGCAGCCAAGGTTGGTTTGTCCGGCACCCTGTCGGGCACGGGAGTTACTGGAACTTTGGTGGGTCGCTCCTCCCAGGTCACCGGTAATGAATTCGGCTCCTGCCACCGTGTGACCGGAGATCAATACATCAGTGCTGAGCAGGTGAATGCCTTTTGCGGCGGCAAACCTGAGCCTGAAGCTGCCAAAGTTGGTTTCAGCGTCACCAACCGCAACCAGGTGGTGAGCGGAACCCGCACCGGCCGTTCGGAGCACGTCACAGGTGACGAGCCCGGTAGCTGCCAGGCCGTAACAGGAACTCCCTATGCAGGCCTCGAGCAGGCCGGCCAAAACTGCGGCACTCCCGCAGTCCAAGCCATTCGTGAGCGCACCCCTGTGCGTCCTGGAACCCCTTCCGCTGCGATGACTGGGATTCAACCCGGTGTCGGCGGTGTCATGACTGGGGATAAACGCGGCGCTTGTGAAGCGGTGACCGGTACTCCTTATGTCGGCGCTGATCAGTTGGCCGCTGCCTGTGGTGCTGATGCCCCTGCCGGCACCGACACCCACGGTCAATCCCCTGAGGGTGCTGCCTGGACCCGTTTCAGTGTCGTGTCTCCCGCCCGCGCTGCTCAGCAGCAGCGTGACGCACGCTCCGGTGTGACCGGCACGTCCTACGAGGAGGGCAATCGCATCACCGGCCCTTTTGACATGGCTGGCGGCAAGGTGACCGGTACCGAGCAGTTTCGCTTCGATAACCGCGAGTTCCAAAACCGCCAGCAACAACGTCAGTTCCAGCCCACCGTTGCTGTAGTTAGTGAGCCCACTGACAAGCCTGCATCGCGGGTGACCGGAGAGGGTTCTTCCACCAAGATCACTGGTGATGACTGGGATCGTGGTGAGCACGTAACCGGCACGGAGGGTGCATCGGCGCGCCGACGCAATCCCAGCCGTCCGGGTCCGATGAGTGCCATGTCCTCGTTTGAGCGCAAGCGCAACGAAGAGACCGAATGGCCTGTCAGCCGGGTCACCGGTTCCAGCGGTAACACCGAGAAGGGGTCCTTGATCACCGTCTCCGGCGGCGCACGGGGCTGATTCATTGATGGTTCGCTCCAAGCCTTTCCGTGGCGGGCGACCTCAGGCCCCCTCGGCACCGACACGTCGCCAGCTTCAGCAGCTGGCCAACATCGCTGATCCGGCAGAGACCGCTCCGGATATGGAGTCGTCGACCCGTCAGGCTGCTCTGCAACGGCGCCGTGCCTTAACAACTTCAGGCAAAGCAGCTCAATTGGATCGTGGATCCGTTGCTGCTGGCAGGATTCGCTCCAGCAACGACGCTCAGCGTCCTGCTCCCTCCCAGCCTGGTTGGGTGCGCAGGGAGAAAGCAGCCACCCGGGCTGTTCCTTTCAATCTGAGTCGTAGTTCACTGCCGATCACACATCGGCGCCATCCGCTCACGGATGCAACGGCCAACGGCCGTCTTCAGGCTTACGAGCAGGAGATCAAAGGACGTTTCGATCGGATCGTTCCGCTTCTTCAGCAGGTTTCAGCGCTGCAGCATGAAACCGATTTCATTCCCCAGGCCCAACGGCTCTGCCGTTCCGAACTCGGCTTTGACCTGCCGGATCACATCCTGCAGCGGGCCTGGGTGCGTCCTCTCGACATGCGCGCTCTGTTCGCGTGGTGTGTGTTTGAAAGCCATCGCTTGTTCAGTGACCGCTTCTTTCAGGACGACCCCCTGGGCGGAGCCACTGGCAGTCCTGCTTCCAGGGAGTTTGAACAGTTCCTGCTCGACTGCGGCATTCATCTTCTCGATCTGACTCCTTGTGCTGACGGGCGCCTTGCCCACACCGTGGCCTACGCCCTGCGCATTCCCTTCAGCGCTGTGCGTCGCCGTTCCCACGCCGGCGCCATGTTTGATGTGGAGAACACGGTGAACCGTTGGGTCAAAACCGAGCATCGCCGCTATCGCGAAGGCGCTCCGAATCCCTCCACCGAACCAACCCGCTACCTGAAGGTGGTGACCTACCACTTCAGTTCCCTTGATCCCTCCCACCAGGGCTGTGCCGCCCATGGCAGCAACGATGAATTGGCGGCCTCGGCTGGTCATCAGCGACTGCTGGACTTCCGTGAGTCGGTGGAAAACAGCTTCTGCTGCGGTGCTTCCGTTGATCTTCTTCTGATCGGCCTCGACACCGACACCGATGCGATCCGTGTTCATCCCCCGAGCCGTGATAGCGAAATGGTGCTCGACCGTTGGCTTTGCGCCAGGGAACTGCATGCAGCCACGGCATCCATGACTGCTGATCAGGCCATGGCTCAAATTGCTGAAGCCGTCGAAAGCTCAGCACCTGCCCCCATGGATGCAGGCATGGTGTCTTTTCTGACGCGGTTGATTGCCAACAACATCTCCCAGATCGACTACGTGCAGGATCTGCACGGTGGTCCCTATCCGGATGCTGGCCACGCGGAGCGGTTTATCGGCGTTGGTATCGGTTTCAAGGAGGTGCATCTGCGCAACCTCACTTACTTCGCCCATCTCGACACCGTTGAGGAGGGAGCTCCTGATCTTGATGTGGGGGTCAAAATTTTTAAGGGCCTCAATGTGGCCCGGGATCTGCCGATTCCGATCGTGGTGCGTTTCGACTATTCAGGTCGCGTCCCCGGAGCCCGCGAACGGGCCATTGCCGATTGCCAACGGGTGAATCAGGCCATCGCTGATCGCTATGCAGCTCTCGTTGACGATGGTCTGCTCCACACTTGTCTCACCATTCGCGACCGCAACCAGACGGCACCGGCCGAGGTCGTCGGTTCCACGCTCGACCCGCAACTTCCGGAGGCTCACTGATCATGCTCATCGTCAAGGTCATCAAGCCGCTCGTTTCCACCAACCGGATCCCCGATTTCGAGCACAAACATCTGCAGGTGGTTCTCGATGGAAGCACCAAGAAGGTGGCCGTCGATGCAGTCGGTGCGAAACCCGGCGACTGGGTGATCTGCGTCAGCAGCTCTGCTGCCCGCGAAGCTGCCGGAAGCAAGTCGTATCCCAGCGACCTCACCATTGTCGGAATCATTGATCACTGGGAACCCGATCCGCCGAAGACCTCGGCTCCATCTCCATCGCCCAGCCCCAGCGGCACACCCGCAGGAGGCAAAGCCAGCTGATGGAGATCATGCAGGTGATGGGCACGTTGATCTGCTCTTACAGAGTTGCAGGGCTGGATCACATGCATCTGCGCATCCTGCGCAACAACAAGGGCAAGAAGCTTGTGGCCGTTGATCCTGTTGGTGCCCGCGAGGGCAACTGGGTGTTCACCGCCAGCGGTTCGGCGGCTCGGCATGCCTGCCCTGACAACACCGTTCTCACCGATCTGACCATCGGTGGAATCATCGATTTCTGGAATCCGGACGGATAGGGACCACCCATCTCCCTCCGCCGTTTCCGTTCCGTTTCCACACCTTCACAGCCATGGCTACTCCTTCCCCCACCCCCCGTCGTCGCACCACCCGCACGTCTGCTGCGGCGAACAAGACCGTGGATGTGAAGCCTGTGGCTAGCACCGCTGCTGCAGCTTCAACCACTGCCAAGGCTGCTCCTGCAACAACGCCTTCTCGCGCCACCACGACCACGCGCCGCAGCAGTGGATCCACCACAGGTTCAGGTGGCGGATCGGCGGTGGCTAAACCCTCTGCCACGCCTTCTCCCAAGGTCCCCGGTGTGGCCCTGGGCCTGATCGAAACCCGTGGGATGGTGCCTGCCATTGAGGCAGCCGACGCAATGACCAAGGCTGCGGAAGTCACCTTGATCTGCCGTGAATACGTCGGTGGTGGTTACGTCACCGTGATGGTGCGTGGTGAAACCGGTGCCGTGAATGCCGCTGTGCGTGCCGGTGCTGATGCTTGCGAGCGGGTCGGCGACGGCCTCGTTGCCGCTCACATCATTGCCCGCCCCCATAACGAGGTGGAACCGGTGTTGGCCGGCAGTGGTGCAGCCCGCCGCAGCTGAAGGACAAAAAGCCACCTCATCGCCGTTCACAAAGAGCGCTTTTGCTTGTAACCGGCATTTAGATTCGCCGGCCAACCAGCGACCAGCTCGATCATCATCCCGCTCGCCGTTTTGACCCCGGAGCTTTCGCTTCCAATTCAGTCCGCCTGGTTGATCCCGCTCTATGGGTTCATCGGGATGCTGGTCTCCCTGCCCTGGGCCTGTGGCTGGTTTCGCCGTGATGCTCATCGACCAGCGGCGTATCTCAATATTCTCCTGACCCTGCTGGCCTTCGCTCACGGAAGCCTGATCCTTCAGGAGGTCTACCAATCGGGGCCGGTGGATCTGGCTTTCCCCTGGCTCACGGTGGCTGATCTTGAGCTGGACATCAGCTTCAGCCTGTCGCTCACCAATCTGGTGGCTCTGGAGCTGATCACAGGTCTCAGCCTTCTCTCTCAGGTGTATTCCCTGGGTTACATGGACAAGGAATGGGCACTGGCCCGTTTCTTTGCCCTGCTGGGTTTCTTTGAGGGGGCGATGAGCGGCGTCGTGCTCAGCGACTCCCTGTTCCAGAGCTATTTCCTGCTGGAGATGCTGACGCTCTCCACTTATTTGTTAGTCGGATTCTGGTATGCCCAACCCCTGGTGGTGACCGCCGCACGGGATGCCTTCCTCACCAAGCGCGTTGGTGATGTGCTGTTGCTGATGGGTGTTGTGGCGCTCTGCAGTTACTCCGGCGTGATGGGGTTCAACGACCTCTATGCCTGGGCCGCCCAGGACACCCTTTCTCCTCTGGCGGCGACGCTACTGGGCCTCGGGCTGGTCGCAGGCCCAACAGGCAAGTGTGCCCAGTTCCCCATGCACCTCTGGCTGGACGAAGCCATGGAGGGCCCGAACCCCGCCTCGATTCTGCGCAACTCGGTGGTGGTGACCTGCGGCGCGATTGTGCTCCTGAAGGTGATGCCCATCCTTCAGCTTTCGCCCATCGCCATTGGCGTGATGCTCGTGATCGGCAGCATCAGTGCGATCGGCGGCTCCCTGGTGGCCCTAGCCCAGGTCGACATCAAACGCACGCTGTCGTACTCCACCACGGCCCACATGGGCCTGGTCTTCATCGCCATCGCGCTGCAGATCCCAGTCCTGGCTTTGCTTCTCCTGTTCACCCATGCCGTGTCGAAAGCTCTCCTGTCGATGAGCATCGGTGGGGTGATCGCCTCCACCAACTGCCAGGACATCACGGAGCTGGGTGGTTTGGGCAGCCGCATGCCTGCCACCACCACAGCCTTCCTGGTGGGAGGTGCCGGTTTGGTTGGGTTCCTCCCTCTGGGTGGTTTCCTCGCATTGGCCCAGTCGATTGAGTTGCTGAGTGTGCGCTCCGTTCCCTTCATGGCTGTGTTCCTGCTCACCAACACCCTCACTGCGGTTGGTCTGGTGCGGGTGTTCCGTCACGTGTTCATGGGCGATTCCCTGATCAAGTCCCGCCGTGCTGCCGAGGTCAACTGGCAGATGGCGTTTCCGATGGTGGCGCTCACCGTGATCGTGCTGATCACCCCGCTGTTGCTGGTGCGGCTTGAATCTCTCGACGGTTTGCTGGCGTTTCCCCTCTGGGCAGCAGCTCTTGTGGTGGGCAGCGGCCTGCTCGGGCTCCTTGCCGGCGCGGTGCTCCCCTTGAGCAAGGCATGGTCCCGTTCGCTCAATCCCCTGCTGCGTTGGTGGCAGGACCTTTTGGCTTACGACTTCTACACCGAGCGCTTTTACCGCCTCACCATCGTCAATGTGGTGGCCGGCTTCTCCCGCCTGGCTTACTGGTTTGACCGCAATGTGGTCGATGGTCTTCTCAATGGAGTCGCTCGCTTTTCCCTGGCCAGTGCCGACAGCCTCAAGCTCAGCGTCAGCGGCCAAAGCCAGTCCTATGTGCTCACGGTTCTCTTGGCCATCGTTCTCTTTCTCACCGCGGTGAGCTGGTTCTTCACCTGATCGCCTCGAGATGCTGCTTTCCCTTCTCCTCCTTATCCCCTTCCTCGGGGCCCTAGCGCTGATCCTCTGGCCGGGATCTCCCTCCAGTGCCCGTTTGCGCGACGTTTCCATCGTGCTGCTGGTGGTCCAGTGCCTGGCGAGCTTTGCGCTGTTGGTGCCCTTTGATGCTGGCGATCCGGGCCTGCAGCTGGTGGAACAGGCCCGCTGGGTGCATGCCATCGGTCTCGATTACGCCCTGGCGCTGGATGGCCTGTCGCTGCCGCTGGTGTTGATGAACGGCGTGCTCTGCCTGGTGGCCGCCATCGCGTCTCGCACGATTGAAAATCGCCCACGGGTTTACTTCGCCCTGCTGCTGGTGATTTCAGGCGCGGTGAACGGGGCGTTCCTGGCCCAGAACCTGCTGCTCTTCTTCCTGTTCTACGAACTGGAACTCATTCCGCTCTGGATGCTGATCGCCGTCTGGGGTGGTGCCAACCGTGCCTATGCCGCCACCAAGTTTTTGATCGTGACGGCCGTTTCAGGCGTTCTGATCTTGGGTGCTTTCCTCGGCATTGCCCTGGTCACCGGGACCATGGATTTCAGTCTGCGGCCGATCCTTGCCGGTGAACTGGGCATGACGGCCCAGCTTGTGCTGATGGGAGCACTCCTGATCGGTTTTGGCATCAAGATCCCTCTCTTCCCCTTCCACACCTGGCTGCCGGATGCGCATACCGAGGCCTCCACGCCGGTGTCGGTGCTTTTGGCTGGCGTTCTCCTGAAGCTTGGGACCTATGGATTGCTTCGCTTCTGCCTCGGCTTGTTCCCAGATGCTTGGCATGTGGCTGCTCCCTGGTTGGCGGGGTGGGCAGCCATCTCCGTGCTCTATGGATCCCTGGCGGCGATTGCTCAGACCGACATGAAGCGAATGGTGGCCTACAGCTCCGTGGGCCATATGGGCTATGTGCTCCTTGCAGCTGCAGCCGCCACGCCTCTCGGTTTGCAGGGAGCTCTCTTTCAAATGGTCAGCCATGGCCTGATCTCAGGGGTGTTGTTTCTCGTGGTGGGCGTTGTGTATGCCCAAACCGGAACCCGTGATCTCAACGTTCTCCGTGGCCTGCTCAATCCTCAGCGTGGGCTGCCCCTGACCGGCTCCCTGATGATCATCGGTGTGATGGCCAGTGCCGGAATTCCGGGAATGGCTGGATTCATCTCCGAATTCTTGATTTTCCGCGGCAGCCTTCAACCCTTCCCGCTGGCCACACTCCTTTCGATGGTGGGATCCGGCCTAACGGCGGTGTATTTCCTGTTGCTGGTGAACCGTGCCTTCTTCGGTCGCCTGGCGATTGCCCCCGGCGAGGTGGTGAATCCCCGTATCCTCGATCCCGTGGCGTTGCGGGAGCAGGTTCCGGCCATCGCCCTCAGCCTCGGTGTTCTGGTGCTGGGCCTTGCTCCTGAGCTGCTGTCGAACCTCAGCGAGGCGGCCACCACGGGCCTCAGCCTGATCACCGGAGATCTGTCATGACCCCGACATCCGTGTCCCCCATACAACCTCCAGTGCTTCCGGATCAGGAGGAGCTCATCCGCCGTCTCCTCAGCGATACACCGCTGCTCAAGGACACTCCTGATCATCTGCTCCAGGTGGTCAATGTTCTGGAGAGTTACGGCCTGGTTCTCGATGCCTACAGCAAGAACCTGGTGGACCAGGGAGAGAAGCAGATGCTCAATCCCTTCCCGGTGTTTCGCTTTTTCCACGAGGGGTTCAGCGTCAAACGCCTCTGGACCCATTTGATGGGTGATCGGATCAACTTCGAGTACGCCGAGTACTGCCAGAAGGCGATGTTCTGGCACGGCACCGGCGGACTGGATGCCTACCTGGATACGCCTGCATTTGCTGAGGCTTGCCAGCGGGTGATCAAGCGCAAGTCAGCTCGCGATCCTCTGCTGGCCTTGAACAACCGCCTCTATCCGGATTTCGCACCCGAGGCGATCCGCTCCCTCACCACCATTTACTGCCTCGGCCTGTTCTGGCGGGTGATGAGTGACATCTTTGTCGACTTGGCCCGTCGCTATGCGATCAAGGAAGTCATCTGCGTCAACGATGTGGTGCATCACATCCGTGACGGCTTGGTGGCGGCAGCGGGAAGCCCGATCGAATACAAGGTGTCGATCGGCGGTGAAGAGATCTGGGTGTTGCCGCCGGAAGCCGGTCTCACTTTCTTGGTGGATGTGGCTGTTCCTTATGTGGAAGCTGTTTTCTTCCGAGGCATGCCCTTCCTGGGAACGGTGTCGTACAACGCTCAGGCTCGGCAAATCTCACCGGACATCAGTGATTTCAAATATGGCGCCCTTTATGCCGATCCGATTCCCAGCATGGGTGCTGGGATTCCTCCAAGCCTGTGCATGCAGGACATGTACCGCCACCTGCCTGAGGAACTGAGCCTCTGGTACGACGACCATGGTCGGGGACAGACCGATGTGCACATTCAGATCTGCATCAGCTTCCAGAAGTCGATGTTCTGCGTCACCAATGCCGCCATCGCTGGAACAATGCCCCATCCGCTGGATTCCGAGGATCTCGAGGAGCAGGCGGCCAATCGGGCCTATGCCGAGGCCTGGTCTGGGCGCTTGATGGGCTGCCAGCGGGTGGCGCTCCTCTAGGTTTTCAGCAGGTTCAGGCTGATTGGTGGGCTTTGATGAATCAGTGGCAGGAGCGGAAACGACCCGTGTGTCTCGAATGTCGCTTTGAGTTCGACAGCTACGACGCCACCCGCGATTTCCTTGACAAGCTTGGAGAGCACAGTGAAGCGACCCAACGCTTCCCCGATATCAGCTTCGGGCGCACCTACGTGAACATCACCCTGCGTCCGGAGGACGATGGGCCTGATGCCCAGGTGAGCGAGGCCGATCGCGCCTTTGCCGCAGAGATCGATGCCCTCCTCCGTTGATCTGGCCTCGGCCTATGCCGATTCCGGCGTGGCTGAGGTGCTGGACCAACTTGACCGGGAGCTGATCGGCCTGGCGCCGGTGAAGACGCGGATCCGTGAGATTGCTGCCCTGTTGCTGGTGGATCAGGCGCGGCAGCAACTGGATTTGCCCAGCACTGCGCCCAGTTTGCACATGTCGTTCACCGGTCATCCCGGTACCGGCAAGACCACCGTGGCGCAGCGGATGTCGCAAATCCTGCACCGCCTGGGTTACCTGCGTAAAGGCCATGTGGTGACGGCCACCCGTGACGATCTGGTCGGTCAGTACGTGGGCCATACCGCTCCCAAAACCAAGGAGATGCTCAAGCGGGCCCAGGGGGGAGTGCTGTTTATCGATGAGGCCTATTACCTCTACAAACCCGATAACGAACGCGATTACGGCGCCGAGGCGATTGAAGTTCTCTTGCAGGAGATGGAGAGCCGGCGCAGCGATGTTGTGGTGATCTTTGCGGGCTACAGAGATCGGATGGAGACGTTCTACAGCTCCAATCCAGGGCTCTCATCACGGGTGGCCCATCATCTGGATTTCCCGGATTACAGCGACGACGAGCTGATGGCAATCGCAGGGCTGCTCCTGGATGAACAGCATTACAAGTTCAGTGCCGAGGCGGAAACAGCTTTCTCTGAGTACGTGTCTCGTCGGCGTCAGTTGCCCTTCTTTGCCAATGCGCGCTCGATTCGAAATGCCTTGGACCGGGCTCGATTGCGCCAGGCCAACCGTTTGTTCTCGCGGATGGGGGAAGCTCTGACCAAGCTGGATCTCACCACAATTGAGGCTTCTGATATCCGGGCCAGCCGCGTGTTCAATGGCGAGGTGGAGGGCCACCATCCAGGGAACCATGCGACCTGATCAGGTGAGCCATGCAGAGGCCAATGAGCAGGCCTGCTGCGCCGTGGCCCTGCAGTAGGGCAAGCCCCAGCACCAGAACGGCGAAGGGCCCAGGAAGCACGCAGCGGTACAACGCACCGGTGAGTGCTCCGCACCAGCTGCCAAGGCTGCCCAGATCAGGAAGGAGCAGATGCAGCCCGGTTCCCATCGCGCAGGCGATCAGGAACAGTGGGAAAAACACTCCACCGCGCCAGCCGGTTTCCAGGCAAAGGGCCAGCATCAGCAGCTTGACCAGTGCGGAGACGAGCAGAAGCCAGGCTCCACTTGAGTTCTGGCCTTCGAGCAGAGGCCGCATCTGATCTTCACCGTCGAAGGGAACCAGTGGCAGCCAGTGCATGCAGGCCCCCAGCAGCAGGCCGGTCAGCACCGGCCACCAGGGCCATTGGGCCAGGAGTTGGCGCTGCTCAAGCCAGCCGCGCCAGCGCAGAAGCAGCCAGCCCAGTCCGCAGCCGATCAAGCCTCCAATCACTCCTGCGCTCAGGGTGCCGAGGTCTTCCCCCAGGGTGCTCGGCCAGATGTAGGGGAGCCGTTGCAGTGATCCGCCACTGGCGGCGCCGATGCCATGGAAGGCCGCAAACCCGGCCAGACCTCCGAGGGTCCCTGGCAGCCAGCGGTCGAGTAGTTCCAGTCTTCTGTTCGGTTGGGGGGCTTCGCCAACGACAGCACCCCCCAGCAGTGGAGCGCCGAACATCCCGAGGCTTCCCGCCACTGTTGCCGCTTTGAGTTTCTGATCTCGTCCGCGCCAGATCCGTTGGCTGATCAGTGCGGCCATGCGGCTCATCAGGGCCTCCGGCCCGATGCAACCTCCACCGAGCTGGGCCAGGGTCGCTCCAAGAAGACCACGGCCCTCATCGCGCTTCTGAGCCTGGTCCGGATGATTCAGATCGTTGAGGGTCTCACGCAGCTCAGGCAGCAATGTGGTGGGGCCTGGTCGATGCAACAGCGCCAAGATCAAGCCGCAGCTGCCGCAGATGAGCAGCGACCAGCCCAGGGGTAGGCCGCGGTCCAACCCTTCCAGGATGGGATCTCCCCAGAACAATCGGCTCAAGCTGTCGATCCAGCCCATACCAAGAGCAACACCGGCGCCGCTCAAGGCTCCGGTGAGCAGGGCTATCAGGCTCAGGCGAAAGGGAGTCACCAGTGCGGGTCGGTGGCGAAGTCAACGGAGAGTTTCGCTGATTTCGAAGCGGGCACGGTGCTGATGCAGGCGCGTACCACCTTGCCGTTGACTTCGATTTCACAAGCGCCGCAGCTGCCCCCGAGGCAGCCGGTGGGAATGTTGATGCCTGCTCCACTGGCGGCCACCAACCAGTCCTGGCCAATGGTTTCCTGCGTTGTACGGCCATCGGGCCAGCGCACGGGGATCTGTCGAGGGGGCATGCCGTGCTTCATGTTCACCAGCCATGCTGCCTGTGAGTGCTGCCATGAAAAAGCCCCCTCTGGATGGGAGGGGGCGAGGGCTTGGTGTTAGTTGTGTTGACGCAGGATCCTCAGATGACGTTGATCTGTCGTGTGGGAACGAAGTTGGCGCCTTCCAGGCCTCCGATTTCGAACAGCTCCTGGGCGTCAGCGGAGAAGTTGCCGCTGGCGGAGTAGATGAGCGTGCCGGTGTCGGCAGCAAAGCCGAGGATGCCGTCACCGTTGTTGTCGAAGTTGAAGCCGGTGCCTTGAGAGAGGTCGGCTTCGAAGTCGGCGGTGATAATGGTGTTGCTGAGGTTGGTGTTGGCGTTGATGAGGAAGTCCTCTCGCTGCTGAACAGGTTGTCCAGCGTTGTAGTTGGTGAAGGTGGCGGCATCGATCTCGATGAGATCGAAGGTGTTGAGGGCTCGAGCGTTGTCGTTGTTGAAGCCCTGGAAGGTGTCGAGGATGACGGTGTCCTTGCTGGTTTGGCTGGTTTGGCGAGCCAGGCTGATGGTGTGCTGGGCGTTGTGATCCCAGAGGTCGATTTCGTCTGTACCAGCGCCGCCGGTGATTTTGGAGATGCCTTCTCTTGAACCGACGAGCGTGTCGTTGCCTTGGCCGCCGTTCATGGTGACGTTGCCCACGAGGCCTTCAAAGACGTCGCCACCAGCACTGCCTTTGAAGACGATGTCACCGGCGAAGTTCTGGTTGCCAGCCTGAGCACGCTCGAGTTCAACGCCCTGAGTGGATGTGATGCCGGAGAAGTCGAACTCGGTGGCACCTGTATCAGCCCATTCATCCAAGTCGAGGGTGTTGGTGAAGGTGCCGTCAACATCCAGTTTTTTGAGGTTGATGATGTTGCCGAGCTCAATATCTGTATTTCCGGCGTCATCTTGATCAGCGATGACCTGGATGGTTTCGATGTTCTGGATGCGAGTGATCTCGCTGTCATCCAGGGTGTCGTCCAAGTCGAAGTTGCCGTTGGTTTTGATGACGAGGAGGTCGCTGTCGGTGGTGGAGCCATCGACGACGGAGTCGAGTAAGCCGTTGCCGAGTGTGCCCAGCTCGGCAGTGATTACGTCGTTTTGGTTGCTGAGGTCATTGGCGGAGATGTTGTCGAGGAGAGGAGTGAGCTGAACGGTTTGGCCTTCCTCGATGTCGTTGACGTTGACGTTGACGGCTTGAGTGGAGGCATTGCCGTGTTCGTCAGTGGCGACGACGTTAAAGGAGTAGGAGGATTTGGATTCGAAATCAGGGGACTGGTTGATGGTGACCCTTCCGGTCTCTGGGTCGATGGTGAAGGCGTTGGAATCACCACCGCTGAGTGCGTAGGACACAGCTGAGGTGTCTGTGGTTTCAGCGTCGTAGACGAGGGAACCGGGATCAACATTTTCATCAACAGATCCTTCAGGACCGGAGGTGAAGATCGGAGAGCGGGTGTCGAGTTGTTCGGTGGTGGGCCGGTATTTAACGCGCTTGCGTTTTTTGTTGGCAGAGATTGTGGTGGTGAAGGTTTGCTCGTCGGAGTCGAGGTCGTAGAGGCGAGCAGCGGTGCGAGAGAAGTTGTGAGCGTCACCGTTGCTGTCAATTAGTTTGATGGTGAGATCAGCGTTGTTAGCACCTTGAAGAGCCTCATCTCGATCGAACCGGAAATTGATGCGTTTGCCGGCGTTGTTGATGTCAACGGAATCGAGAAGGTCACCGTTTTCGTTGTACACTTCAGCGGTCATTCCGAAGAGACGCTTGTAGCCTTTCAGGATGGATTTGAGTTTAAAGATAGCCATGATTGATGTGTTGAAAGTGAGGTGTTGGGTTTTGAATATGTCGGGTGTTTCCCCCGATGAACCAAGAATCACCGAGCCGGAAGTGAAAGGAGATGAGCTGAGTCAAGTTGAGCTGTGATGTTGGTCACAGGCCCAAGTTGAGTCGCTTTGAAGAAAAAGTTCTGCGCTCAGTTGAGGAGCGGCTTGATGTTGATATGAGCCTCAAAGGCGTCCGCAAGTCGATTGATCAGACGCTCGCGGTGTTCGGTGTGGTGTACATCGAGAGTGGTTAGTGCGCTCAGTCCTTTCCTTTGGCGGAGCTTGTTGAGCCACAGCCGCCGCCAACATCCGTTGTCCAGCAAGCCATGCAGATAAGTGCCCACCACGGCTCCGCTGTGCTGTTGGCTCACCCAACCGATCCGTTCCGATGAGCTCAGGGCTTGGATTGCATTGGCACGTGTGCCTGCTTTTAAGTCGGTGAAGCCGTGATGCAGCTCAAAGCCCTTCAAGGTGCAGGGCTGAGGCCAGATCGCCACTACTTCTTGTTGTCGTGTGGTTTTTGTAGGGCTGAATGTGGTGCAGATAGGTAGTAACCCCAGGCCTCTTGCGCTGGTTGGTGATCCTTCTCCTTCCAGTCTTTCGGGATCTCGGAGGTCTTGCCCGAGGATCTGCATGCCGCCGCAAATGCCCAGGACGGAACCCCCAGCGCTGGCGTAAGCCCTGAGTTGGTCGTCCAGTCCGCTGTTGTTCAAGGCCTCCAGATCCCGCAGTGTCTGCTTGCTGCCAGGCAGGATGACGGCATCGGGCTCACCGAGAGAATCGCCTGGTGACACCCAGCGCAGCCTCACGCTGGGTTCGGCTTCGAGCGGATCGAGATCGGAAAAATTGCTGATGGAGGGCAGCCGCAACACAGCGATCTCCAGATCGGTGGCCCCGCGGCTGGGTTTGCGTTCCAGCAAATCGAGGGAGTCTTCTGGTGGAAACAAGTCATTGAGCCAGGGCATCACCCCCAGCACCGGAACCCCGGTGTTGGCTTCCAGCCAGCTTCGCCCCTCATCAAAGAGCTCCCGCCGGCCGCGGAAGCGGTTGATCAGGATGCCCTTGATCAGAGGCCGCTCCACCGGTCGCAAGAGGGCGAGCGTCCCGACGATCTGGGCAAAGACCCCTCCTCGCTCAATGTCGGCCACCAACAGACAGTTGGCTCGCAGGTACTGGGCCAGGCGCAGGTTGGTGAGGTCGCGGCGTTGCAGATTTACCTCCACAGGACTTCCCGCCCCTTCCAACACCAGCCGGCCTTGGGGCCATTGCTGCTGAAGCTGCATCAACCCGGTTCGGATCGCCTGCCAACCCGGGCGGAACCAGTCGCGGTAGTAGTGCTCGGCGCGGGCTGTCCCCACACTCTGGCCTCCATGGATCACCTCACTGGTGCTGTCTCCCCTGGGTTTCAGCAGCACGGGATTCATCGCGCAGCAGGGCTCAAGGCCGGCCGCCCAGGCCTGCATGGCTTGGGAGTAGGCCATCTCGCCGCCATCGGCGTCCACCCAGGCGTTGTTGCTCATGTTTTGGCCCTTGAAGGGCAGCGCCTGTTCTCCCCGTCGTTGAAGCACCCGGCATAACGCCGCCGTCATGAGGGATTTGCCCGCCCCGCTGGAGGTGCCCAGCACCATGAGGGGGCGTGGAGTGGTTGGCGTCACAACGGCCAGTGCCGACGCAGGCTGTGACGCAGTCGGTCCAGTATTGGGATCTGACGCTGCAGGATTGCAGGATCGTCATCAAGAAGCTGGCGACCCAGGGGGGTGAGCCTGAAGCGGCTGGTCAGCCCCTGCCCATCCACTTCCCGGCGTAGCACTCCCACGCTGATCAACCAACGGAGGTCGTCCTCGAGAGCTTCGCTGTTGCGGAACCAGCGTTCCTTGCGGCCGTAGCGGCCGGGCTCGCTCCAGAGGTCGCCGGCATCAATGCCCTGCTGCTGAAGGTCTCGATAGAGGGCCTCAGAAAAAGGCAGACATCCCATGGCCCGGCAGGCCCGGTCACGGCTGCGTCGATCCAGCAGGTCGGTGGGGTGAGCGATGGCGAAGCCTCCCGTCCCTGGCAGCCTACGGAGGGTTGTTCTGCGGTGTGTTCTCGTGCTCTTACTTGCCTCTGCCTCGCCGGCGCGTCGCCGCTTGCTGGAGCAAGCGGGAGTGCTGCATCGGGTGCGCGTCAGCGGTGTGGATGAGGATCAGATTCACCACGCAGATCCAGCAGAGCTGGTGAAATTGCTGGCTCAGGCCAAGGCCGCTGCTGTGGCTCAGGAACTTGATGCCGTTGTGGATGCCGAGATCACGGCCGTGCTGGGGTGTGATTCCGTCCTCAGTTTTGAGGGGCAGGTGTTCGGCAAGCCTGCGGGTCCAGGAGAAGCGATCGAGCGCTGGCAGCGGATGGCTGGTCGGAGTGGTTCTCTCCTGACGGGTCATTGCCTGATGCGTCGAGGTCAGGCCGATGTGGTGGCGTGTGTGGAAACAGTGGTGCGGTTTGCGTCGCTCAGTCAGGACGAGATCGAGGCCTATGTGGCGAGTGGAGAACCCCTTCAATGTGCCGGTGGTTTTGCCCTCGAGGGGCGAGGCGGTCTGTGTATCGATGGCCTGGACGGTTGTTATTCAAACGTGATCGGCTTGAGCCTTCCCTGGTTGCGTCAGGCGCTGTCTGCTGCGGAACGTTCCGATTGAGTGGTGCTTGACATGTTCAAGCACTGAAATCTCCATTGGACGTGAAGGGGCTGAGGCCATTGCAGTGCGGGTAGCTGGTTCGGTTTTCTCCACGATCCCTTTCCTTCCTGCGTAGTTCGATGCTGCGCTGCTTGGCAATGGTGTCTGCGGTATTGATCACGGACTGCCAGATCAACTGCGAAGACTCAATGGCGACCTAGAAATGGAGCGCGTTTCTGATCCGCCGAGCATGCTCCGGTTGGCTCTCCCATTCTTTGTCCTCTTGTGCGGCAGATGCGGCATTGGCTTCTGAGTTGTGTGTTGGCTGCAGGCGCGACTGCAGGGTTCGTGGCAGCTGTAGGTGCAGCCAAAGATGGGTTGTTGTTGCTGTTGTTTGGAGGGTTTTGGATCGGAATTCATGCCTTTTTGGGATTTGTCCGCTTGAGTTATCGAAATGACCGCATTGCAGGCCTGAGGCTGTTGTCGTTTGAGGACTATGAGCGCATGCAGCGCAACAAAAAAACTCCCCGTGCATGACGGGGAGAAGAGGGGGGCGTTGTTGTGATGGATCAGATCAATTCGAACTGTCTTTTGCCGAGTCGGTTGCTGTCGCCTTCAATCATGGCGAGGAGGCCACCGCCATCGCCTTCTTCTGCGCCGTTGCGGTTCCAGCTGAGCATGCCGGTGCTGCGGTCGTAGACGAAATCGACATCATCCTTGGAGAGAGCCCGCTGCGCCTTGCGGCTGTTGCGAGCAATCACGATGTCAGCGTTGTTGAGATCTAGGCCATACTCGCTGACATCGATGAGGATCTTGTCTTTGTCCGATTTGGAGAAGTCGGTGATGGTGTCTGCGAAGCGCTCGCCCCGTGCCCGGCGGTGTGAGCTTTCCATGTAGAAGTGGTCAGCACCGCCACCACCGGTGAGGTTGTCGCGTCCGCGTCCGCCATGGAAGTCTTCATTTTTGAATGTGCCTTCCAGGTCGAATTCGCGACGAGCATTCTGATTGGGGTCGCTGATGGTGGTGCGATGGGATTTCCAGAGTTTGTTGAAGCGTGTGAGTTCACCGTTGTCGACGAATTCGGTGCTTTCGTGAATGCGGGTTTCGTTGACGCCATCGCTGAAGACGAGCCAGCGACCACCGTCTTCCCCGGCCTGGTTGTCGAGGACAACATCAACGAGTGAGAAGTCACCGCCGGTGAGTTCGGCGATGTCAGTATTGCCCTCGCCGCCATGGAGGGTGTGCTCATAGCCAGCGGCCACGCTCATGGTGTCGTTACCAGCACCGGCCTTGATGTTGCTCTTGCCGGAGTGAATGGTGAAGGTGTTGTCAGCACCATTGCCGGTCAGTTGGAAGGTTGTATTTCCATACTCTTTGGACGGATCCGTGGAGAAGTTTTCAAAACCTTCGACGCGGTAGCCCTTGCCGTCGGTGAACGCTTCACGGTCCCAGTTGAATCGACCTTCCTGAAGATTGAAGCTGACTTCGCCACTGATGTTGCCACCGCTGTAGACGAATGTGTCGTCTCTGGAGCCGTCTGCTTGGCCTGCATCGAGATTGCCAGGATTGTCGGCATTGTAGATAACGCTATCGCTGACTTCTGGAACTGTGCTTCCTTCTTCGCGGGCTTCTTCAACCATCGCTAGGAGCATCTTTTGCAGGACTTGAACAGAGTTGTGAGTGGTCATTGTTCTGAGTGAGATGTGATTTGGGTCGTTGGGTTGTCCCCTCCGATGCACACACCATCTCCGGAATCATTTGACCAGTTGATGACCTGCGTCAACGGTGCCTGTGATGTTGATCACAGGGGCTCAGAAGTGCTGCAATGACTGGATTTAAGGCTCACTCCCAGGTGCTAACCAAGCTGTCTGTCCTGCTCTTTAGTCATCAAGAACGGGTCAGGACAGTCCAGCAACAGCCGCACTACCACTGGCTCCCCTAGGTCTTGCACCCCACCAGGCAGCTATCGCTTGAAGAGGTCAGGGTCATTAGCGCTAGTGCTGCAACGAGTTATCCCAATAGGAATAGGGCAATGCGGGTGTCTTCAGGTATCGGTCAGTCGTGACTGTCTTGAGTGTTCCCCGCTCTACTCAAGCGATAAAAAAACCGCCATTGCTGATGGGTGGAGTGTGCCGGTTTTGTCGGGAGATGGATAGCGACAATCACAATGCCCCATGCTTTTCCCTTGCGGGTCTTGCATGGCTTTCAGTCTCTCACCCATGGCATCAGGCTTCCCGACAGGCTGTTATTGAAGGTCTCTGCAATTAATCAGCATTTGTTCGACCTCTTCCTGTTTAAGCTGCCCTTCCTCCGTGCCTTTTTCGAGCTCTACACGTAGTTCAGTGCAGATCGTCGTAATAGACGGATATGCATCAACAGCTTGAGCTGAAATCAAAGATGCACTAACAACAGCAGCGGCAGTAAGGACGTTGATGAGTTTCATTTGATTTGAGTGATGTGTTGGGCTCTCGCCCCTTAAACACACCATCGTCGTTCCAGTCAGAAACCACCTCCCCCACCTGAGGGGTATTTGAAAGCAGATATATCCCCCAAATGGGTAGGCATGAAAAAGCCCCGCCGAAGCAGGGCTGATCTTCTGTATGAGTGTTCTGCCGGGGGGTTGATCAGGAACCACACCTCCTGCCCTGCCTTTCCCAAAGGTGGGTCTTGTATGGCTTTCAGTTCAGTATTTGAACTTCAGGCTCCCCGGTAAGGATTTGTTCAATACTCACAAGGTCTCATGCCAAATTCGATTTTTCAAATTCTCCAATGCTGATCCCCCCACTCCTGAATACCAGTCAGTCGCTCAGTATGTACAAATTTCGCCCCATTCCAGTCGCCGTCATTCCCAATGACTTCCATGCCTCCTGCATTCCAGCCGATCGTGATTCCATTTTCGGTAGGACCTTCAATGAAAAATAGTGTATGACCATCAGCATTTTTGACTTCCGTCGATTGATAAAAGTCGCCCTGTGTTCTGGCTTCACGATGCGGAAGCTGAGCATTTCCATCCCAGAGTGTTGTTTCAACCCTGGCGATGCCTCCAGTCAAATCCCTCATGTCTCCCTGAAGAAACACTCGATCACCAACATCCATGAACTCCCATACTTCGTCTGGATTTTGGCTGTCATAATGTTGCATGATAACTGCATCGACGCCGACACCTCCGTTGTAAATATTTTTCCCCGCACCATTTCCGATTAAGGCGTCGTTGTCAATGCCTCCATATAAATAGTCGTCGCCGTTTCCAGTAAACAAGCGGTCTCGCCCTGCTTGTCCATATAAACGGTCATTGCCATCGCCGCCTCGAATGGTGTCATTGTCCAGATGTTCACTTCTGTTGAGATGGGCATATTCTCCATCTCTACCATCTTGTTCGGATCCTCCATAAATTACATTGTTTCGATCATCCCCATAGAGCTCATCACTTCCTTCTAATCCCCACAGATTGCCGTCAAAGGTTTCTTCTGCATGCATAACATCGGCTTCTTCTGTTCCGACACTCTTCAACGCGATTTTTGTGGCGATCTTCAAGTGTTGTTGGAATTTGGTTTTAACTTCGTAGTAATCCAGTTTTTGTTCTTCCTCTGGAGTTGAGAAATAGCTGTATTTGTCCCAGAATTTGAAATCCATTGTTTTTGAGTGGTGTGTGGTTTGTGTCGTTGGGGTCGTCCCCCTCCGATGCACACACCATCTCCGGAATCACCGCACCAGTTGATGACCTGCGTCAAGGGCGCCTGTGATGTTGATCACAGGGGCTCAGAAGGTCTGCAATGACTGAATTTAAGGCTCACTCCCAGGTCAATCAAGCAGCCCGTCCTGCGCTTCCACTCTCGTGAACGAATAGAGCCAGTCCAGCAACAACTCCACCACCACCACTGGCTCCCCTAGGCCTTGCGCATCCCCAGACAGTCATCGCATGAAGAGGTCAGGGTCGTGAGCGCGTCTTGCGATGACAAGTTCCCCACTCTGCTCAAGCAATAAAAAACCCCGCCAAGCGAGCGGGGCAATGAAAACCAAGTTCCCACCGCAGTCTTTCAGCTAACGCGGAGAACCGTTGTAAACAACGTCGACAATCGAATCTCCATCTTCAGAAACAAGGATTTCAGTCTCAACCGTGGGTGGACGTCCTGCTTCTTGCCAGCCTGGAGAACCCCCATTAAAGACGAACAGGAAGCCCTCGCCTGCATTCTGCAAGCACTTGCCACCTCCCTTCCCTGTGGCGTACATGCATTTCGCGGCTCTGTAATTGTTGAGTCCACCGTTGATGGACTCAGCACGCATCCTGGCGGTGTTCATCGCACGGACGTTTTCCTTCGAGACTTTTTGGGCAAGAGCGGGAAACACCATCAGTGCACCCACTAGAAATCCCATCGATAGGCGGGCAGGGTTTGAGATATGGGTTCGCTTTTTTCGGATCAACACTGCGGGGCTTTTCAGCTCACCTGGACATCTTCTTTTGAGCCGTCGTTGTTACCAGTCCTCGCCAAGCCCTGTTACTGAGCTTCCCGAGTGGGTTGAGGGTGCAAACAATTTCAGGTCGCTTTCCCTTGCTAACTATTTGCTGCTTAGTGAGATGCCGCAAGCTTCAGAGCCTGCTCAGCAACAGGTTTCTCGTACCAGAGATCGCCTGCATGGCCAGCAACAAAGCCACGATCAGATTGCTGCTGATGTGCAGGCGTCGTGCCTGCACGGAATGACCAATCAAAGGCTGCAGGGCTGTGGAGCTCAGCAACAGGGCGGTGAGCAGTAGGCCCATCCAGAAATGGGACTGCCAGAACAGGGGGCTCCAGGGAACATCGCTGAGCCGTTCCACGGCCGGTTGCAGTCCCAGCAGAAGCAGGCCGCCTGCACTGGCGGCAGCCCAGAGCAGGCGCTGCCAGATCATCCGACTCGAGAGCAGACGTCCGAAGCTGAACAGCACGGCGCTTCCGGTCAGCAGCAGACCCAGGGGATGGGTGGTCCAAAGGCTATGGCTGAGGCCGATTAGTACTGCTACCAGCACGCCGCCGGTGACCCAGGCCCCATGCTGCGCGTGCTCAACCGGAACGGTGTCGGCGATCGGGTTGATCTTCAATCGCTTTTCCCGCGCCAGGATCCCCAGCCGGATCGTTGCCCCTACCACCGGGTAGACAAACAGGATCATCAAGACGGGGTGGATGAGTCCGAGCCAGTCGTGGCTGGTGACCGCTTGCAGTGCTTGGGGATCAGCCAAAAAAAAACGCAACCCTGACCCCAGGGTTGCGCATCGTGGATCTTTGAGCCTTGGCTCTGGATCAGACCTTCCTGGAGTAGTACTCCACCACCAGCAGTTCGTTGATCTCAAGGGCAACCCACTCGCGTTCGCAGCGGGCGGTGACCTTGGCACTCAGCTTGGCTTTGTCGAGCTCCAGGTGGGTCGGCACGTTGGCCAGACCGGGGAACTCGAGGTTGGCTTCAGCCAGTTTTTTGCTGCACTTGCGCTCGCGAATGGCGATGACATCGCCAGGCTTGCACTGGTAGCTGGCGATGTCGGTCACACGTCCGTTCACGGTGACGTGACCGTGGTTCACCAGCTGACGGGCGCCGGGCACGGTGGGACCGAAACCGAGGCGGAAACAAACATTGTCGAGACGGTTCTCGAGCAGCTTGAGCAGGTTGGTTCCAGTGGAACCCTCCTGGGCGCGCGCTTTCTTCACGTAGCGCACGAGCTGACGCTCGGAGACGCCGTAGTTGAAGCGAAGCTTCTGCTTCTCTTCGAGACGGATCGCGTATTCAGAGCGCTTGCGACGGGCTTGGCCGTGCTGACCGGGTGGATAGGACCGTTTGGCGGCCTTCCGGGTGAGACCGGGGAGGTCTCCCAAGCGCCGCGTGATCCTCAGACGAGGGCCGCGGTAACGAGACATAAGTGGGAAGGTGTTTGTTGAGAACGTGCAGTTGTTGGGCATGCTGGAACCGAAACAGTCCCAGGCATCTCCCGCGATGCACGAATCGAGCACTCTATCTGGCGGCCCTATGGCCAAGCTGCGACAGGCGGTGAACCAGGCTCTGACGGCTGTTCTCCTGGCGGGTATTGGGTTCTACCGGCGTTTCATCTCCCCGATGATCGGGCCCCGTTGCCGCTTCACGCCCACCTGCAGTGCCTATGGCCTGGAGGCCATCCAGAAGCATGGTCCTTGGAAGGGAGGCTGGCTCACCGTGAAACGCTTGCTGCGCTGCCATCCCTTCACCCCCTGTGGATGTGATCCGGTGCCTGATTGATGCATGAGCTCACGCTGTTCAGCCGCACAGGCTGTTGCCTCTGTGAAGGCCTGGAATCCCGATTGCGTGCCCTGGATCTTGTGGGGCTGTCGATCACGTTGACGGTGATTGACATCGATGCGCCAGGGACGCCCCAAGATCTGTTGGCGCGTTACGACCTTGAGGTGCCTGTGCTCGCGCTCGATGGTTGTGATCTGCCTCGGGTTTCCCCGCGGCTCACGGGCGAGGGACTGTTGAATTGGTTGCAACGCTGCCTGTCCACGGCGCTCTGAACGGCTTAAAACTCCCAAAAGAACCGCGGAGACGGGATGACTCAGGCGCTGCATGCCCTGTTGCGTGATGCAGGAATCGCGGTGCCGCAAGGGTTGGCGAATCCTGAATTGACGGCGGTAACAACCGATTCTCGTCGCGTTGCCCCTGGAACCCTCTTCCTCGGTCTCCCTGGCGAACGGGTGGATGGCGGAACGTTTTGGGCCCAAGCCCTTAAGTCCGGTGCCGCCGCTGCAGTGATTGGACCTGGGGCAGCAGCAGCGCACCCTCCTGGAGCTGATGACCCGGTGGTGGTGATTCAAGAGCCGGTGGCGCGCGGAATCGGTGAAATTGCAGCTGCGTTCTGGGATCACCCCTGCCGGCGGATGGCCCTGATTGGTGTGACGGGCACCAACGGCAAAACGACCACGACGCATTTGATTGAGCATCTGGCCGCCTCGGCGGACCAGCCCGTCGGCCTCTTCGGCACCTTGGTCAACCGCTGGCCCGGTCACAGCATCACGGCCATCCACACCACAGCATTTGCCGATCGCCTGCAAGGCCAGTTGGCAGAGGCTGCCTCTGCTGGCTGCTCCCTGGCGGCGATGGAAGTGAGTTCCCATGCCCTGGCCCAGCAGCGGGTGGCGGGATGCCGATTTGCCGGAGCTGTGTTTACCAATCTCACCCAGGACCACCTCGACTATCACGTCTCGATGGAGGAGTACTTCGAGGCCAAGGCAATGCTTTTTGCAGATCCCCTCTTGCTGGATGGTGGCGTGCGAGCGGTGATCAACAGTGATGACCCCTGGGGTGCGCGGTTGGCCGACCGCCTGGGGGGCTCCTGTTGGCGCAGCTCCCTTGAGGATCCTGCGGCTGAATTGCACATGAGCGACCTTCAGATGACGGCCACTGGTGTGGAGGGACGCTTGATCAGCCCTTTGGGCGACGGACGCTTCCGTTCGCCGCTGCTGGGACGCTTCAACCTGATGAATCTGCTTCAGGCGGTTGGGGTGCTGCTTCAGCAGCAGCTGCCCTTGCCGGTGCTGCTTGAGGCCATCGGCCGTTTCGGCGGGGTGCCCGGACGGATGGAGCGGGTGATCGTGGACGGGGTGCAAGCAGAGACTTTGCCTCCGGTGCTGGTGGATTACGCCCACACCCCGGATGGCCTTGAGAATGCACTTTCAGCAGCGCGTCCGTTCTGCTCCAGCAGGCTGATCTGTGTGTTCGGTTGTGGTGGTGACAGGGATCGGGGCAAGCGTCCCCAGATGGCCGCGATTGCCGCTCGCCTGGCTGATCGCGTGGTGGTCACTTCCGACAACCCTCGCACCGAAGATCCTCAGCAGATCCTGGATGACGTGGTGGCTGGGATTCCGGCCGGTATCGATCTGATGGTGGAGGCAGATCGCGCCAAGGCCATTGCCAAGGCCATTGCGGAGGCTGAGGCCGACGATCTGGTGCTGGTGGCCGGCAAAGGGCACGAGGACTACCAGATTCTCGGCACCGAAAAGGTGCACTTTGATGATCGCGAGCAAGCGGAACAAGCCCTGCGGCAGAGGTTGGTTTGAAGTTGGTTGCTCTAGAGCGGATGACCTGAAGCGATCAAAGGGGGCTGATGGCTGCCACCAAGGCGTCGATCTCGCTTGCCGTGGTGCTGATGTGGGTGCAGGCCCTCAAGCAGCTGGGGTCTGCCAGATCCCGAATCCAAAGTCCCTGGGCACCCAACTGCTTGACATGCTCTGCAGGGGGGACATCGCCGTTGATCTGAAAGCTCACCAGTCCGCTGGCGGGAGCCGTCTCCAGCAGTGGTGTCACGTGGTCTAGCCCTTCAAGTGACTGCCAAAGGCTGCTGCTCAGCGTTTGAATGCTGTCCCAGCGTTGTTCGGCTGAACCCTGTTGTTCCAGCAGTTGAAGTGAGCAGCGCAGGCCTGCCATCAGGGGCACGCAGCTGGTTGCCACTTCAAAGCGGCGGCTGTCGTGGTGAAACAGATCGCTGCCGTTCAGATCGGCCTTGCTTTCATCGCGCAGGCTGCGCCAGCCGATCACGGTTGGAGCGGCCTCGGCTACCACACGCTCTGAAAGTGCCACGCCTCCCAGCCCTTCGGGTCCGCAGGCCCATTTGTGACCGGTGAAGGCGTAGATGTCTGCAGCAGCAGCAGCCTCCTCGACGGGAATCTGTCCGAAGCTTTGGGCTGCATCCACCAACAGAAAGGGTTGTTGTGGGTGCTGGTTGAGCTGCTTGGCGACTGCGGCAATGGGCATCACCTGCCCCGTGTTCCAAAGCAAATGACTCAGCACCACGAGGCGGGTGCGGGGGGTGAGGGTCTGTGCGATCGCCTCGATGACGGCTGCATCGCAGTGGGCTTGATCACCACGCAGATGCTTCACCGGCAGCACGTCAATCGCGAGGTGCTGGCGCCTTGCCAGTTCAACGCAGGCGCTCACGACGCCCGGGTGTTCGCAGTCGCTGATCAGCAGTCGATCACCTTCACTGAAGGGCAGTCCCCAAAGGGGCAACACGCAGCCGCTGGTGACGTTCTCGGTGAGGGCCAGTCGATGGGCCGGAATGCCGCAGCACTGGGCCAGAAGGCGTCGGGTGCTGTTCACCTCTGTGGCGATGTAGGGCCAAACATCCGTTGTGAACGGGCCCAACTCCTGAATCCGTGACCAGCTCGCCGTGATGGCCTCCAGGGATGGGCTGGGCAACGGCCCCTGTCCGCCGTAGTTGAAGTACGTCTTGTTCTGCAGGGCAGGGCAGAGGTTGCGCATGGTCACGGCACTGGCGTGAGCCGAAAGATGGGTGCCACCACGTTGGCAAGACCGCTCGGCCGTAGCCAGGTCTTAGATGGTGAGCCTGCTGCGTGATCGCTTGAGGGCTGGGTCAAAACGTTGGACGCCGGCATGGCCTTCTCCGGCGACGGCTAGCCCTTCGAAGGCTCCCGAACTGACGCTGTGCCCGATAAGGACGTTCTGCTGCCCTGGATGCGCCGTAGATCTGCAAAGAGCCATGTCACCGACCTGGTTGGTCTGGGGACGACGGCGATTCAGGCATGGGTACCGGGTGAGCACATCCTTGGGCAACTCACTGAACCCTGCCACATCGCCCGAAGACAGCATTGATGTGGTTGGTGGTTCAGGTTCTGGTGCCTGTTCAAGGAATGAAACGACTCAAGACCACTTTTTTCTGAATTTTTTTTCAGCAGTTCGTTCTAGCTGCCATCCCGACCAACGTCGCCATTCAATTTCCGCTGCCGTCAGGCATTGATCGGCTAGCGATTCCTTGAGGTGCTCTGGTCTGGCAAATTGGATGGGGCAAGTAGGGCCAGCGTTCAACTCAATCTCCCGACATGCACTAACCATGTCTTGCAGATTGGTTGCGTGATAGTTCTGTTCGATACCGAACGCAATCGATCAGTATTTGAACTCAGTCTGCATCGCAATCTTGTGGGCCTGGAAAGCTTCAGCTGGCCTTGAGGTACACCTTGCGACCTTTGGCATCCACTTTGTAGCGTCCACCCCGAGGGCCGATGTGAAGCACATCCGATAGCGATGTGTTGATTGGGGTCGGTGGTTCCAAGCGTTCTGCTTCGACCACTGGAGATGCGGAAATGTCTGGGGTCTGCGTTTGCAGGTGTGGCGCAGCTTTGAAAATATTGAGCCCGAGCTTGCGATACAGAAAATCTGCAATTCGCATAACGCATCACTAGAACTACGAGTTTATTTTCCGGTGATGTCAAGTGTTTGTGGTGTTGCTTCTCTCAATCACTCACCTTCAATCGGCTTAACCGTGACTGTTCGAGGAATCTCGTCAGCTCGTTGGGACGTCTGGAAAGTGCTCGTTCATGCACTCGGGGCAGATGCCATGGCTGAAATTCAGCGTGCTGTGCTGCATCAGGAACCGTTCGATTGGTTGCCAGAACCCTTCACTGTCGCGGATCGACTTGCAGTAGCTGCAGGTGGTGACCAAGCCCTGATGGTGATGCATCTGGCAGAACTCATCCATTAGGGCCAGTGAGCGGCGCCTGAGTTCCAAAAGAGTGGTGGCCTGCTCAGCCAGGCCTTCCATCACCTTGTATTGCGAATTGGTTAGTGATTTGGGAATGCGATCAATCACGCAAAGCGTTCCGATGCGGTGATTGATATCGGTTTTGAGGGGGAAGCCTGCATAGAGGCGGATGTGAGGTTCTTCCTGAACGAGGGGGTTGTCGCGGAATTTTTCGTGAAAAAGTGCGTCCTCAACAACAAGCGGTTTGGAATCGAGAATCGTATGGGCGCAAAAGGAGATGTCCCGGTCTGTTTCGCTGGCCTCAAGTCCCACCTTGGATTTGAACCACTGACGTTTTTCGTCCACCAGAGAGATCAGGGCAATCGGCGACTGGCAGATCTCTGAGGCCATTCTGGTGATGTTGTCAAACGCCTTTTCAGGCTTTGTTCCCAGAATTCGATATTCACTGAGCGATCTCAGCCTGGCTGCTTCGTTGATCGGCTTGGGTGCTGTCCGCATTGGTTCAGCTCGCTAGGCATGCCTTTGGTCTAAGGCATTCATTTTTTATTTTCTGTAAATATGCAGTGCGATACTTTGCGCTTTGTTGATTTTAATTTGATCGATTAATTAAATTTGCAGGGTGGCGCGTTGGGGCATCGAGGCGTCTGGTCATGCTTGACCTTTGAAGGGCATGGACACGGACCTGTGACCACCATCGACTGGCTTTGGATTCTCCATCCCGCCCTGGCGGTTGTGCTGATTTATCCCTTGATTGGGATGGTGACGCGTCTGGCTTGGCAGACGCGTCAGCGTCGCGTCGCCCAGGTGAAGCACCCACCGGTCGTGGGCCGCGATCACAGTGATCTGGGCCGTTGGCTGGCGGCTGGTGTGGTCCTGCTTGTGCTGATTGCTTTGACGGTGGTGATTGCCACCAAGGAGTCACCGGCTGATTTCGCCGGCGGTGCTGGCCGTGCCTCCCAGCTGCTCATCGTGCTTCTGGGGACGGGGGCGAGCCTTGTCGCTCTTTGGCGAAGCAAGGTGGCCGCCTTGCGTCTCAGTTTCAGCCTGATCACCTGGATTGGTGTGCTAACCCTCGGAGCACAGCCGGAGGTCTGGCGTCTGTCGGACAACCCCTTGTCGCCGGCGTTCTGGCAGTCCCATTACTGGGCTGGCGTTGCGGTCACAGGACTGATGCTGTTCTCCCTAGCGGCCCGACCTGAGATCCAGCGGGATCTCCGCCTGCGCCGTTTGCATGTCACCGCGTCGGTGCTGGCGGCTCTGCTTTTTGTGATGCAGGGCATCACCGGCGCGCGGGATCTGCTGGAGATTCCGCTGAGTTGGCAAAAACCAGCGGTGTATGGGTGTGATTTCGTTCTACGGAGCTGTCCGTAGAGCGTGATGGACTCCACTGTTTTATTGGCCGAGCTGCTGCTGAAGGCTCTCAAGTAAGGCCAGCACGGCCGGCTCATTGGCGTGTTGCGCCATCACCACCAGGTGTTCGGTGTAGGTGTACGGCTCGAAGTTTTGATCCACCTGCCAGGGCAGTGGTTGAGCTGCTCGCATCTCTGGGGTGAGATAAGCCATCTGGAAGCTTTGTCCTGAATGCGGTGACGGCCGAAGGGCCATTGTTTTGTGCCGCTCGGGCTGGTTGATCGTGAGCAACTCTTCAAACCACTCTTGGGAGCGCTCGCGACAACTGGCGGGGAGGAATGGCATCAGCCTCAGCTGCAGATTGCCCCTCTCCAAGCTCCTTTGGAAACGATCCTCGAGGTCGCTTTCGCTTTGATCGTTTCGGTTCAGCAGGGTGAGGTGGATCGGGCGGTTGTGCAGCTCAAGGATGAAGAGATCGTCGTGCGTTTCGGGAATCTGCGTCGGCGTGGCCAGACAGGCGTCCAGGACGTGCTCTCTCAACAGCGTCACGGGATCTGTGCAGCTGAGGTCTGCTCGCTGCGGGTTCATGCTCCAGCCCTCGGGTGGAACCACTCCGGGTTTGTTCTGAAGCCAAAACGGAACCTGAAGACGTAGCCCGAGTCGGCGTTTGAGTCGAGCCAACTGGTGCACCTGACGTTCCAGGTCCAGAAGCTGAAGGTCGCCTGACACCTCCAACTGACGCTTGGTGCGATTCAGCTCAATTCCGAATTGACGAAGAACCTTGTGGTGTCGCCGTGAAATCGTGCTTTGGTTTGAGAAATCAACTTCTGCTGCTCGCTCGGTCGAGCCCAGCCAGAGGGTCAAATCGAGGGCTGCGAGTTGTTCCTCAGTGACCATTGAGCCGAACTGACCTTCTCGAATTTATTCGGCTCTCGACGGTATCCCTCTCAGAGCACCTGCACCACCTCGCTCACTTCGGGAATTGACTCGCGCATCTTGCGTTCAATGCCCATCTTCAGGGTCATCGTGCTGCTGGGGCAGCTGCCGCAGGCTCCCTGCAGACGCACCTTCACGATCGGGCCATCCAGTTCCACCACTTCGACGTTGCCGCCGTCGGCCATCAGGAAGGGGCGCAGTTCATCCAGCACCTTCTCCACGTTCTCCAGCGTGAGGGCCATGGTTTCAGTGCTCATCGGGATGAACCAGAGATCAGGGCCTCAAGGTTACGGAGTGGCCCCATAGGGTGACGAGAGCGGTTAACCCTCCAGGCCCGGTGCAGCACGACGGTTCGTTCAACCCAGAGGCCCGTTATGACGCCGTGCTGGTGGGCGCCGGGATCATGAGCGCCACCCTTGCGGTCCTGCTGCATGAACTCGACCCGCAGCTGCGGATTCTTCTGGTTGAGCGGCTTGAGGCCCCGGCGTTGGAGAGCAGCGCTGCGGTGAACAATGCCGGCACTGGCCATGCCGCGAATTGCGAACTGAATTACACCCCAATTCAGGCGGATGGCAGCGTCGCGACGGCCAAAGCGGTGGCCATCAATGCCTCGTTTGAACGCAGTCTGGAGTTCTGGGGCTCGCTGCAGGAGCGGGGCGACCTCGATACCGGCAGCTTTCTGCACCAGGCGGCTCACATCAGTGCTGTGTGGACGCCGGAGAACATCGCCTTTCTGCGTCAGCGCTACAGCCAGCTGAAGGAACTGCCGGCTTTTGCGCGGATGCGGTGGAGCGAAGAGAAAAGTGAGCTCACCGAATGGATGCCCCTGGTGATGGCGGGGCGTGACCTCAAGCAGCCGGTGGCAGCCACGCGGATTGATCGGGGTACCGACGTTGATTTCGGCACCCTCACCCGGGCCTATCTGATGCCGTTACAGCAGAGCGGAGCCCTCACCGTTGTGTATGGCACCCAGGTGCACGACCTCAAGCGCCTGCGCCACAACGACATGACTGAGGCCGACTGGCGCGTGGTGCTCAAGGGCCCCTCCGGTAAGAAAGAAGTGCGGGCGCCCTTTGTCTTCCTCGGTGCTGGCGGAGGTGCTCTGCCGCTGCTGCAGCGCTCCGGGATTCCGGAGGCGGCTGACTTCGCTGGCTTCCCCGTAAGTGGCCTCTGGCTGGTTTGCGGTGATGCGCAGCTGGCGGATCGTCAGCGGGCCAAGGTGTACGGCAAGGCGGCAGTGGGGGCCCCACCGATGTCGGTGCCCCACCTCGACACCCGTTGGATTGATGGCAAGCGGTCGCTGTTGTTCGGCCCCTTTGCCGGTTTCAGCAGCAAGTTCCTGAAGCAAGGCTCCTTGCTGGATCTGCCCGCCTCCGTTCGCGCCACCAATCTGGTGCCGATGCTGCAGGTGGGAGCCACCAATTTCGAACTGGTGCAGTACCTGATCAATCAGCTGCGCCAGAGCCCTGCGGAGCGGCATGAGGCACTGCAGCAGTTCATGCCTACCGCCCGCGCCGAAGACTGGACGCTCTCTGTGGCCGGCCAGCGGGTGCAGATCATCAAACGCAGCAAGCAGGGCGGTCGGCTGCAGCTGGGAACCGAAGTGGTGGCCTCCGGCGATGGCTCCCTGGCCGCGTTGTTGGGGGCGTCCCCGGGGGCGAGCACCGCGGTGACGATCATGTTGGAGGTGCTGCAGCGCTGCTTCAAGCAATGTCTCGACAGCGATGCCTGGCAGCAGCGGCTGCAAGCCCTGTTGCCCAGCATTCATGAGGATCCCCAGCAAGATCCGCAGGTGCTGCACCGAATGCGGGAGCGCAGTGATGCCTTGCTGGGACTCACCCCCTGAGGCTCATTCCCCCAGATTCACCAAGACCACGCCGGCAGTGATCAGGCCGATGCCGATCAACTGGGTGGGCTGCAGCATCTGGCTGTAGGCGAAGCGTCCCACCAGCACGATCACCACGGTGCCGATGCCGCTCCAGAGGGCATAGGTGATCCCCAGGGGAATGCTCAGGACCACCTTGGAGAGCAGGGCCATGGCGATGGCGTAAGCGCTAAACACAAGCAGGGTCGGCAGCGGTCGGGTCATGCCTTCCGATAGCCGCAGGCAGGAGGTGCCGATTACCTCAGCGCTGATGGCCAGCAGCAGCAGGGTCCAGGGGCTTGTCATCACTTGGCTAAATAATCTCGATGTTTGCCGCAGTCAAGCTGGGGCCACCTTTGAGAACGGCCAGAAGCCCACCCTCCTGTTTGTTGCCAAAGCCGCGCTCAGCCCCGTTGGCATTGAGAAAGAGTTGGCCCTTTTTTTCGAAATAAATCAGATCGATGTTCTCCATCGTGAGCTGTTTGACACCTTTTTTGGAGCGGACGCTTTCAAAGCTCGCTTTCCCTTTCCGTGGCAGTACTGGGTAAGTTTCTGAATCCAGAAGGATGCGGTCTTCTTTGTTGCTACTAAAGCCAATGATGTGGTCGGCATTTCTTTTGGTCAGGGCTTCGGCGTGATCAAAGATGAAGTCGGTGCTGTTTGCGCCACTTTTGAGTTTTTTTCGCTTTGCGCCTGCATAGACCTCATGGCTGTCCCCGCTATCCACTTTTGGAAAGTTGTTATCAGGATTGGGTTTGGTTGTCGTCCCTTGCGAGGGTTGATAGCCGGATAGGCCCGTATCGCCATCTTGAAAGATCTCTTCCAGCTCCGTGCGTGATGGCTTGCTAATCACTTTGGAAATCTGGTCTTTAAAGAGTTTGTGGCCGAGTGGGTTGTCCTGAGCAATCGCCTTTGGGCTGAGATGATCGTCAGACCATTCTGGGCTCAGACTCTTGTCTTCGGTGTAGAGCTGTGTGAATCCCCACTCTGCATAGATCAGGCAGTAGAGATATTCCCTCAGCAGCAGTTGGCCATAGTCTTCGCTGCCATCATCTGCCCATTGGTAATCAGTGATGTTGTACACGCCATTGCTGATGGCTTCTTGAAGGGCTGCATAGAGGTCGCCACTGATGCCTGAGTCTTTCCCATTGGTTGATGAGATGTTGAACTTGCTTGGAAAAGTTTCAGGCAGTGCAAATTGTGTGAGGGTGTGTAGGGCGTGTTCAATATTTTCTGTGATTTGAGCCTCTCCGGAGGGGCTGTATGTTCCCGATGCATCCCTTAGGTGCCAGATGAAATCGGTTGCATTTGTGCTGTCGTTGACGTTGTCCCAGCCGTTGTAATTGTCGTTGTCGAGGCGGGGCATGTAGGCGTCATAGGCCTCCACACCAACCCGTTGGATCACGCTCTCGTTGGCCAATGCCTTCAGCGCCTTGGTCTGATGTTTTTTGTTGATTCCGCGGGCGGCTGGATTGAGAAGGAGTTTGAAGGTTTGCGCGGTTTTTTGGAGAAACTCGTCTTCGACTGCCGGCTGGCCGCCAATGTTTCCAAGTCCAAGGATTTTTAGTCCGTAAACATCAATATATTTGCTGTATGGCTTGAATTCATTGGCGGCTTTGACTTTTGAACTTGAATAATCGAAGGCCATGTTTTGATGCCCGTTGTTTTGATCGTATAAGTCTTTCTTTTCGGGTTTGGAAACTTGCGGAATGTGTGCTTATTGCGTGGCCTTGAACCCCTGTGGTCGTCTGGGCTCCCGGGCTCTTCTCGGCTCTCTAGGATTGAGAGGACGTAGATCACTGGACCCGAGACGGGATTCCGCCGCTGCATGACCGACGCCCCCGTCTCACGGATCCGCAACTTCTGCATCATTGCCCACATCGACCACGGCAAGTCGACCCTGGCCGACCGGTTGCTGCAGGACACGGGCACCGTGGCCAATCGGGACATGCAGGAGCAATTCCTGGACAACATGGATCTGGAGCGGGAGCGAGGGATCACAATCAAGCTCCAGGCCGCGCGGATGAACTACACCGCTGCCGATGGAGAGGAGTACGTCCTCAACCTGATCGACACCCCTGGCCACGTTGACTTTTCCTATGAGGTGAGCCGCAGCCTGCAGGCCTGCGAAGGGGCATTGCTGGTGGTGGATGCCAGCCAGGGCGTGGAGGCTCAGACCCTGGCCAACGTGTATCTGGCGCTGGACAACGATCTCGAGATCATCCCGGTGCTCAACAAGATCGATCTTCCCGGTGCGGATCCGGACAGGATCAAGGAAGAGGTGGAGGCGATTATCGGGCTCGATTGCAGTAACGCCATTTCCTGCTCGGCCAAGACCGGCTTGGGTGTGCCCGAGATCCTGCAGGCCGTGGTCGACCGGGTGCCGCCGCCGCAGGATGCGGTGGAGGAGCCCACCAAGGCGCTGATCTTCGATTCCTATTACGACCCCTACCGGGGCGTGATCGTTTATTTCCGGGTGATGAGCGGCCGGATCAACTGCAAAGACAAAGTGCTGTTGATGGCCAGCAAGAAGACCTATGAGCTCGATGAGATCGGGATCATGGCGCCGGATCAGAAGAAGGTGGATGAGCTCCACGCCGGTGAGGTGGGTTATCTGGCGGCCTCGATCAAGGCGGTGGCCGATGCCCGGGTTGGCGACACGATCACTCTCGTGAATGCGCCGGCGGATGAGGCCTTACCTGGATACACCGAGGCCAAGCCGATGGTGTTTTGCGGCCTGTTCCCCACCGAGGCCGATCAGTACCCGGACCTGCGTGATGCTCTCGACAAACTGCAGCTGTCTGATGCGGCGCTGAAGTACGAGCCGGAAACCAGCAGTGCCATGGGCTTCGGTTTCCGCTGCGGCTTCCTTGGTCTGCTGCACATGGAGATCGTGCAGGAGCGGCTGGAACGGGAATACGACCTCGATCTGATCGTCACCGCGCCATCGGTGATCTACAAGGTGAACATGATCGATGGCTCCGAAGTGATGGTGGACAACCCCGCCACGCTTCCCGATCCGCAGAAGCGCGAATCGATCGAAGAGCCCTACGTGAAGATGGAGATCTATGCACCGAATGAATACAACGGCGCGTTGATGGGCCTCTGCCAGGAACGGCGGGGTGAGTACATCGATATGAAATACATCACCACCGATCGGGTGACGTTGATCTACGAATTACCTCTGGCGGAAGTGGTGACCGACTTCTTCGATCAGATGAAGACGCGCACCCAGGGCTATGCCTCGATGGAATACAGCCTGATCGGCTACCGCAAGAACCAGTTGGTGCGCCTGGATGTGTTGATCAACGGAGATCGGGCCGATGCGCTCACCACGATTGTTCATCAAGACAAGGCCTACAACGTGGGCAAGGCCTTGGTGGAGAAACTCAAGGAGCTGATCCCCCGCCAGCAGTTCAAGATTCCGATTCAGGCGTCCATTGGCAGCCGGATTATTGCTTCCACCAGCATCAGCGCCATCCGCAAGGATGTGCTCGCCAAGTGCTACGGCGGTGATATCTCACGCAAGAAGAAACTGCTGAAGAAGCAGGCCAAGGGCAAGAAGCGGATGAAGGCGATGGGCAAAGTGGATGTGCCGCAAGAAGCCTTCATGGCGGTGCTGAAGCTGAACGATGGAGGGGGGAGCTAAAGCCAAGCCCCCTTCCCTCATCTGATGGATTAACTCACGTCGTCTTGCCCTTCTGTTAGGGAATCCTTGTCGATCTGGTTGTAATAACCCTGCGTCAGTTCAGCCAGCTTTTCCAGCCAGGGTGACTCCAGGCCAAGGGAAGTTGTGTTCACAATCAGTGCCCGGTCTTCTCCGTCATGTTGGCGATTGTCATTTTCTCCTGCGTAGTAATTGGCTGTGGGTTGGTGATCCCAACTTGACCACTTGCCGCCATCGCGATCACGGTTGGGTCGACCGTCCGACATTAAATAGAGCGTGTCGGCTTCTGTATCGTCAAAGGCCGATTGGATGGCATTCCAGGGATCGGTTCCTCCCCACTTGGTCACTTTTGCATTGTCCAGGGTGTTAACAAACTGAATGGCGGAGTCACGCTTGCCCTCATCACCCAAGCGCACCAGTCCACTCATCGATTCATTCCACTCTTTGTGGTTCCCATAGCCGCTGGAGCTGAAGGAGGTGAGCCCCACCTTGGTGTTGTTGGGCAGCTGCTCAAGGATCATCGTCATTTCGCTGATCAGCGCTTCCATGCGGGTTAACGCGCAAATCCGGCGGGTGTCCCGGTAGCGCCCTTGGTTTGGGTCGTAAAAGGTGCGCCAGGAGCCATAGCCATCGCCCCACATCACGCAGGCGCTCATTGAGCCTGATCCGTCGATCACAAAGCGCACATTGCTGCTGGTGATGTTCTGGAAAAAGGCACCGTTGAGTGGCCCTCCCTGGCCCTCACCGCCGAAGTTATCGACGCGTTTGTCGGCACGCGCGAAAGCGGTGAAATAGAGGGGTTGGTACGTCACTTGTCTGTCGCCCACCCCCAGCTTGTTGATGAAGCTTTCGGTGATGGTGTCTTCATCTTGCCCCTCGCCTGCTGCGGTGGGGTCGATGAACTTCACCAATTTGTAGTTGGTGTCGGTTTCAATCCGCAGGGCGGGTTGGCGTTCCGATCGGCTCGGGGTTTTCCCTGCAGTGAAGGTGAAATCTGTGCTGCTCAGAATTTGGGCCTTGGTGGGGCCATCTTCTTCACAAACGGTGGCCAGGCTTTCACCTTCCTTGAGTTCGCTTTCCTTGCGGCAGGGAATGGCGCCGATGTCTTCCAGGACGCGAGAAAGAAACACATTCGCCGTTTCGTTGTATTTCCCATCTGGATCCAGCGGGGCCCCGCAGCGTTCAATCGTGAATCCGCCTGAGCTCAAGCTCATGCCATAGAGAACGGGTTGATTTAACTCAATCATTTTCACCCCGAACAAGGGCTTGAAGGGCCGGTTGCCAGCCAGTGCTGTGCACTCGCTCACCAAGGATGTATAGCGGCTATCATTCAAATTGATATGGGTTTGATCCTCTGTGAACGCTTCTGATTTGTTGAGCACAAGGTGCATGCTGCGCTCCACTTCCGAGCGCATCAGGCGGAGACCATTGGTGGAATTCTGACGGAGCGTTGTTTTGTCTTCGGATTGCTTGATCAGCGTTCCAGTGGATTGCAAAGCCACACCAGAGGCCATGATTAAAAGTGTTCCAACTCCCGCTGCAATCACCAATTCGCTCATGCCCGCAAAGCCGTTCCGTTCTGGCTTGCGTTGAATGTTGGCAAGCAAGGCTCTTGGTTTCATGACCCATTTACAGCTTGATCTTTGTACTGTCGTCGATTGTGAGGCCGATGATCTGGGATAGGGGTGATGATGCTCTGAGGAGTGCGTGAGAGATTTTTATTTCACGCAGCTGGACGTCGAGGCATCCCAACTGGCTCGCACAATCGTCCCCGTTCCTGAAATTTGCAGGCAGCGGGTGCGCAGGCGTTGTTCCTGCGTGTTGGTGGACCGAATCAGAAAAATAAGATCGTCCGACATGGTGCTGGTTCCAGGAGGTGTGAGCTCATAGCTCGCCAGATTCACGCTCACTTCCACCGCTTCTGATTCTGGTGTTCCCTCCCGATCGAGCAGGCGTAGCGAACGGTCGCGGATGATTTTTGCCTTCTCATCGCCACTGGAGCCGTCAGCCAATAATGTTCCAATCTCAGGCCCATAGGCACAGCCGCTGGACTGGCCTGCTGCTGCAATATCGCTGTTGCAGCACTCGATCCGCTCCGGATGCTCCTTCATCTCCACTACATCGGCGGGGGCGGCGAAATTGTTGATCCCGTTTTGGTCGAAGTTCAATGTGCAACTGGTTTTCTGTTGGCCGAGCTTGGCGCGCAGGCCAAAAAAACCGGCCTCCAATTGCTGGGTGTAGCGGTCGACCTCTCCCTGACGCATGTTGCGCAGGTAGGACGGCATCGCTGCTGTTAGGCCGATGGTGACGATCACCATCCCCACAAGCAGTTCAAGGAGTGAAAAACCTGCTGATTTTGATTTCATCGTGTGCTGTAACACTTGGCTGCAAAGTTCGGGGTCATTTCAATGATCCTTTGTTCTGCTTTGACCTGTTGTTCGGGGCCTTCAAAGCTGTAGACAATGCGCAGAATTCCAGGGATGGAACTAATGTCAAATGTGCGTGTAATGGCTGCCAGCCGAGGTTCTGGTGCGACAATTTGGAGATGATTGCTGAGTGCTTCTGGGGGATTGGTACAAGCACTTTTTAGGGCTTCTTGGCCTCCATTGTCGATGATCCACGCATCGGTGTAGTAGGAATCTTCTTTCTGCATGGCTTGAATATTGTCATTAATCGCTGCTTCAATCCTTGCTCGATCTGAGAGGTTGGCACTGCCACTTAAAGCTGCAACCGAAATTCGACTGACCGCTGCTAAGGCAGAGGCGAGAAGAATTCCTGCGATCAGCACCTCGACCATGGAAAAGCCATTAACTGGTTTCCTTGATCGTTTCTGGTGTCGATAGCGAGGTCTGTTCTTCACCCGATGGTGTTACTCAATAACAATTGATGTGTTCTACTAATCAGTTTTAACTGATTTTTGTTGTCTGGAACTGAGTGGTGGATGAGCGTTGACTTACCAACGCCGGAATGTATCGAGGCCTGTGCCGCGGATCCCACGGGTCACCATCTGGCCGTAGCCCGGAAAGTTCTGGCTTTCCCAATCCCACTGTTCATTCAGATCACGAACAACAGTGCTGTCGCCGCTGGTGCCGGTGATCAAGTCGAAGGGGCCCGCGTCGGTGCAAATCCCATCGGCCCAGATCAGCCCATTCAGGCTGGTGCTGCTGGTGCCTGTTTTCACGATCCCGGGAATCAGATGCACGCTTGCAGCAGGCAGGCTGTCGCCATCAAAGGCGAGCACATACTTATCGGTTGAAGGCGATACCCCGCAGCTGCGCACACCGCTTGGTTTTGGTGCAGCAGACAAAATGATCAGCTGTTCCGGCTTGCCATTGCAGGCGTCGCTGCCAGGGGCGACGCCGCAGAGCTGGGCGCCACTGCCAAGGTTGATGCTGCCTGTGATGCCCGGTTCTGAGGGGTCCACTGTGGTGGTACCGGGGTATTCCAAATGCAGAACCACCGGGCGGTTTGCACTGGTTTCGATCAGCAATCGCGTGTTTGTCAGGTTGATGTGCTCCACAAAGACATGGCAGTCGCCTCCAGTCCCTTTGCAGAGTTCGCTCGAACTGAGCCGGATGACAGAACCGCCACCTTCTTCCAGATCGTCACGTTCTTCGGCGTTTGCTGAATCGGACTCACGGCTGCAGGCAATGGCATCGCAGTCGTCTAAGGAACCGGTGTCGTCAAAGCTCCACACTCGGCTTTTGTCGGAGTTATTGGCTTTGTCTTGGGTCAGGCCAAGATTCCATATATTGCTGATGGGCAAGCCTTTCTCAAGGATGGGAACAATTCTGTTTTCGAGATTGTCGTTGGTGTTGCTGGCTCCTACATCCTCGAGCAGGTTGTAGGGCAAGCAACCGTTGGCGGTGAGATAGCGATCAGCTGAGTTGACATTCAGCAGCACTTTGCCATCTCCGGATGCTCCATTGCTGTTCAGAATTTCGGTGTCTCCCAACGAGAGTGTTTGGCCCGCCAGCACCGCCCAATCCCCTTCTCCGGCAACAATCGAGTTCACATAGAGCGAACGAAGTAGCAGGGTTCTGGCGAGATAGCCCTTGCCTGGATCATCACCATCGCGCACCACCAGGCCTTCGATTTGAAAGCGTCCTTCCCCTAAACCGTTGTTGTTGGCCGTTGCCGTGGTGGTGTATCCCCGTAATCGGTACTGCAGTTGGATGTTGGCTTTCCCATCGTCCCGTTGGTTGGATGTGCTCTCCGTCAGTGCTACGTGGGGAGGTTCTCCCGTGCTTGCGCTGGCTGGCACGGCCTCGGGCAATTGGCCGCGGTTGGTGCAGAGTTCTCTTAGAGGAAAATCAGCTTGGTTGGAGGCGTTCCAACCCCATTTCTCACTTCCAGAACTATCAATATCTCCGCCGTGGTGGTCGAGGGTGAACAGGTAGCCCTTGTAGGCCGTGTTGTCGTCGTTGTTGAGTTCGCTGAGGATCCGGTTGAATCCATTCAGTGCAGCGGTTTCGGCCATCTGCTGATAACTCTCAGCGGCACCCAGCTTGCGGCCCATCAATTGCCGAAGCAGCAATCCAGTGACGCCGGCCATCAGCACCATCCCCATCATCAAGGCAATCAACATCGAAAGCCCCTGCTCCTGCTTGGGGATCTTTCGTGCTGAGTACTTTTTGTAGGGAGGGTGTGGAAATTTCATTTATCCGCAGTTGGGAGCCGATGCAGAGGCAGTTTTGGTTCCTTTGTTGATACCGCTGGCGCCGTTGGTGAGATTCACGCAGGCGACGATGTTGAGATTGGGGGCTTCATCACGTGTGGCTGTGATCGTGAATAGGTTGCCGACAGGTTCGATTTTGACGTCGTAATACCCTCCGGAAAGAGTGATTGCTTGAAAGTTATCTTTGGTCGCTGGTCCATCGTCAGTCATCACCGCGCTGGTGTCGTTGAGTTCAGCCCAGCTGTCGGGTAAGACTCCGAATTCATCAGCATAGGAGGCGATGGTGGTTTGGATTTGGGAGATTGTTGAGGCTGCTTCGTTTTGGCGAGATCGATTGACTTGGTTGAGGTAATTAGGCAGAGCGACGGACGAAAGTATCCCGACAATTACAATTGCGACCATGACCTCGCTTAGTGTGAAACCATCTTCGCTGGACTTCAATCGAATGGCCTGTTTTGCGAGATAATATTTTGAGTTTGTGCTTCTCTTTTTTGTTTTCATCCTCAGGTCCGCTTAGAAATTGTTGCTGCTTTGATTTTTTAGATGAGGTTTTCAGGCCTCATTCAATCAGTCACGTTGTTTGTGGTCGATTGCTGTAATATTGCAGCTTTGAAGTGCTGCGGTTCGAGAAGTGGCTGATTGGTTTTGATCGACTTTGGGATTTAGGTAAGGCCTGGTGTTGCCCAGGCCCATTGATTTTAAAGGATTAAATTATGCTGGGTTGGCTAGTTTTCCTCCAAACATTAGGCTTGATTGATCGTTGTTCATTCCTACTTTTCCGGTCTTCAGGTTTGCATTGAAGACGACTAGTCCGCCTTCGATCGAAGGGTCGTTGGCGTTGGCAGTGGCTGTAACGGTCAAGGCTTCACCAGTAATTCCGCATGTGTAGTCGAACAATTGCTCTCCTCCTACATTGACGCCACCTTCCTCCTTGTAAGCTGCTGGTCCGCCGATTCCGGAGCAATCGGTTTCGGGGGTTACGATGCCTAGTTGTTGATAATCTGCTGATGCATTTTTGATCATCGCCGAGATTTGTGATTTTGCCTCTGTGGCCTTTGCTTTTGATGTTTGACTTAAGAAGTTAGGAAGTGCCACTGCCGAGAGAATTCCAACAATCACAATCACGATCATCAGCTCCACAAGAGTGAAGCCCTTCTCGAGCAGATTGCGGCCCTTCTTGCGGTTGAGCAGTGCCAGCTGAAGCTTGGAATTGAGGGAAGACATTGTTAAAGGTGTTGATTGTTGATGTGCACCTGTGGTGCCGACATGACAACCATGACTCGCATTGTTGGCACGCAAAGAAGCTCTGGCTAAAGCTTCCCTAAGAACGCTCTTAGTTTTTCTCTCAGATTCGTGGCGCTGCGCTCTCTTCCGTCTCTACGGGTCTGGTTGCAATCCACTTCCTTGTTGGCGGTGGTTGCGGGCTACACCGCTTTGTTCGCCTTTGGGTCATCTCTGGCGGATGCGGAACGGTTGGAACGGCATCAGCGGCTCGTAAATCAGATCCGCAATGGTCTCAGCACTGGTGAGCTCTCGTTGCCACTGCCCCAGGGTTTTGGAGTCCAGGTTGCACTTGTGCCTGCTGATTCACGCGACGAATCCCCAACGTTGCGTCTGATCGATGGCTCTTATTGGCTGGCCAGCCGCAGCACCTTGCCTTCTCTGGCTTCCAGCAATGCGCTGTTGGAGGTGCGGCAGAACATCACTGCATCAATTCAGAGCCAACGGCGCGATCAATTGCTGCTGATTGCCGCAGCGGGAATGTCGCTGTTGCTGGTGTCGCTGCTGTTCCGCGTGGTGCTCTGGCGCGGCTTGATTACGCCATTGCGTTCGCTGGCCGATGAGCTTTCAAGCCTCAGTGCCGATTCTCTGGGCCAACGGACGTTGGATCCGGATGGACAGTCGCAGGAACTGCAGCCGATTGTGGAGGCCTTCAACCAGCTGCAATCACGCCTGGCAGAGGCGTGGCAGCGTGAACGGCGCTTTGTTGATGGCGTTGCTCATGAATTGCGCACCCCGATCACCGTGATTTCCGGCCATGCCCAGAGTCTGCAAGCTGAACTGCCTGAGGCGAGCCCAGCCAAGGTGGCTTTGATTGCTGCAGAAGCGGAGCGTTTGGGTGAGCTGGTCACCGTGATGCTCGATCTAGCCCGCAGTGATGCCGGCCGACTCACCCTTGAGTTGGAAAGCCTGGATCCTGAGCTTGTGGTGCTGGATGCCTACGAGCGGCTGCAATCTTTGGCCCCGGCTCGGCTGCGTTTGGCACCGCCGTTTGAAGCTGAGATGCCGCGGATTAAGGCCGATGCTGAACGGCTGCAGCAGTGTCTCGCTGCTCTTGTCGACAATGCCTTGGGTTACTCCGTAGGCACGGTGCAGCTGGCTGTGTCGGCTTCTGACGACAGCGTGACTTTGCATGTGCGCGATCAAGGTCCCGGCATCCCCGAGGGGGAAAGAGCTCAAGTTCTTGAGCGGTTTGTGCGCGGTAGCACCTCGATCGGCACCCGCGGCAGCGGCATCGGTCTGGCCACCGTCAAGCTGTTGATGGAAGCGATGCAAGGCGAGCTGCGGATCGGTGATGCCCCGGAGGCTGGGGCCGACCTGCAATTGCGCTTCAAGATTTTGGCTCCCCCACCCGCGCCATGAAGCCCACACCGCGCACGGTGTGGAGCAATTGCGCTTCCCCTTTCGCTTCCACCTTTTTGCGCAGGTAGCCCATGTAGACGTCGAGGGTGTTGGGGTCGCCAACAAAAGGAGCACCCCACACGGCATCCAGAATCGTTTGGCGCGACTGCACTTCATCGGCATTCCGCACCAGGAACAGCAGCAGTTCAAACTCCCGCTGCGAGAGCGCAATGCCGCGCTCTCCCCGCTGAACGCAGCGTTCGATCGGATCCAGCATTAGATCACCGAGCGCAATGCCGCTGGCTTCGCCGCGCGCGTCTTGTTCATAGCCGCCGCGACGCAGCCGGGCCCGCACCCGGGCGTGCAGTTCCTTGAGGTTGAACGGCTTGGTCAGGTAGTCGTCCACGCCTGCGTCGAGCGCCTGAACCCGCTCGTCCACATCGTCGCGGGCGGTGAGCATCAACACCGGGGTGGTGTTGCCGCTGCTGCGCAGCCGGCGGCAGAGCTCCACGCCGGAGAAGTCCGGCAACGTCCAATCCAGCACTACCAGGTCGAACTGTTCCTGGCGCCAACGCAGCAGAGCGTCCTGGCCGTTGTCGCAGCCGATGCACTGATGGCCGGCGACGCTGAGTTCCTCGATCAGGAACCGCAGCAGTTCGGGGTCGTCATCGACGATCAGCAGCCGGCTCGGCTCCGGGCTCAAAGGCTGGATGCAATCACTTCAGGCTAAGTCGGCCCTCCAGCGGGGAATGCTTCATCCAGTGTTCGTTGCCCTTGGATGCGATTGCCTGATCCACAGCAGCGGGGGTTTGCCCTGCCCCTGGCGCTCACCACTTCGGCGCTGCTCTTGCTCAGCAGTTTGTCGTTGCAGACCCTCGCCCTGCATGTGCGGCAGCGCAGCCATCAGGCGCTGGCTATCGCTCAGACCCGCGATGCCGAGCGTTCGGTGGCGATGGCCTTTCAACAGCACGCGGTTGGGGCTCATGCCTGTTTGTTGGCGTTGCCCTCGTCGGAGTGGGAGGGATTTGAGCCTTGCCCTGGGGTGAACCCTGCGCTGCTTCAATCCGGCCGCGTCGTGGATCGCGACTGGGAGCTAATGCATTGGCAACCCCACGGTGTGCGAGCTGGAACCCTGCAGCTGCGTTGGAGTGATGGCCGTCAGAGCAAGTTGGATCTGGAGCTGCTGCCATGACGTTCACGGAAGTTGTTGTGTCTGCTGTGATCCTGGGGATCAGCAGCCAGGTGTCTCTTCAGGGGTGGTCGCGCACCAGCCAGGCCACCGCCTCCTCGGCACGCACCGATCAGCAGGTGCGGTTGCTGGAGCAACGGCTCCTGGCCAGTCGGCGTGCCTTGGCCAGTGCTCTCGTTGTTGATGCTGATTGCCGTTGGGATCGTGAGGCGGTAGCCGGTGTTCTCAAGGGCTTGTCCAAAGACGCCAACCTTGAAACGTCATGGCGTTTTGAACCGTCAGCCGATGGTCTTTGGCTGGTCGTTGAGCTGAAGGATCCTGATGTTGCAAAGGCGTTCAAGCGCAGCCAGTTGGTCACCCCAGCGGGGCTGGGACATTGCTCGCGGGAGGTCAGCGATGCCCAGTGATCTGATGCGCTCTGGCTGGTCGAGGAGGAATCCGCCCAATGGCTTCAGCTTGGTGGAGTGCCTGGTGGTGGTGGCGCTGCTGGGGATCCTTGCGACCTTGGCCATCCCCAGCTCCAGTGCCGTGCAACGGCGCTTGGAGCTGGACAGCGCTTTGCGGCGGTTACGGGTGGGGCTCGACCGGGGCCGAATGGCCGCCGAACGGGATCGCCAGCCCTGTGCCCTGGAACTCAGCGCGAATGGTTGGCAGCCGCCGCTGGCGGGCGATCTGCCGGCCTGCCGTGGGGGTATGACGCCCTTGGTTGAAACAGGTGAAGGAGAGCTGGAGTTGCGCAGCAACCTCCCGGATGCCGTTCGCTTCAGCACCAATGGATTGGTGCTCGATGGCGGCCTGGTGGTGGTGTCTCATCCCAGCCATGCCCAGGCCTTGTGTCTGGTGATCGGCCTGCCCCTGGGCATCAGCCGCAGTGGCGTCTACCGCGGTGATCCCAGGAGCGCCCTCAGCAGTGCCCTCTGCCAACCCAGCGATGCGTAGGCCTCTCCATGATCAGGGCTTCACGCTCGTGGAGTTGATGCTGGCTGCCCTGCTGGGCTGTCTGCTCTGTGGGGTGGTGTTTCAGCTCTTGTTCGCAGAAACCCGCCAGGGCGGCTCGTTGGCACAAAGCTTGCAGCTGAAGCAATGGCAGCGCCGCACGCTTGAGCTGGTGAAAAGCGATCTGGAGCGTGCCTCCAGCTGGCAGATCGACCCTGATCCCTCCGGCAGCTGGCCCTGTGCCTTGGCCGGTCGGCAAGCCAGGCTCGCCATCACGCCAAGAGACGGCTCGGATCCTGTTGTGTACAGCATCGGACCAGCGCCATCGGCGATCTGGCGCAGGGATGTGTTGATGCGCTGCGGCCCTGCCTTTGATCTTCAGGGCGGGATTCGAGAGGGCAGCCGTTATCAGAACCGCGTTGTCTTGGATGGCGTGGATCGCTTTGCGCTCCATCAGCCCCTGGGATTGCCGGTGTTGCAGATGGAGCTGGAACAACGCACTCGCCTTGGTGGCCGTGTTCGCTCCCAGGGGGTGGGTTAGGGCTCCGTGATCGGCTCCGGCTCCGGTGCCATCAAGAAGAACACCGTCAACGCCACTTCCGACAGCGCCAGGAGCAGGTGATCCAGCCAGCCGAATTCCACGCCCATGCCCATGGCAGTGATCCAACTGTTCACCACCACCATCACCATTGCAAAAATCGCCAACACCAGCGCAGGCAGAGACCGCAGCAAACGCCGTTGATCCCAGAGCGTCCACAGCAGAGGAATCAAAACAACCGTGCAGACACCGTGCAGGATGCGCATCGACACATCGCTGTGCATGTGCGGTGTGATCGCTGCCCAGAGGTTCACGGGGATCAGCAGCGAGCAGAACACCAGGAACGGAATCATGACGGCAGGATCACGGTGAAGCAGCTGCCCTCGCCGAGGCGGCTGTGCACCTCAATGCTGCCGCCCATTCCCTCCACCAACAGCTTCACAACGGAAAGTCCTAAGCCGGAGCCTGTTTTTTCTGGGGCATTGCTGGCCCGTTGAAAGCGTTGGAAGACCTGCCCCAGTTCTTGTTCAGGGATGCCGATGCCTTGATCGATCACATCGACCAAGGACGCATCGGTTGCATGCCGCAGCACCAGGCGGATGGGGGTGTTCTCAGGCGAATACTTGTCGGCGTTCTCGATCAGATCCAGCAGCACCTGCCGCAACCGTGGCGGGTCGGCATGGGCCATCGCATCGCGGGCCCTTGGATCGTCAGGAAGTTCCAGCAGCAGAGGGCGGTTCAAGGTGTTGCGGGCCAGATCCGCCACCTGTTCCAGTTGGTCGGTGAGGCGCACCGGCTCATTGGCGATGGCCAACTTGCCGGAGTCACTGCGGGACAGGTCGAGGAGATCGTCCAGCAGCCGGCGCATGCGGATGCTTTCCTCTTCTGCGGTCTGCAGCCCTTTCACCTGTTCGGGGCTCAGATTGTTGGCGCGTTTGATGGTGCGGTGCAAATAGCCCTGCACGATCGTGAGGGGCGTGCGCAGTTCGTGGCTCACGGCGCTCACGAACTGGCGTTGCTGACTCCAGGACTGGGCCAGCCGTTCCAACAGGCTGTTGTAGGTGCGGCTCAGCTGCATCACTTCGATGGGCCCCTGATCCAGCTGCAATTTGGCGTTGGCGAGGGTGTCAGCCGTTACTTGGGACGTGGCGGCATTCAGCTGATCGAGCGGCTGAACCACGCGTCGCACCACCCAGCTCACGCTGAGCAGGGTGATTGCCAGGCAGCTGCCCCAGACCATGATCATCAACCCCAGGTAGTTGTTCAGTGCCTGGAGATTGCTGCTCACGCTCTGTGCCATCCAGAGGCGAGACCCATCAGGGAATTGCTTCACCAGTTCCGTGAGCAGCCGTTGATTCTTGAAATCGATCGTGCGCTGCAGCCCAGGCTCACGGCCTGGGTTGGTGGCCATCGCCGTTTGCAGGGTGGCATCCGACAGGGAGGTGTGGATCCGCGGCCGCACCAGCACGCCGTCGTTGCGTTCGATCCAAAGGCTGGTGTTCAGGCTGGAGTGGAACAGCAGCTCCTGTTCAAGACGGGCTGGATTGTTTTGCAGATCCGTGATGGCGTCGTCGCAGAGGTCGATGCCCTGGCGGGCCAACTGCCGGTCGTTGGCCAGCAGATTCCGCTGACCGATCAACAAGCCCACCGACGAAGCCCCGGTGAAACCGAGAAAGACAACGAGATAGGTGGCCAGCTGAAGCTGGCCTTGGAGGCTGCCGAGGAGCCGTTGTCGCCAGCGGTAACGGGACGCCATGACTTCATTGTTCCGCGGTTCGGGAGACAATGCATCTGCCCGAGGCCAACTTGCCCGTGACCCGTAGCCTCTCCACCCGCATGGCCCGCTGGGGGGTGGTGATCGTGGGGATCTACCTCTTGGTGGCGTTGATCACGCCGTTGCTGGTGAGTATCGGGATCCTTCCGGATGCCAATGCAGGCCTGGAGAACCCGATTTATTCCGGTCCCAGCTGGACCCATTGGTGCGGCACCGATCGGCTGGGTCGTGATGTCTGTGTGCGCACCATGGCGGGCAGTGGGGTGGCCCTTCAGGTGGTGCTCCTGGCGGTTGGCTTGGCGTTGTTGGTTGGTGTGCCCCTGGGCATGGTGAGTGGTTATTTCGGTGGAGCTGTTGATCGCCTGATGGTGCTGCTGATGGACACGCTCTACACCCTGCCGGTGTTGTTGCTGTCGGTGGTGTTGGCGTTTCTTCTGGGCAAGGGAATTCCCAATGCGGCGGCAGCGTTGTGTGTGGTGTATGTGCCGCAGTACTTCCGGGTGGTGCGCAACCAAACCGCCCAGGTCAAAAGCGAGCTGTTTGTGGAAGCGGCCCAAAGCCTTGGGGCGGGGCCGCTTTGGATCCTGCGGCGTTATTTGTTCCGCAACGTGATCACTTCCGTGCCGGTGCTGCTCACCCTCAATGCCGCCGATGCGGTGCTGGTGCTGGGGGGACTGGGGTTTCTGGGCCTAGGCCTGCCGGAGACCGTGCCCGAATGGGGTGGTGATCTCAATCTGGCGCTTGCTGCGGTGCCCACCGGGGTGTGGTGGACGGCGTTGTTCCCAGGCCTGGCGATGTTTGTTTTGGTGCTGGGTCTGTCCTTCCTTGGGGAAGGCATTGAGGCCTGGGTGAGCGGCGGCGAAGCCAGGCCCGCGTCAGACTGATGCCATTGGCACGGGTGTGATGGCCTGGTGGATCAGCTTGATGTTGCTGGGCATGGCCGCGTTGCTCTGGAAGAAGAGCTGCGACAGCAGGGATGATGTGATCGCTCTGCTCGAAAAAATCCTGGCCACCACCTTGGTGATGGTGGTGGTTCTGGTCAGCCGCAATCTGCTGCTGGAAGCGGCGGCGCTGATCGCTGCAGTTCAGTTGCCTGGCGTGCAGCGGCGGCCGCGCTGATCTCAGGCTTGTTTCGGGGCCTTCACTTCTCGGATCGAAATCCGGCAAGAGCTGGGGAAGATGGCGTGGGCCGCCTCTACTGCATGGCTGAGATCGTCGGACTGGAGCATTTCCTCGCCCCACTCGTGGCCGCAGTGATAGGTGACCGCGTACTGGTGCAGCTGTTTGTTGTCCATTGCTGACAATCCGCTGCTTTGGTTATGGCCCAGGGTTCGCGGAGATACAAGTGTTTTTTCGGATCAGCAGCGCAGCTTCACAGTCCGAGGCAGCTCCTCCATCAGTTCGCCCTCGTCAGTCAAGGCGGGATAAGGCTTTTGCTGCTCCTGGCACCAGCGGGCCACCTCGGGATAGCACCACTCGAATAGCAACTGCTGGTACTGCTCTGGCTTGAGCCCTTCCCCCTGGGTCGGTGCCAGGCCAGCGGCCTGGCGTTGGCGCAGCGCCTCAAACAACAGGGTCGCGGTGGCGACCGAGACATTCAGTGACTGCACCATGCCGCGCATGGGGATGAACAGCGCTTCATCCATCAAGTCTCTTGCTTTATCGGTCAGACCCCATTTCTCCGCGCCGAGCACAAAGGCGGTGGGGCCAGTGAAGTCGCAGTCCCGATAGTCCTTGGCATTCACGCCCAGATGGGTCCCGTAGAGGCGGAACCCCCGTTCTTTCAAGCAGCGGATGGCTGTTTCGGTATCGGGGTGGTCGTGAAGAGGCACCCATTTCTGGCTGCCCTGGGCCGTGCTGTTGAACGTTCGCGGGCGTCCCTCGAAGCTCACCGCGTGGGCTTCGAGGGCTCCGACGGCATCACAGCTGCGCAGGATGGCGGAGAGGTTGTGGGGTTTCTCCACGTGCTCGAGCAGCACCGTGAGATCCGCCATCCGGTGGTTCAGCACGGATTTCAGCCGCTCAAACCGTCGCGGCAGCAGGGGCATGGGCGATGAATCGAGTTAGAGCAGAAGATTGGAGTCCTTCAGTGCTTTGGTTCCCGGCAGGGCAATCGAGAAGTCTGCGCTTCCGTCGCCATCCAGATCCAGCTCAAGGAGCCCTTTCTTGAACCGTACGTCTCCGGCGGCACCGGAGAACTTGTCCGCCCCGATGAAGGAGAGGTCAGCGTCGAGGGCGCGCAGGTTGATTTTGTCTTTTTTCCCGAAGCCGTAGATGCTGTCGTTCTCACTTTTGCCGGCGGGTGAGTCGTTGATGTCGGTGTAGACGAAACGGTTCTTGCCGCCACCACCAATCAACACATCGGCGCCGCCTGCCCCTACCAGTTTGTCGTTTCCATTCAGGCCAACGAGCAGATCCTTGCTGTTGTCTCCGATCAGCCGATCGGCGCTGTCGAGGCCAATCTTCACTGCATTGAGCTCATTCAACGCCTCAGGTGTCAGACCAAGCTTTTTCGTGTTAACTCCGAAGTCTTTCAGTTGGGTGAATTTGGGATCGGAACTGGCTGTTTTCTGTGAGGCAACAACTTCAACCGTGAAGACAAGATCGCTGTTGGGCGGAATGCTGTCACCAGAACCCTCTTTGCCGTAGGCCTGTTTGGCTGGAATGGTTATCTCTACAACCTCCCCCACACGTCGGTTTTGTTTAAACGCTTCGTCCATCCCTGGGATAACAGTGCCTCCACCGACAACAAAATTCAGTAAGGGCTTTTGTTTTGGTTCAAGCAGCGTCTTGCTGTTCAGTTGCACATAGCTTGGGCTTGGAGTGGAAACTGCAAACGATTTGAAGTCGTAATTGGCATCAAACTGTTTGCCATTCTTGAGTAATTTTCCAGCATACCAAGCGTAAATTGTGTCTCCTTCGGAAATTTTGGCCCCTTTTGATGTACGCAAAACCGTGGTTTTGAGCTTGGTCATAGCGGGTTGCTTGCGTTGCAATGCTTTTACTCTGGCGACGTTTTTCGTTTCTGCAGCTGGATTCCCCACAGACGTTTGATCAGCGGGTCTGGAGTGAGGTGACTCGCATCCCGCATGGGCGGTTGGCCACCTATGGCCAGATCGCCGACTTGATCGGTGCCTATGGCTGTGCGCGTCAGGTTGGCTGGGCGCTGCGTCGCCTCAAGCTCCCTTCAACCGTGCCCTGGCACCGTGTTGTGAATGCGCAGGGGCGGATTTCGATGAGCCTCAGTCGTGAAGGAAGTGACTGGATGCAGCGCGAGCTGCTCATGGCAGAGGGCATTCCGGTGGATGTGGAAGGACGCTTGCCGCTGCGTCAGTTCCTCTGGTACTCGGACGCCCATGCTGGGGATTGATGCGTGGTGCTCTTGTCTGATTCGGCTCCGATTGGACTGCTGCCGCGCCGTCTCGCCTGGGATGTGTTGCAGGCTGTTGCGGCTGGGGCCTACGCCGATGTTGCCCTTGAGCGGGTTCTACGGGAGCGGGACCTTAACCCCCCTGACCGGGGCTTGGTGACCGAGCTCTCCTATGGCGCCATCCGTCAACGGCGTTACCTCGATGCTTGGTTGGATCGGCTGGGCAAGGTTCCGGCCTCGAAGCAGCCGCCCAAGCTGCGCTGGCTCTTGCATGTGGGTCTCTATCAACTGCTGCTGATGGAGCGGATTCCAGATTCGGCAGCGGTCAACACCGCCGTGGAGTTGGCTAAGGCCAGCAAGGGGCTGGGGCGGCTGGCGCCCGTAGTGAACGGCGTTCTGCGGGCGGCGCTCCGGGCGCGGGATGCCGGAGAAACCCTGCAGCTGCCGCATGATGAGGCTGCCCAGCTGGCCCAGGCCCATTCGCTGCCGGATTGGTTCACCCAGTTGTTGATTGAGTGGCGGGGTTCGGAGGGTGCCGGGGCGGTGGCGCGCTCTTGCAATCGTGTGCCGGATCTGGATTTGCGGGTGAATCGGTTGCGATCGAGCCCTTCGCAGGTGCAGCAGGATCTGGCCGCGGCTGGCATCAACAGTGAGCCCATCGTCGATTGTCCCGATGGCCTGCGCATCTCTAGTCACAGCGGCGATCTACGCCAGTGGCCCGGTTATTCCGAGGGCCATTGGTGCGTTCAGGATTGTTCGGCGCAATCGATTGCGCCTTTGCTCGATCCCAATCCGGGGGATCGCATCCTGGATGCATGCGCTGCACCGGGGGGGAAAGCCACCCATCTGGCTGAGTTGGTGGGGGATCAGGCTGAGATCTGGGCCGTGGATCGTTCACCCGGACGGCTCAAGCGCGTCGCGGCCAATGCCGCCCGACTGGGCCTTGCTTCCATCCATGCGCTTGCAGCGGATGCCACCAACCTCTTGGAAGAGCATCCCCAATGGCGTGAATCGTTCCAGCGGATCCTGATCGATGCGCCCTGCTCTGGGCTTGGAACCTTGGCCCGTCACCCCGATGCCCGTTGGCGGGTGACGCCTGAATCCATCCGTGGCCTTCTGCCCCAGCAACAGGCCCTACTGGACGGGATTGTGCCCTTGCTGGCTCCCGCCGGATTGTTGGTTTACGCCACCTGCACCATTCATCCCGATGAAAATCAGGCTCAGGTTCAGGCCTTGCTGAAGCGATACCCCATGCTGCGTTTGGAGGTGGAGAGTCAGCGTTGGCCGGATCAAGCCAGCGGAGGGGATGGGTTCTATTCCGCTGTGATTCAGCGGATGTAGACCTTTCGATTAATCCCGTGTCCAGCGGCGTCCCTGACGATCAACGTTGTTGTCTTGGGAGCGATCTCTCCAGAGGTAAGGGGTCTGGCGTGGAGCAGGGGCCACGGGCGTGGGGTCGGGCAGTTCCAGTTCTGCTCCCACCGTTGATTGAGGCGCTGCAGGCTCGGTGGTGGTCGTCGGCTGCTGATTGGGTTGGTTTTTTTTCTTGGGGGGCTTGGTGATCGTTTTCGGATCAACGGCCAGACGCACTTTGCGTTTCAGCTTGGGTTTGTCGGGGAAGGCGCGGACGGGAATCTCGTCTTTGATCTGCAGCATGAATTGCTTCCAAGCCCATGCGGCCTCGCCGCTCGTACTTTTGGTGGCTCGATCGTCGTCGTATCCGAACCAAACACCAGTTGTGAGCTGAGGAATCGAACCGATGAACCAGAGATCGCGGGTGTTCTCTGATGTTCCTGTCTTTCCGGCCACCTGCCGATCATCGAGTTTCGCGGCGATGCCTGTGCCGCCGGTCACGACCCGTTGCAGCATCCAGTTCATGGTGTCCGCGACATCACTATCAACCGCTCGTCGTCCTCGGTTTCCACTCAATCGCCGACTCCAAAGAAGCTCATTCTTGGGTCCGCGGATTTCCTCAAAGGGTCTGGGTGTGAAAAACACACCGCGATTGGCCATGCCGGCATAAGCCGCAGTCATGTCGAGGATGGTTTGCTCGTAGGCCCCAATCGCCATGGGGTAGTACTTGCCGAGAGGGCGCTCGGTGCCGATGTTGAAGTTGTTGGCAACCTCAATGACGGCATCAAACCCAACGATGTCTTGGAGTTGAACCGCCACTGTGTTCAGTGAATTCTTCAGAGCATCGGCCAGGGAGATGTTGCCGTAATACTTGTTGCCAAAGTTTTTGGGGCAGTAGCCATTCCAGCAACGCTTTGCGTCAAACACCTTGGTTTCGGGTTTCATTCCCCGATCAATGGCTGCTGCATAAGGAAAAAGCTTGAAGGTTGAACCTGGAGAGCGCAGCGCCAGGATGGTGCGGTTGAACTGACTCTTGGAGAAATCCTTTCCACCCACCATCACCCGCACCAGACCAGTGCCCGGTTCGATCGACACCATGGCCCCTTCGGTGTCGAAGGGTGCATTGGCTCGAACAACCTGCTGAGCTTTCTTTTGCCAATCGAGATTGAGGCTGGTGCGAACTTTGACACCACCAACTTCAAGTTGTTCGGGAGTTAAAACTTTGGGCAGCTCTTGGGCAATCCAAGTGGTGAAGTAGGGCGCTGAGCTGTTGAAATATTTTGGTGTTGCAGGCTTAAGGCCTAGGGGGCTTGTGCGACCGCGCTCGGCTTCGCTGGTGGAGATGAACCCTGCTTGCGCCATTCGCTCGAGCACGATCGAACGCTGCTCCTTCGCTAGATCTGGGTTCACCAGGGGTGAATAAATCGATGGTGCCGGGGGAAGCCCCGCGATCATCGCCGCCTCGGGAACTGTGAGCTGCTCCGGGGTTTTGGAGAAGTAGATCCAGGCCGCATCGGCGACGCCATAGGCGCCGGATCCCAGGTACACGTAATTGAGGTATTGCTCGAGGATCTGCTGCTTGCTCAGCTGGCGCTCCAGCTTCATCGCCAGAGCCGCTTCCTTGAGTTTGCGTGTGATGGTGCGGTCTTGGCTCAGGAAGACGGTTCGAGCCAGCTGTTGGGTGATGGTGCTTGCACCTTCCCGGACCGCGCCCTGTCGGACATTGGTGACGATGGCGCGGGCGATGCCCCAGCCATCCACGCCGTCATGCTCGTAGAAGCGCCGATCTTCCGCAGCGATGAAGGCTTCCGCCACCGTTTGCGGCATCGTGCCGGGCTTGACCTTCTCGCGGGTCGCTGGCCCCAGCTTCTGGATCACCTTGCCGTTGGTGGAGAGCAGGGTGATCGTTCCCGGTCGGTTGAAGCTGGCAATTCCCCGGGCATCCGGAAGGGTGGCATCCACTAGCTCCGTCAGAGCTCGCGTTCCCAGTGCAGCGCCCACACCCACCGCAGCTGCAGTGCCAGCGATCAGAGCCCAGTTCAGGCTGGAACGGTTCACATCACCTGGGTCAGGGGGCTGTGGCCCACGGCCAGGGCGGTCACCAGCATCCCGAGAACGAGGAATGGCTGGGCACTGGCCTGATATTTGACGTCGAAGGCCACGGGGTCTCTCAGCAACCAGATGTCCTGGAAGGTGATCTGGGGAACGATCAAGAGAACCAACAGAACCGCTGCGAAATGCTGGCCGATCCCGATCAAGACGGCAACCATGGCCAGCTGAAAGACGTCGATCATTCCGGCACTGATCCAGCTGGCACGCTCGATACCGAAGACCACGGGAAGCGATTGAAGGCCCAGCTCACGGTCACCTTCAACGCTTTTGAAATCGTTCACAACGGCGATGCCGAGCCCTGCGAGGCTGTAGGCCAGGGTGAGAAGCGCCGTACCCCAGGTGAGTTGGCCGAACAGGGCTTGACCGGCCCACCAGGGCAGGGCGATGTAACTGGCACCAAGGGCATAGTTCCCCAGCCAGCCGTTCTGTTTCAGCTTCAGAGGAGGAGCTGAGTAGATGTAGCTCACAAAGGAGCCGCCCAATGCGAGGAGAAACACCACAGGAGTGCTGTGGCCTGCCCAGAGGTCGAGTCCGTAGGACACTCCCAGGCCTGCCAACAGCAACACCCAGATCTGCAGCTTGACCTGGCCCAGGGGGATCGCTCCTGAAGGAATCGGGCGGTAGGGCTCGTTGATCGCGTCGATTTCGCGGTCGTAGTAGTCGTTAATGGTCTGCGTGAAGCCCGCCAGAAGGGGGCCGCTCATCAGCATGCAAGCAAACGCGGCGAGCACGTGATCCATCCGCCACTGGTAGTTACCGCTGGCAGCAGCCCCACAGATCACTCCCCAGATCAGAGGGATCCAAGTGACTGGTTTCATCAGCTGCAGCCGCAGCTTCCAGATGTTGGTGGTGCCGGAGGCACCTTTCATCCCAAGCAGCTGACGTGCGTCGCTCACGAAGACTGTCCTCAGGCGGCGGCGATTTCGTCTTCAAAGAACCAGCTGGTGGAGCCATCGCTGAGCTCAACCACCACACCGATTCCTTTGCCGTCGACGGTGCGGAAGTCCTTCACGGTGCCGTTGGCGTCTTTCTTGAGAAGATCAACCATGGACTGGGGAATGCGATCCCGCACGCGGGTCACGCGAACCTTGGATCCGATCGAGATGACGTCAGCCTTGGACATGGCCTGCGAGGCTTGGAGAGTGGCGCAACCTTAACAGTCGCTTTTGCGCCGAATCGATGGTTGCTCTGCGTCTGATTCCCTGCCTCGATGTCGCCCGTGGACGGGTGGTGAAAGGTGTCAATTTCGTTGGCCTGCGCGATGCCGGCGATCCTGTCGAACTGGCTTGCCGTTACAGCCGTGCAGGGGCTGATGAGCTGGTGTTTCTCGATATCGCGGCCAGCCATGAGGGGCGCGGCACATTGATCGATATGGTGCGCCGCACGGCTGAATCGGTCACGATTCCCTTCACCGTGGGCGGTGGGATTAGCACCGTTGAGGGGATTACCGAACTGTTACGGGCTGGGGCCGACAAGGTGAGCCTCAACTCTTCGGCGGTACGTCGTCCTGAACTGGTGCGGGAGGGGGCTGATCGGTTCGGCTGTCAGTGCATTGTTGTGGCCATTGATGCCCGCTGGCGCGACGCAGGCGGCTGGGATGTGTACGTGAAGGGAGGCCGTGAGAACACTGGTCTTGATGTTGTGCAGTGGGCGAAGAGGGTGGCTGCTCTCGGGGCCGGCGAAATCCTGTTGACGTCGATGGACGGTGATGGCACTCAGGCTGGATACGACCTTGCATTGACCCGCGCCGTCGCCGATGCCGTCCCCATTCCCGTGATCGCTTCTGGTGGGGCAGGGTGCATGGATCACATCGCCGAAGCTCTGGATGTGGGCCCCGCTGGAGGGCATGCCTCCGCGGCGTTGCTGGCTTCGCTGCTGCATGACGGCGTTCTCACCGTGGAAGAGATCAAGCAGGATCTGCTGTCCCGTGGTCTGACGATCCGTCCATGAAGCCTGGTGACCCCGCAGCGGTGGAACAGCTGTTTGATGCTGTGGCTCCCAGCTACGACCGCCTCAACGATGTGCTCAGTTTTGGGTTGCATCGCCAGTGGAAACGTCAGCTGGTGCATGCCCTCAAGCCGCTGGCCGGTGAACAGTGGCTGGATCTCTGCTGCGGAACAGGTGACCTGGCGTTGGAGTTGGGGCGCTGGGTCCGCCCCGGCGGTGCGGTGACTGGTCTGGATGCTGCCGCTGCTCCACTGGTACGGGCCCGCCAGCGCCAAGGGCAGCAGCCTTGGTTGCCGGTGACTTTTCAGCAAGCCGATGCCCTGAACACCGGATTGCCCAGGGCTTGCGCTGATGGCGCGGTGATGGCCTATGGACTCCGCAACCTTGCAGACCCATTGCAGGGGTTAAAGGAACTCCGACGGCTGCTCAAGCCAGGCGGGCGCGCAGGGGTGCTGGATTTCAATCGACTGCCGCAGAGCGGTGTTGCGGCTGCGTTTCAACGTTTTTATCTGCGTCGCCTTGTGGTGCCCGCCGCTGCCTCAGTGGGGTTGCGGGAGGAGTACGCCTACCTGGAGAAAAGTCTGGAACGCTTTCCTGCCGGCCCTGAACAGGAGCGCCTCGCACGGGAGGCGGGATTTGTTGAAGCGCTCCATCGCCCGGTCGTGGCAGGACAGATGGGGATTTTGATCCTCAGAACATGAATCTTCGCGTGTGTCGCTTGCGACGCGCCCCAGCACTGACCTAGAAAAGCTAAAGAGAACATTAAGGGGAGGGTCCGGTTTGGTGTTTCCGCTGCCGAAGATGCTGCCCCGCATCGAAGAGCTACTCCAAGAAGTCCAGTGGCTGGATGGTCTGATCCTGATCACCGATTCAGACCGCGCTTGTTTTGTTTCCTTCTCGCAGGTGGATCCGTTGCTGCGTCGCTTGCGTCAGCGTCCCAAGGGGCCGGAAGTGGCCGAAAAGCTCTGCATGTCCTTGCTTGATTGCCATGGCAAGGGAGGGGCGAAGCCCGTCCTGGTGTTTCAAGGAGATGGCAGTTTTTGGCTTGGAATGATTGGTCCGAGCGGCAGCAATCCGCATCGCCATCACGCCATCGCGCATTTGCATCGTTGCCTGGCCTTGGAGGGCTGACCGGTCACTGGGCAGAATCGGAACTCAGGACGCCCCGGCCCAGTGCATTTTCAGGACATCATCAGCACGCTCAACCGGTTCTGGGCAGACCAGGGTTGTCTGCTGCTGCAGCCCTACGACACAGAGAAGGGTGCCGGCACCATGAGCCCTCACACTGTGCTTCGTGCCATCGGCCCGGAACCTTGGGCCGTGGCCTATCCCGAACCCTGTCGTCGCCCCACCGACGGCCGATATGGCGACAACCCGAATCGGGCCCAGCACTATTTCCAGTACCAGGTGCTGATCAAGCCGTCTCCAGATGGCATCCAGGAGACCTATCTGGCATCGCTGGAGGCGTTGGGCATCAAGGCGGCTGACCACGACATCCGTTTCGTCGAAGACAACTGGGAGTCCCCCACCCTCGGTGCCTGGGGCGTGGGCTGGGAAGTGTGGCTCGATGGCATGGAGGTCACTCAGTTCACCTATTTCCAGCAATGCGGCGGCATCGACTGCAAGCCGGTGTCCATTGAAATCACCTACGGCCTCGAACGGCTGGCGATGTACCTCCAGGACGTGGAAAGCATCTGGGATCTCAGCTGGAATGGCGAGCGCAGCTACGGGGAGATCTGGCTGCCGTTTGAAAAGGGGCAGTGCCACTTCAACTTCGAGGCCTCCAATCCGGAGCGGCTCAAGCAATTGTTCGCCATTTATGAGGCGGAAGCCGCTGACTTGATCGAGAAGCAGCTGCCGGCCCCGGCCCTCGATTTCGTTCTGAAGTGCAGCCACACCTTCAACCTGTTGGAGGCCCGTGGCGTGATTTCCGTGACCGAACGCACAGCCACCATCGGCCGTATCCGCAACCTGGCCCGAAAAGTGGCCGAAGGTTGGTTGGCGGAACGGGAGGCCCTCGGCTTCCCCCTGCTGAAAGGGGGAACCCTCGAGACAGCGGCTTGATGGGTTCTGCGACGACGACGTTCCGTTGATGGTGTTGCTCTCGCTCTTCTGGCACTCCTCGTGCTTCGAGGACTGCTTTGGGGGGCGCCGATGCAGACCTCATCCGATCCGTCTCGCCTGATTTCAACGCCATCGCCCTCGGTGCTGCTCAGTGGCCGCTTGTCCTCTGATCTGCGCCGTTTCCCCTGGGGGTGTTCCGTCCTGCTGGAGGTGGATCGGGTCGCGGGTCGTCGGGCCAGGGGGCGCACGGAACTGCAGCTGCCTGAATGTTCTTCACCACTGCTGCAGGGTTGGCACGTCCGTTCTTTGGGGGTGCTGCGGCGACCGATGCCTGGAGCCCACCCGCTGTTGCCGGGATCGGCAGAGCGTCTGGCCCGCCAAGGCAGTTGGAGTCAGTTGCGCGTCGAGAGCATCGAGGTGCTGCAGCGTCCACGGACGCCGTTGGCTGATCTGCGCCGCCATGTCGCCCAGCGGCTGCAACAGGCCGTTGGACCGCGGCGGGGTGGTTTCCTGGCGGCTCTGGTGCTGGGTAGCGCCCAGGTGCAGCTTCCGGATGACCTCAGGCAGGCGTTCCGTGTTGCTGGCTTATCCCATGCGCTTGCAGCATCGGGCTTCCACCTCTCTGTGCTGTTGGGCAGTGTGTTGATGGTTGTTCGCCGTTGGCCCCCTTGCCTGCGGCTTCCCCTGGCGGGCCTGGCTCTGCTGCTGTTTGTCTGTTTGGCCGGGGTCCAGCCATCGGTGGTGCGGGCGGTGCTCATGGCCGCGATCGCACTGCTGATTCGTGAGTCAGGTCATCACAGCCGTCCCTTTGGAGTGTTGGTGATGACACTCAGCGGCATGTTGCTGTTCTGCCCGTCCTGGGCCCGGTCGATCGGGTTTCAGCTCAGTGCGGCCGCAACGGCTGGGCTGATCCTCACAGCTCCACGACTGGAGCAGGCAGTTCAAGGATGCTTGCCAGATCGATCCCACGGTGTGGCCGCGGCGCTGTCCATTCCTGTGGCGGCCCTTCTCTGGACGTTGCCGCTGCAGTTGCTGCACTTCGGTGCGATGCCGCTGTATGCCCTATTCGCGAACCTTCTGGTTGCTCCGCTGTTGGCGCCCTTAACGCTGATGGCCATGCTCTCGGCGCTGCTTGTTCTGTTCTGTCCGTTGTCGGTGCTGCCACTGGTGCTGTGGCCAGTGCAGCAGTTGGCGGGCTTGGTGATGGCCATCGCCACTTGGATCAGTCACTGGCCTGGCGCCCAAGTGCTCACCGGGCGACCGCAGGTGTGGGTCGTTGCCTTGCTGGTGGTGGGCATCTTGCCCTGGCTGCTGAAGTCGCCTGCCAGAAGCCGGTGCTGGGCGCTGCTCCCTATGGCAACAGCCCTGTTGGTCCAAGCCTTGGTTCAGCTTTCCGATGGACTGGTGTCGGTTGAGCATTTCGGCCGCCATTGGCTGCTGGCTCGTCATCGTGGGCGTGCTGCGCTGGTGAGCACCCATGGCGATGCACGGAGTTGCCGGATGGCACAACGGATGGCCGTTGTTCATGGTCATGCCCGTTTGGATTGGGTGACGTTGTTGGATCCAGTGGCAACGGATGTGCTCCGGTGCTGGCAGGCACTGGCGCACCACGTGGAAGCTGCTCAGCAGGGGGGAGCCCCTCTTGCCTCAGGCCAGATGCTGCGAAGTGATGGCTTGTCATTGCACCGCCCGCAGCACCGCCCTGGAACATTCGTGTTGCGGGCGGGACGGCATCGCTGGCAGTTGCTCCCCCGGCCTCAGGCGTTGTGGTCTCTGCAAGAGCAGCAGAGACCAGGCATCCAGCCGGTTTTCACAGGAACATGGCTTGGGTTCAAGCCTTCTGCAAACCAGCGGCGTTGGCTTCTGCAGCATTCGCCTGGCACGCGGTTCATTGGCCTTTAAAGTTGTCGAACGTCTACGGACGTGTGGAGAGGTGGCAGAGTCCGGTTGATCGCGCACGACTCGAAATCGTGTAGGGGTAACACCCTCGTGGGTTCGAATCCCACCCTCTCCGTTGAATACTCCATTCATCGTCATTAGTTTTCGAGTAACTTCTCGAAAACCATGGCTTCCTACGACATCAAGCTGAGCTTTGCTCGGGTAGGGCTTCCTGGAAATGATGGCATCGCCATCAGAGGCTTCGTGCCACCTTCAAAAAAGACGATCCCTGCAGATCCGCTCAATCCACCAGCGGTTGCTCCGATCCCTTTGGACACGACCTCGGAGTTGTTGCTTAACTACCAGGTTGTCGGCGGTGTTCCTTATGAATACGAGATCGGTCAATTCGAGATCACCGCAGCCCAGTACTGTGCATTCCTCAATGCGGTTGATCCAGACGGGGAGAATTCCAAGCAGCCTTGGACGAAAGTTAAATTGTGGAATAAGAAAAATAATCCCTTGGTAAATCACTTCCAGGGTCAAATTCTCCATGTCGACCATGCCGAAGAAGGGCGTCATTATGTTTTGGCTGATCCACTATGGGCCGACAAGCCGATGATGTTTGTCAATGGATTTCAGTATGCTTACTTTGTCAATTCGTTGACCAATGGTGGTGCTGTTGGTGAGAAGCAGAGGGTGCGTAAGAGTCCGCTGGATTTTGATGTGGTAGTGACGGATCGCTTCTTCAAGTTTTCGCCAACGATCGATGCTGGATCCTATGCTCTGAATGATTCCAACTACGCTTTTCTAGCCCGACAGAATGTTGAGGGCTTGTTTTTGCCCTCCCAAAACGAATGGATCAAAGCGGCCTATTTTGCGGGTGGTGATACTGGAAATCAGACCAATTATTTTTACTTCCCCACGGCCAGTAACAAGGCTCCTGTTCCATTATTCACCAAGCAGGGCAAGAAGAAAGGCTCGGCAAAGGGGCCTGCTTCAGAAAGCAAGTATGCCGTTGTCAATGTGACCGATACGGGTGAAGTTCTTGTTGATGACCTCAGTCCAAAAGCCATCAAAAAGCAGGGGTATTCGAATTATGATTATGGTGTTTTTTGGCAGCCCTGGTACGCACCCGCTGGTAAGACATACAAGAATGCCAATGTCACGGACGTGGGTGGCTCTGCCAGCCCATCCCCTTGGCTTGCCTACGATATGGGGGGCAATGTTGTCGAGTACACCGATACCGTCGCCGGTGCTCTCGATTTGTCTAAAAAGGAAGCTGAAGCGATCGGTGCTGCCGAAAACCTGCAGCAGTTGCCTGTTTCTTTCCGGGCCCATGGCGGCATTGCGAATGCAACGGGGTATCAGCTTTGGATCACCGCAACGGGTGCAGGAGATCCTTACGGACAGATCCTCGGTTCAGCCTATGAATACGGCGGAGCTCGGTTGAGCTTTGTGGGGGATAGCAGTTCTGCAAAAGTATCGAAGAGGCTCAAGCCTTCCGATATCGCCGATTCGATCACCGGTCAGAAGGTGGTCACCCGGGCTGATTCCGTGGACAGTCTGGATACCCACTACTCCAGCAGTTTGGGGGAGACGATTTCCCTGTTGGCGGCCAAAGAATCTGGTTATGTGTCGATGCCGAGTTCGTTTTACAGCGTGCCGAAGGAGAAGGGTGGGCGCCCCTATTACTCCATGACTCATGACGCTACGGGAACCAGTCGAATCGTGCGAGGCCAGAAGCGGATGAAGCAAATGATGGAATCAGGTGGGTACTCCGATCCGGTGAAGGCTTTCCAGGCTCTGTTGCCAGGCAAAGGCGAGGTGGATTTTGTTAGTTATTTCAATCCTGAGTCTGGGGCCTATGGCTATTCCGAATTGGAAGCTGATGCCATCGGCTTTGCGGCCATTGGCTATGTCGCTCAAGGGGTTGCCTGGTCCGTCTGAGTTGAGGCTGATGTCATCTGGGATTGGAACAGGATCACCAACTCCTGTTCCACTTGATGGAATTGGTCGTCCTCTCGACTGAAATTGAGACCCACGTTGCAGCCTTCTTTGATGGCAGCTTCAAAAGGGAGGATTAGCGGAGGAGTAGACCTTCCTGGTGAATGTGTTGATGATGATGGCTTTAGGGCTGTGGAAGCTCTGTAGTTCTCTGGACCACTTTTTGTACTCCCTGTGATACAAAAAGTCGGATACGGTCCTACTTATTCTTGCTGAAAGGGCGATCAATGCTGCTCGCATCGATGGTTCATTGTCGGTGTGGAGTCGATCAAGAATGCTTTGGCGCCATTCTTGGGGTGAGATGTACAGGGTGATCACGTCGAGGCGTTTGGTGCGTGTTGAGATTTGGCGTAATCGTTTCAGATTTTGATTGTGATTAATGCTTGTCAGGTTGATAAAAAGCACTTGACAGTAGTTTGATTTTCGTGTTTTGGAATGCTTCGCATTGGCCGGATCCGTCAGCCGTTGCATCCGTTCAAGCGTTGATCGTTGAAAGCGTTGATTCGGAGTGCAGTTGAGCTGTTTCATCACGCTCAGGGTGAATTCGTCTTGAGACGGCTGGCTCATGTTTCGGATCAGCTGCGTTTTGCCGCAGCCCGAAACACCTGCAATCACGATCACGTGGTGAGCGCGCCGTCCTTGGGTGTGCTGTTTCACCGCTTTGTGTCCTTTCGTCAGCGTCAAGTTGTTCTTCGCCAGGTTGATCTGAGTCAATCACCCTCTGGAATGACAGCAGCTGTTCATGGTGGTGTTGGCTTTTACGTGCCACCTCGCTTTTTGAGGGCACCGTTTGATTCCCTTAGGAGTGGAACAGGAGCACCAATCCTTGGTCTACTTGATGAAATTCTCGTTCTTCTCGGCTGAGATCGAGGCCCACATTGAGCCCCTCCTGGATTGCATCTTCAAAGGGGGGTGTTGATGGCGGAGCGCTGTCAATCCAGAGCGCAGCGATACCCACCGCCGTGGCATGCCATCGGAAACGGCTTGTCGTGCCGATGTCCGGTTCGTTCAACGCCTCCTCCAGGAGGATGTTGATGGTGAGATTCGTGCTGGACATGTGGACCAGCATCGTGACCGCTGCTGAGTCCTGCAATCAGCTGAGAGACTTCGTATCGTTCGTACTCATTGGCTGGATGCCCTCGGCCTCGGACCACTTCCCGCAGCGGATCGCTCTGGTTCACGAGTGGTTCTCACCACGCTCTGTCGGCGGTGCCGAACGTGTTGTTGAGGCAATTGATGCCCTGCTGAAAAGCCGCGGTTGCGAGCCGCAGCTGGCCGCCCTGGTTGATGCCGAATCCTGTCGGTCTGGCAGTTGGTTGCAAGGCCGATCTGTCCTCACGAGCCCAATTCAAGATCTGCCGTGGGGACCCAGCCACGTGCAGCAGTACCTGCCTTTGTTGCCATTTGCCATTGAACAGATCGACCTCGGCGCAGTTGAGCTGGTGATCAGCAGCAGCCACTTGGTGGCCAAAGGCGTGCTGACAGGGCCGGAGCAGTTGCACATCAGTTATGTGCATACACCGGTTCGTTACGCCTGGGATCAGATGCACGCGTATCTGCAGCGCTCAGCGCTGGCGCGGCGTGGCCTGGGGCCCTTGATTCGCTGGCAACTCCATGCCCTGCGGCAGTGGGATCAACTCAGTGCCCAGCGGGTGGATCGCCTCATTGCCAACTCCCGTTTCACAGCACGCCGAATTCGCAAGTACTGGGGTTGTGAGGCCAGCGTGATCCATCCTCCAGTGGAGGTGAACCGCTTCCGCTGGAATGCAGCTCGGGACGACGTCTACCTCTGCCTCTGTCGTTTGGTTCCTTACAAGCGGGTGGATTTGGTGGTGGAAGCCTTCAACCGGTTGGGATTGCCCCTCCTGGTGGTTGGGGATGGGCCGGAGCGTGCACGGCTGGAGGTCCTGGCAGGCCCAACCGTCACCTTGCTTGGCCGCCAGTCGGGGCAACAGGTGGAGGAGCTCATGTCTCGATGTCGCGCGTTTGTCTATGGCGGGCTTGAAGATTTCGGTATTGCTCCTGTGGAAGCGATGGCTGCTGGCGCTCCGGTGATTGGCCTGGGGCGTGGTGGTTTGTTGGATACGGTGCGCTGTGCAGCGGCCGGGATCAGGCAGCCCACAGGGGTTCTGTTCCCCGAGCAGACCGTGGAGTCGCTTGTGCAGGCCGTGGAGTGGTTTGAGCAAAGCCGCCTCTGGCGTTCTCTCGATTCGGAAGCCATCCGTCAGTGGGCCGAGCGCTTCCGGCCAGAAGCATTCGCCGCACGTTTTGAATCTGCTCTGCGAACGGCCTGGCAAGACCATCGACAAGGCTGTGCCGTTGCAGCGAGTGACCCCGCGGAGATGCCAGGACTCCGACTGTGACGTTGAGTGTGCTGAGTCCCAGGTTGAGCCTTTGACCTCGGCCTTTCGGCCATCGTTGCTTCAGACCGCAGGTCGTGCTGCTCGCCGTGGCAAGTACAAGCCCCACCTCGCGCTGATCTCCGCGCCACCCTCGGCTCTGCCGGCTTTGGCTCTGATTCGCCATCAGAACCGCTGGGGCCGGGTATTCAAGCGCAGTGGTGACATCGTCTTTTCCCTGGCGGTTCTCGGCCTCGGCTCTCCAGTGCTTCTTTTGCTGGCTGGGTTGGTCAAGCTCAGTTCCCCCGGGCCGGTGTTTTACACCCAGCGGCGTGTGGGTCGGGGTTACAAACGTTTTGGTTGCATCAAGTTCCGCACCATGCGCGCTGATGCCGATGCTGTTCTCGCCCGCGTTTTGGAGTCTGATCCATCTCTAAGGGCTGAGTTCGAGCGTGACTTCAAGTTGAAGCGTGATCCCCGAATCACTCCTGTGGGGCGTTTCCTTCGTCGTTCGAGCCTTGATGAACTGCCCCAGTTTCTGAATGTTCTCTTCGGTGAGATGAGCGTGGTCGGTCCACGCCCCATCGTTGATCAGGAGCTTGGCCGGTACGGCGCCTACATGGACGAAGTGGCCTCGGTTCGCCCAGGTCTGACGGGCCTCTGGCAGGTGAGCGGCCGCAACAATCTGAGCTACAAGAAACGCGTCAAGCTCGACCTGGCCTATGCCCGCGGTCGGTCGTTCAGCCTGGATCTCGCCATCATCCTGCGCACGTTTGGTGTGTTGCTTCTGCCGATGGATCGAGGTGCTTACTGATTGATCCCCGCCGAGTGGTGTCTAGTGAGTGATCACAAGCTGGATGATCACAAGAGCACTCAGCCAGAGAATTTCAAGCCGGTCTGAGGCCTTTAGGACACCTCTAACGAGGAGCGAGTTGGCGACTGGTTGGTCAGCCGCAAGCACCGGTTTCTGAACCCGGCGCTCGCCGTAATGGTTTTCACCACCGAGTTGGATCCCGATGCAGTGGGCGTAGATCGCTTCTGATCGACCTGCATTGGGTGATGGATCTGTCGCCCCATCCCGTTCTGCGGCCCGCACCCGTTGCATCCAGCGCGTCCATGGCGGGCAGACCAGGGGCAGCGTCAGCATGACCAGACGGCAGGGCAGCCAGGTGAGCAGATCATCCAGGCGTGCGCCTGCCGTTCCAATCCAGCGCAGGCGACCCGTGCGATAGCCGAGCATCGAATCCAGCGTGCTGCTGGCCTTGAAGGCCCAGGCCAGAGCAAGTGGTCCTGGGCCTGAGGGCATGACCATCCAGAGCAACGCACCAATGCCCATCCAGAACAAGGGTGCGAACACGCCATCCACCGCATTTTCTGAAGCTGTTTCGGCTGCAGCTCGGAGCAGCCCAGCTTGATCCAAGTTCTGCACGTCTCGTCCAACGATCCAGCCCAGCTTCTGGCGTGCCGGTTCGAGGTTGCCATCTGCCGATGGCGGAAGGGCGGTCAGCACCGCCAGCACGCTGTCCGACAGGCTGCGGGCCGCCAGGGCGCTGGCAAGGCTCAGGGTCAGAACTGCGATGCCAAGCCATTGCCATGGGGAGGGAAGCCAGAGCAGGCGCTCCACACACCAGCCCGCAAGGGCGCTGCCAGGCACCAAGATCAGGGTGACCAGTCCACCCCCGAAGCGCAGCTTGATGGGATGGTCCCCCGCCCATTGCTCGACCCTGCACCGCAGCTGCCGGATCCACCAGCCCATCACAACCACGGGATGGAGCATCCGGCTCGGGTCACCGATCAGTTGATCCAAGAGGGCTGCCCCGAGGATCAGCAGGCTTCCCATCGCTGCTGAGTTCATTGGAGGGGAGCGCCTAGGAGCCAACAAAAATCCCCGTTCTGCTGCCCTTGGGGCGCAGAACGGGGTGCGTGGTGAGTGCTGGAGTGAGATCCCACCGGGTGTTCAGTGCTCGCGCTGAATCAGGCGTCTTTCAACCAGCTGAACATCGAGCGGAGTCCCTTGCCCACTTTCTCGATCGGATGCTGCGAGTCACGATCGCGCACCTTCTTCATTTCGGGCTTGCCGGCTTCGCATTCGGCTACGAAGTTTTTGGCGAAGGTGCCGTCCTGGATGTCAGCCAGAACGCGTTTCATCTCGGCTTTGGTGTCGGCGGTGATCAGCCGGGGGCCGCTGACGTAGTCGCCGTACTCCGCGGTATTGGAGATCGAATCGCGCATGGAGGTCAGTCCTCCCTTCACCATCAGATCCACGATCAGCTTCACCTCGTGCATGCACTCGAAGTAAGCCAGTTCGGGCTGGTATCCAGCTTCCACCAGGGTCTCGAAACCAGCCTTCACGAGTTCGGACAGACCGCCGCAAAGCACAGCCTGCTCACCGAACAGATCGGTTTCGGTCTCTTCCTTGAAGTTGGTTTCCAGGATGCCGGCCCGGGTGCCGCCAATTCCCTTGGCGTAGGCCATGGCCATGCCGCGGGCGTTGCCGGTTGCGTCCTGTTCGATGGCGAACAGGGCCGGCACGCCCTGGCCGTTCTGATACTCCCAACGCACGGTGTGTCCAGGGCCCTTCGGGGCGATCATCACCACATCCACATCTGCAGGGGGCTTGATCAGCTCGAAGCGGATGTTGAAGCCGTGGGCGAAGCTCAGCACCTTGCCTGCACTCAGGTGAGGTGCGATTTCCTTCTCGTAGACGTCCTTCTGGAATTCATCAGGCAGCAAGACCATGATCCAGTCGGCCTTTGCAGCGGCATCGGCCACACTCAGCACTTCAAGCCCATCGGCTTTGGCCTTCTCTGCGGAACGGCTGCCGTCGTACAGACCCACCACCACATCGACCCCTGAGTCTTTCAGGTTCAGGGCGTGGGCATGACCCTGAGAGCCATAGCCAATGATGGCCACGGTCTTGCCGTTCAGCAGACTGAGATCGGCGTCGGAGTCGTAGAAAAGCTGGGCCATCCGGGGCGGACTTGCGGAACAGTGCAGTGGACGAGCTTACGCAGCGGCCTGCCCCGATTAACTCAGGCTTCGTTGGGATGGGAAATCACGCGGTCGATCAGTCCGTACTCCTTGGCTTCTTCGGCACTGAGGAAGTAGTCCCTGTCGGTGTCTTTCTCAATCTTTTCGAAGCTCTGCCCACTCATATCCGCCAGGGATTGGTTGAGCATTTCCTTCATCCGCAGGATCTCCCGTGCCTCAATTTCGATGTCACTGGCCTGGCGCCGGCTGGTGCCGCCGAGGGGCTGGTGAATCATGATCCTGCTGTGGGGCAAGGCAACACGTTTGCCTTTCGTGCCGGCTGCCAGGAGGAAGGCGCCCATGGATGCGGCGAGGCCGACGCAGATGGTGACCACTTCGCTTTTGACGTACTGGATGGTGTCGTAGATCGCCAGACCAGCGGTGACAGAGCCACCTGGAGAGTTGATGTAGAGGTAGATCGGCTTGCTGCTGTCTTCGGAGTCGAGATAGAGCATCTGCGCCACGAGGCTGTTGGCAATGCCGTCATTGACTTCAGAGCCGAGGAAGAGGATCCGCTCCACCCCAAGACGGGTGTAAATGTCGACCCAGCGCTCCATCTGGCTGCCAGGGAGGCGGTAGGGAACGCTGGGAGTACCGATCGGCATGGTTCAGGACGTTGGGAAGAGAAGTGCAGTAGGGGCGGATTCAGATGCCGCTGGTCAGTCGCCGCCGGTCAGACGGAAGGGTTGCCGGGCAGTTCTTTGCGGCTGCTGAGCACGCGGTCGATGAGTCCGTACTCAACGGCTTGTTGGGGTGTCAGATAGCTCATCCGGTCGGAGTCCTTGCTCAGATCCTCCACGGACCGTCCGGTGTTGGTGGAAAGGATTTCAAGCATGGCCTGCTTGTTGTGCAGCACTTCCTTGGCCCGGATCTGGATATCCGTGGCTTGGCCGCGGGCACCGCTGCGGGGCTGGTGCAAAACAATCGAGGAGTGGGGTAGAGCAGCCCGTTGGCCTTTTGTTCCTGCTGAAAGGATCACCGCTGCCGTGCCCATGGCCTGGCCGATGCAGATGGTGTGTACCGGTGGTTTGACGTAGCGGAGGGTGTCGCAGATGGCGAAGGCTTCGGTTTCAAAGCCGATTGCTTCCCCGGAGTACCAGCTGGTTCCCGTCGAGTTGATGTAGAAGTAAATCGGCTTCTCTGGGTCGTCGAATTCCAGAAAGAGCAGCTGAGCAATGATTAGCTCAGTCACATCGATTCCCATCTGACGCTTGGCGTCGTCGTCAGAGAACAAGGGCAAGCCCAAGTACACGATCCGCTCCTTGAGTAGGAGGGACGGAAGGTCGGGAGGTGGTGTGCGCATCACGGCGCTGTCGCCGTAGTACGGGGCCGAAGTTGTCATCTCCACCATCGCGGTGAGGCGAGCCTAGCCGGGGTCAGCGGGCTTGCGGTGGCTGGTTTTGGCCGGTTTTCCCTGACTTTTCGATTTGGTTGAAGTCTTGGTGTCGGTTGTTGCATCTTTCCCGTCCAGGCGAGCGAACACCATCCGGCCGGTTGGCGTCTGAAGAGCACCGGTTACCACCACAGGTTTGCGTTGGCCGATCAGCGATTTCGCGTCGTTGACCACCACCATCGTTCCGTCGTCGAGATAGCCGACGCCCTGGCTCTCCTCCTTGCCCTCACGCACGATCTTGAGTTTGAGTTCATCGCCGGGTTGCACCTCAGGCCGTAACGCGATCACCAGCTCACTCAGATTCATCACCTTCAGGTCTTTCACCTGGGCGACCTGCGCCAAATTGAAGTCCGCTGTTACCAGTGTCCCGCCCGTGTCAGAGGCCAGCTGCAGCAAACGGTCGTCTGTGCCTTTGCCGTCGTAACGGGTGCTGTTGATCACCAGCCGCCGTCCGTAGGTCTCCCGTAGATCCTTCAGCAGCTTCAATCCACGCCGGCCTTTGGCCCGTTTCTCAACATTGGTGGAATCCGACAGTTGCTGCATCTCATCGATCACCGATTCGGCGACGATCACCTGTCCTTCCAGCAATCCGCAGGCGAGCATCCCGCGGATCCGCCCATCGATGATCACGCTGGTGTCCAGGATCTTTGCTGTGGCTGGGGTGAGCACCCCATCGGCGACCAGAAGGGCCTCCGTACTGGCGGGATTGAACAGGCGCAGCAGCGTGCGGCCATGCACTTCTGCCAGGTTGCTTCCGAGAATTCCGAAAAAGACGTTGCTCACCACTGCCAGCAGCGGTTTGAGCAGAACGATCCCCCCGGAAAACGGAAGCAGCAGAACAGGCAATAGCAGAAGGTTGGCCACCAGAAGCCCGAGGATCAGGCCGACAGCCCGGCTCACCAGAAGATCGGTGGGCATGGTGCGCACCTGCTGCATCAGGCGCACCCGCAGTTTTTGGAAGACCAGGCCAGCAATCAGCCCAATGCCGCCGCCAGCTCCGCTGAGCTGAAGACGCAGCTGTTCAGCATTGGTGGTTGAACTCACCAGCCCATCGGGTAGCAAGTGAATTCCCATCCATCCGGCGGCTGCACCGGAGACCACAAACAGAAGCAGGATGAGCGGATCCACCATGGGTTCAGGTCGTGGCAGCTCGAACCGGATGCCAGAAGCATGCCCTATCCCTCTCCTCCCCGCAGCGCCTATCTCCACATCCCCTTCTGCCACCGGCGCTGTTATTACTGCGATTTCGCCGTTGTCCCCCTGGGGGATCAAGCCCGTGCCGACCAGGGGCCTGGCAGTCGCTCCATCCGTGAGTACCTGACGCTTCTGCATCGCGAAATCGCCTCCGCCCCAAGCGGTCCGCCCCTATCAACGGTTTATATCGGAGGGGGAACGCCATCGCTCCTGGGTCCGGATCAGATCGGTGCACTGCTCGATGCCCTGGCGGAAAAGTTTGGGCTTCAACCAGGTGCGGAAATCACCCTGGAAATGGATCCGGCCACCTTTGACTGCGATCAGCTGTCCTCCGTCCTGGCTCGGGGCGTGAATCGCATCAGCCTGGGGGGGCAGAGCTTCGATGACGCAGTGCTCGAACAGCTTGGGCGGCGTCATCGGCGGCGCGACCTCCTGGCGGCGATCGACTGGCTCCTGCAGGCCTGGCGCGACGGAGCTCTCCGGTCTTGGAGTCTCGATCTCATTCAGAACTTGCCAGGTCAGAGTTTGGCCGCGTGGGATACCCAGTTGGATCAGGCCATTGCCAGTCAGTCCCCCCATCTTTCGATCTACGACCTTTCGGTGGAACCGGGCACGGTGTTTGATCGCCAACGCGCCCTTGGTGCACTGAAGCTTCCGGATGATGAGCTCGCCGTTGCGCTGATGGAGCGGACCACACAACGGCTTGCTGCTGCAGGCCTTAGCCGTTATGAGATTTCCAACCATGCCCTTCCGGGCCATGCTTCTCGTCACAACCGGGTGTACTGGAGCGGTGCTGGTTGGTGGGGATTTGGGATGGGAGCGACGTCAGCGCCCTGGGGGGAGCGCTTGGCGCGACCACGCACACGGGCTGCCTACGCGACATGGCTCGACAACCTGCCGAAGGAAACCGTCGCCAAGGCTGGTCTTCCACTGGATGATCAATTGTTGGTGGGGCTGCGTCGCCGAGAAGGTGTAACGCTCCAGGGCCTTGATGCCGATGCACTGGTGCGTCGCTGGTTGCCGTTCGTCGAGCGTGGATGGTTGCAGCAGCGGGCAGGGCGTTGGTGCCTCACCGACCCCGAGGGAATGGCTGTCAGCAATCAGGTGCTGATTGAGGTGATTCTGTGGTGGGAAGAGGTTTTGGAGAGGACTGGTAAGGCCAAAACCCAATCACAGCAATGGATCTGATCAACAAGCGGCTGCTGTTGCGACTGGTATCAGCGACTTGGGCGAGACACGTCTGTATGACTGCTTCGCGCAGCATGCCCATAAAAAAAGAGGTAGGCCCCTCAGCCCACCCCCAAACGACGTATTGAAGGCACCACTGCCTTCGGATCAATCTTCGCTGACTGGCGACCCCTCGTTGGGTATCAAATGCAGCGAATTAGGCATTAATTACTAGCCAGATCTTCTCAAGTTGGCTGTGAAGATGAACTGGGCGCCAGCACCACTGCAAGCGCTTGGGAGGCGGAATGTTCGCGGGTTCCCTCGCCCGCGTCTCCCCAAACGCATCAATCAGCCGGATCAGGTCTCAATAGCAATGTCTTATCACTAGTAGGTGATCAGCATCGGAAGCCATCGAGAGATGCTCCCGCTTGAGACAAATTTCGACTGTTTCCCATCTGTTGCCTGGCGTCGCAGTGCATCACTTTGATCACGCAGATCAAGAGGGATCAGCCATCAGCTCTGAAATATTGGGCATGGGATCCGACTTCCCATCAGCAATTGCGCGAGCGCGAAGGTAAAACCAGCTCTCCGTATCGCCCTTGGCTTCCATGCTCTCCGCTATGGATATCCAATTGTTGATTTCAGCTTGATCCATAGGGAAGTAAATAAAAAATCTTCGGAACCGCTCAGAACCGGAGATAGTCCAACGGTCTGATGGCAGCTCTGCTTTCAGACGTCTGAAGCTTAAAAATCAAGAGCAGTCAACGGAGGTACGGATGACCGTTGCCATTGCCCCATCAGTCGTGGCTGTTCGTACGGGCGTACCAAAGGGGTTCGGTGTTCGTGGATCCCAGCAACCTCGTCGTCAAGCTTGTAGCCCTCTTCCTCCCCTTCCGTCGCCGGCATTCTTGATCGTTGGCGGCGAGCATGTTGAGCTGTGGGACTGGTGGATGGGGCGGCTGATCTCCCTGTTTCAGAAGGCTGACCTCCATACCAGCGTCATCACGTGGCTTAACGCCGATCAGGTGACAGATGTGATTTGGTCAATGGATTGCTGGTCTACGAGGCACTAAGGGCTTCAGCCTTCACTGTCGATCCAGGGTTTGAAATGAGTCGTCTGACGGATAGGCCGGCTTGTATCTCCTGCCTATCAAGGAACAAGTCGCCACAAGATCATGGACACGATGTTTTTCATTGGCATGAACATCGCTCTGCTCGGGTTGCTCGTCTATGGCCTCCTTACAGCCAGGGAGAAAATCAAGGCTGGCCGTAAAGAGATCATCTGACGTATCAGCTCTCTGACTGATATGTCCCAGGCTCAAAATACCTTGCGTTTTTGCCGGCATCCCTCAGTCCACAACCGTCTCGGTTCCTTGCTTCACCATCGGTGCCGTACCACCACGGCTGGCTGGAGGTACTGAGGCTAAGCGAATGTTTCGTCTGTGGGTCCGACGCTCCAGCCTGTTCAACCAGCTCGCTTGCAACTCATTTGCAACCACATCGATTCTTCTGACAACTCAGCCACTCCTCTTCAGGCTTCGCATCAGTCAAAGCTGTTGTGCCGCAGTGCTTTTTAGGCTCTGATTGGAATTATTCATTGTCCTGGGTGTTTCCTGTGATGGGTGGATTTTGGTTCCGGGTCTGGTTGACCCACCCCTTCAACGCCTCGATGAACAGCTGTCGCCCATCCACGAGGGCCGGGCTGAACGGAGGTTGTTTGGGGGTGAGACCCAGCAGGTCTGCCGTGACGCGCACTTGACCATCGCAACCGTTGCCCGCTCCGATCCCGATCACCGGGATGGTCAGCGCCTGCTGCACCCGGCTGGCCAGCTCTGACGGGACGTGCTCCAGAACCAGGGAGAAGCAACCCTTCTGTTCCAGAGTTCGCGCTTGATCCATCAGGCGCTCTTGGCTGATGGCGTCGGTGGCCTGACGGCGGTAGCCGAGACGATGCACGGCTTGCGGGGTGAGACCCAGATGCCCCATCACAGGAATGCCCATCCGCACCAGCCGGTCGATCACGGTCACGACCTCAGGCTCCGCTCCCTCCAGCTTCACTGCGGCAGCACTCGATTCCTTGAGCAATCGCCCTGCAGCGGCAACGGCGCGGTCTTCTCCGCACTGATAGCTCAGAAAGGGCAGGTCACAGACCAACAGGGGTTGATCGGCAGGCATGGATGCCAATCCCCGGGCTACCGCCTGGGTGTGATGGAGCATCTGCTCCAGGCTCACGGGGAGCGTGGTGGCATGGCCGAGCGCCACCATGGCCAGTGAATCGCCGATCAGCACCACATCCGCACCTGCAGCTTCTGCGAGAGCTGCAGAGAGGCTGTCCCACGCGGTAAGCACGACGATGGGTTGGCCCTTCTGCTTGAAGCGGGTCAGATCAGAAGGACGCATGCAGCTTGAGAATCCCTCGGGGGCTCATTGCTAGCATTTAACCGACTCGGACCCATGCGGCTCCGACGCCCAAATCTGGTCAGGACCGGAAGGGAGCAGCCACACGGGATGCTCAGGGCAGGCGTGGATTCCGGGTCACCACAATCAGAGCTTGAGATCTCTGGAAGGGCACTCAAACCGAGTTGTCATCTTGCTGCTGGCGGCGGCGAAGGAATTCAGGGATTCTGGCGCCGTTCTCTTCGGGTTCAGCCTTTGTTGCCACGGCTGGCATGGAGCGGCTTCGCTCGCTGCGGTAAGGCTGCTTGTTCTCGAACCCGGTGGCGATCACCGTGACGTGAATTTCACCTTCGAGAGCTTCATCCACTACGGCGCCCACGATGATGTTGGCTTCTGGATCGACGACGTCATAGATGACCTCTGAAGCGGTGGTCATGTCCTCCAGGGTCATGTCCTTTCCGCCGCTGATGTTGATCACACAGCCCTTGGCCCCATCGATGCGTTCCGTTTCCAGCAGTGGGCTGGAGATCGCAGCCTGGGCGGCCTCGACGGCTCTGGAGCGGCCGGATCCAATGCCGATGCCCAGCAGTGCCGTGCCCGCTTCGGTCATCACCGAGCGAACGTCCGCGAAGTCGACGTTCACCAGGCCAGGGCAGGTGATGATGTCACTGATGCCTTTGACGCCCATGCGCAGGACATCATCAGCGGTTCGGAACGCCTCCTGAAGTGGAGCACCGGCAATGGCTTCCCGCAGGCGGTCATTGGGGATCACGATCAAGGTGTCCACATGCTCTGCCAAGCGAGCGATGCCTTCGTCGGCCTGACGCATGCGACGACGGCCTTCAAAACCGAACGGTTTGGTGACGATGCCGACGGTAAGAGCCCCAACTTCCCGGGCCACTTCGGCAACCACAGGTGCGGCCCCAGTTCCGGTTCCACCGCCCATACCAGCGGCAATGAACACCAGATCAGAGCCCTGCAGTGCGTCGTGCAGATCAGTGCGGGATTCTTCGGCTGCTTTCTGGCCAATGGTGGGGTTGCCGCCGGCGCCGAGCCCCCGGGTCAGGGTCTGCCCCAGCTGCAGCCGTTGCTGAGCCTGAGACAGGATCAGGGCCTGGGCATCCGTGTTGAGAACGCTGTAGCCGACCCCTTCAAGGTCACTGAGAATCATGCGGTTGACGGCATTGCTGCCCCCCCCGCCAACGCCAATGACTTCGATGCGGGCGGACTGGCTGGGCTGGATTCCAGCTGCCGTGTAGGACCCTGAGCCGCTCACCATCTCCATCGCCGAGGCTGAACCGTTTGGTTGCGATGCATTATGTCCCTGAAGCCTGGTCCCGGCTTCAACAGATCACAAACCAAGCTCTGAGGTTGTGGTCTCCAGATTTTCAACGCTGTGGCCTCAGGGTTGTGTTTTCGCTTCCTTGGGGGCAGGTGGATTCGGCATCTGCAGTTCCGGACGCTCGGGATTGCTGAGATCAAGGCTGCCTTGTCGGGCCTGGCGCAGGTGCTCCGGCAAGGTCTTGTTCAGGTGGACGATCGTTTCGATTTGGGCGTTCAGAAGGGCTGGTTCGCCTCCGAGATCAATCCTCCCAAGGCCGGTCGTGACCAGACTGATATGACCGTCGGGATGCAGCTCAACGGCTTTCAGCATTCCCTCGAAGCGATCCCGTTGTCGCAGCAACGCAGCGACTTGGTCGCGTTGTTGCTCGTTCCAGCCTCGCACCCAGATGTCGGTGATTGGCTGTGGTGACGCTTCGGTGACGGGCATCCATTGCCCCTTGGCGTTCAGAAGGCCCCGTTCTCGTCCAGTGGGACCCTGACGTAAAGCTTGGGCGATGGGGATCTGCGGACTCAGGCTGACGATGAGGCGTGCGGGCAACATCTGGCGCTCCACCCGCACGCTTTGCACCGGCAGAGACTTGATCAGTTGTTGTTCAAGTGCCCTGGGGCTGACCTCCAGCAGAGGGTGGGGAAAGTTCAAATCGGCTGCCTCAACCACTTGGTCCGTCTCAAGGGCAGCGCCACCCTTCACGATCACAGCTTCAGGGCCACGCAGGGTCCAGCCATGGCGCAGTAGGACCCACGTGAACCCGCCACTCAGAACAAGCAAGGCCACAAGGCGCCAGAGCTGGACCAACAGGGTCTGGCGACGCTGCCGGCGCAACTCCCGGCGGCGGGCCATCTGAGCAGAGATGGGCCGTTCAGCCGCTTTGTTTTTGGCACTGATCCGGCTCAAAGGTCGCACCGTGCCCGTGCCATTAATTGCTCACCCCAGCTGCGAGCGCGGTCGGCGTCGGAGAAGGGAACATCCATCTGCAGGTCCTTTCCGATGAGCCGCAGCCGACAGCGTCCCTGGGATTCATCCGTGAGGGGGGCATCGCCGGAGGCCAGCGACATCAGTTCCACAAGCTCAAGCCTGCAGACGTCAAACGAGCCTTGATCTTGAAACTTGCCGGCCTCGAAGCTGCTCCAGTGCAGTTCCCCGTCTTTCAGTCGGGCACCACCGCAACCGTCCAACTTGGCCAGTTCCGAGCCTTCGGCCCAGCTCCGAAAAAGGTTTTGACGCCGCCGTTCCAGCCATCCAAGCGAGGCCAGCAGGACAAAGGCCAGCAAAAGTGGAAACCAGAGCAGTCCGTGGCTCATGGGTCAGGCGAAGGACGCTGTGTTCATTCTCCTGCTGTTTGGATCAGTTGGTGAACCAACTGCTCGAGTGTTAAGCCACTGGCCTCCCAGAGCATGGGGAACATGCTCTGGGCCGTGAAGCCGGGCAGGGTGTTGATTTCATTGATCCACAGCTGATCGGTTGCGTCGTCGTAGAAGAAATCAACCCGTCCCATACCGTTGACGCCTACGGCATCACAGGCCTGCAAGGCCTGTGAGCGGATGCGTTCACTGACTTGATCCGGCAGAGGGGCAGGAATTAATGTGGTGCTGCGCCCAGCGGTGTATTTGGTCTCGTAGTCGTACCAGTCCGCATCGAAACGCACCTCGCCGACCACGGACGCTTCCAAGCTGCGGCCTCCTAGCACCGCACATTCCACTTCCCTGGCGTTGACGCCTTGCTCCACCACAACCCTGGGGTCGAGCCCTGCTGCCTGGGTGAGGCCAGCCTCGAGTTCCGTGCGCGAACGCACTTTGCTGATGCCAACGGAGGAACCAAGATTGGCGGGCTTCACGAAGCAGGGGTAATTCAGTTCCGTTTCAATCCGATCCAGGAGTGCGGATCGACTGCTGGGCTCCCCGAGCTCGGATGCCAGAAGTGAGACATAGGGCACTTGAGACAGCCCGGCGCTGGCAAACGCAGACTTCATCGCCTGTTTGTCCATGCTCACGGCTGATCCCAGAACTCCAGCACCCACGAAGGGTTTGCCGGTCAGCTGGAACAACCCCTGAATGGTTCCATCCTCACCATTGGGACCATGCAGAACCGGATACCAGATGTCCACCGCATCGCAGCCTTCAGGGAACCCTTGGAATCCTGAAGGCTGCGGTGGAGAGTTGAGGTCCGGCGCTGTTTCGGAGGCCAGGGTGGTCTCGGCAAGATCCGTTCCCCACCAGCGACCATCCCGGTCGATGTAAATCGCCAGCACGGTGTAGCGCTCTGTGTTGCGCCCGCTGCGCAGGCCGCGGACGACGGTCGCCGCGGATCGGATCGAAACGTCGTGTTCTCCAGAGCGGCCTCCGAAAACGAGCCCGACCGTGATGGGACTGGACGGCATGTCTGCTGCGACCCCTGAGCAGTGGGAGCGCCAAAGGTATCAGCGTTGTGCTCAGTGGGGCAGGGGGTTGCCGCTGAGTGAAAAGGAGCGCACCGCATCGATGCGCACCTGCACGAGATCGCCGGCTCTGTAGGCGTGACCATCTGGTCCGGTGGCGCTGAAGAAGGTCAGCCGGTTGGTTCTGGTTCGCCCCATGAGTTGCGATGGGTCCTTGGGGTTGATGCCTTCCGCCAGCACCTCCTCGGTGCGTCCGGCGTAGCGGGCATTGGCCTTGCGGGCGCAGCGTTCCACCAAGGCATTGATTTCACGCAGGCGTTCCACCTTCACCTCCTCCGGCAGCTGGTTGTCCCAGTCGGCGGCCGGGGTGTTGGGCCGGGGTGAATAGGCCGCCGTATTCACCTGGTCGAAGCCGATCTCCCCGATCAGATCGAGGGTGCGGCGGAATTGCGCATCGGTTTCGCCTGGGAAGGCGACAATGACATCGGCGCTGAGGGAGGCATCGGGCATGCGCTCACGGATGCGGTCGATGATCCGCCGGTAGCGCTCCACGGTGTACCCCCGAGCCATGGCCTGGAGCACGTCGTTGTCGCCGCTCTGGAAAGGAATGTGGAAGTGCTCGCAGAGCTTGGGCAGGTCGGCGCAGGCATCGATCAGCCGTTCGGTGAAGTAGCGCGGATGGCTGGTGGCAAAACGGATCCGTTCAATGCCCTCCACGTCGTGAACGTGGTGGAGCAGATCGGTGAGGGTGTGCTGGCGGCGACCCTCTGGCGTGATGCCCGGCAGATCACGGCCGTAGGCATCAATGTTCTGGCCGAGCAGGGTGATCTCCTTGTAGCCCTGGGCCGCGAGCCCCTCCATTTCCAGCTGGATCGCCTGGGGCAGCCGCGATTGTTCTTTGCCGCGCACGGAGGGCACCACGCAGTAGGTGCAGCGTTCGTTGCAGCCGTAGATCACGTTCACCCAGCCGCAGATGCTGCTGTCCCGTCGCGCGGTGGTGATGTCTTCAAGGATGTGGTGGTCTTCGGTGGCGACCACCTGCTGACCGCTGTTCACCTGCAGCAGCAGGGTCTCGAGGCGATTCGCGTGCTGCGGACCCATCACCAGATCCAGCTCCGGCACCCGCCTGAGCAGGGATTCGCCCTCCTGCTGGGCAACACAGCCCGCCACCACCAGGGTGAGATTGGGATTGCTGCGTTTTCTCTGGGCCTGTCTGCCCAGGTAGCTGTACACCTTCTGCTCGGCGTTGTCCCGGATGGTGCAGGTGTTGTAGAGCACCAGATCGGCATCGAGTTCGGCCGACGCCTCCTGGTAGCCCATGGCCTCCAGGATTCCCGCCATCCGTTCAGAATCCGCCTTGTTCATCTGGCAGCCGAAGGTGGTGATCCAGTAGCTGCCCCGCTGGGGCTGGGCGGTGGCGTCAGTGGTGAGGGGGGCGGAGGCGACCAAGTCTCGAGCTCAAGCCTTCTCAGTGTGAGTCACAGCGGTGTTGTGTCAGTTTGGGGATTGGTGGTCGGGTGGTGATGGGCTGGGCCCTGCAACGGTTTTCGCTCACCAAGGCTGTTCCCCTCACGATCAGCCGTGGCACCACAGCCTCCGTGGTGCGATTGGAACTCAGGCTTGACCGGGATGGGCTGATCGGTCGCGGCGAGACCGGTGGATTCGAGACCGGTCACCGTGCCTTTGCTCTCGAGGCTGTGGAACAGGAGCTGCTTGCGCTGCTGCCGCAACTCGATGCGTTGGATCCCAGCCGACCGCAACGGTTCGAGCCCTTGCTGGCGCCCCTGAGTCCGCCGGCCCGTTGTGCCATCGATCTGGCCTTATGGGACTGGTATGGCCAACGGCTCGGCCATCCGCTGTGGCGGCTCTGGGGTTTGGATGCGGCCGAGGGGGTGGCCACCAGCGTCACCCTGGGACTGGCCTCTGAGGCTGCGGTGCTGGATCGTCTTCACCGCTGGTGGACTCAGCTTCCCGCGACGCGGGTCAAACTCAAGCTGGGGAGCCCCGATGGGTTGGACCACGACAGAAGCCTGCTGAAGGCAGTGGCCCAGGCCATCACGGAGCGATCCCAGCTGCAGGGTGTGGCGATTGAACTCCAGGTGGATGCCAACGGTGGCTGGACCCTGGAACAGGCCAAGCGGATGTTGGAGTCCCTGGCTTCTTTCAAGGTGGTCCTGTTGGAGCAACCCCTTGCTCCTGATCTGGATCCGGCGCGGGACACGGCAGGCTTCATGCAGCTGCATCCGCACTGTCCGATGCCTTTGGTGGCGGATGAAAGCTGCTGGGATTTGGAGGATCTGCTGCGTCTGGCTCCAGTAGTGGACGGTGTGAATCTCAAGCTGCTGAAGACCGGTGGCCTCACTCAGGCCCTGCTGATGGCCCAAGTGGCGCAGCGGAAGGGGCTGGATCTGATGGTGGGCTGTTATTCCGACAGCTCTCTACTGAATGGTGCAGCGGCCCAGTTGCTGCCCTTCATCCGTTGGCCCGATCTCGACAGCCATCTCAACCTGGTTGACGATCCATTCGCTGGGCTGGCGTTGCACGGTGATCAGCTGGTCCCTTCTTCGACGTGCGGATTGGGGATTCGCCCCAAAGCAGACAGGCCTTGAGCTGCACTGCTATCGGTGTGCGTGAAAGCACGGCAGCTTTATGAGCGGGATTCAGGCGCCGCCAGGATTTCGAGACATGCGGTTGGTGCTGCTCCAACACGGCTGTTTAGCCAGTCTCACCGGGAAGACCGGGCTGGCCATGCTGCGCCACCGTGCCGGCCCGATCGTCGCGGTGATCGATCCCGACCATGCCGGCCAGTCTCTGCAGCAGATCACCGGCATTGCGCGTGACGTGCCGGTGGTGTCGGATTTGGCCGCGGCTCTTCCCTACCAGCCGGAGGCTGCTGTGATTGGTCTGGCTCCCTCTGGAGGGAGACTGCCGGACCCTGTTCGTCACGATGTCCTGGAGGCGTTGCGCGCAGGCCTTCACCTCGCCAGCGGACTTCACACTCGACTGGCTGAGGATCCGGAATTGGGTGCAGCCTGCTGGCCAGACCGCTGGATCTGGGATCTGCGGCGGGAGCCGGAGGCTCTCGGTATCGGCCAGGCACGGGCTGCAGCGCTTCCCTGTCAACGCCTTTTGGCGGTTGGAACCGACATGGCGGTGGGAAAGATGAGCGCCTGCCTGGCTTTGCTGGAGGCGGCCCAGAGTTCCGGCATTCCCTCGCGCTTTGTTGGGACGGGACAGGCGGGAATTCTGATCAGTGGAGAAGGGGTTGCCCTGGATGCTGTTCGCGTCGATTACGCCGCCGGTGCGGTGGAGGCGGCGGTGCTTCGGGCGGCGGATGCTCTGCCGGAGCAGGGCCTCGTGCTTGTTGAGGGGCAGGGGTCGTTGTGTCACCCCGCCTCAACCGCGACCCTCCCCCTGTTGCGCGGAGCCCAGCCAACCGCCCTCTTGCTCGTGCATCGGGCTGGCCAGCAGACCATCGATCGACTGCCTCAGATTCCTCTCCCCGACCTCGCGGCCTTGGTGGCCACCACGGAAGCCTTGGCGAGTTGGGCACGGCCTGATGGCGCAGGCACTTCAGCCAAGGTGGCTGCCGTCGCCCTCAACACCGCACGCCTCGATGAGGATCAGGCCACGATCGAGGTTGATCGATTGAGTCAGACGCTTGGCTTGCCATGCACAGATCCCATTCGCTGGGGCGCCGAGCCTCTGCTCAAAGCCTTCATGAGTTTTTGAAAAAGGGCGAGCGAGGGGATTCGAACCCCCGAATAGCGGCGCCACAAGCCGCTGCCTTAACCACTTGGCGACGCCCGCCGCGTCCGTGAGAATCTACCAACACGAGCCGCAGCCTGCCTGGTGTCCCCTTTATCGCGTCCGCAACGTGTGCCTGCCCTGGCGCTGTTGACGGGGGGTGTCGCCATGGCCGGCGTGCTGTCTCTGGTGTTCTCCAATCCCTCCCTGGACGACTACGAGGCCCATGCCGGAGCCCAGTTGGTCAAGTTGGGCACCAAGGAACTCTGTGACGCACCAACCCTGCCGATGGTGCTGCGTCTGTGGATTCGCAATTGCCCTGAATTGATTGCATCCCAACGGGATGCTCTGGCGGCGCTGGCCGGTCAGTTCACCACCCGTCGCAACCTGGTAGTGGCCAGCTTGTATTCCACCCGCATGGGAGGAAAGGAGTTGCTGCCGGGGCTGCGCCTGCCTGGCTTCGATGTGCTGACCCTTGGAGTGGCGGGACGTTTTGTGATTCTCAGAACCGACGCAAGCAACGGTGCGCCGGAGTGACGGACGCTCCGTCGCTTGAGTTCCAGCCGGGAAGCGGTGTCCTTGATGCTTGGGTTCCCCTTGGACTGCTTGATTTCGACCCTGCAACACCCGTGCCAGTCGTCGAGACGCAGGGGCTGACGCCTGTGCGTCTCGCCTGGCATCAGGGGCGCCTGTGTGAGCTGAAGCCTTTGACCACTGATCAATCGCCACCGTCTCGGATGGTGCTGCCGCGATTGGTGGACTGCCATGTTCATTTGGACAAGGCCTACACCTGGCAGGACCATCCCAACCTCAGGGGCAGTTATGGGGGTGCTCTGGACGCCAACCTGCAGGAGCACAACACGCGAACCGTGGGATCGGTTCTCCAACGCGGCGAGCGTGCATTGAAGAGGGCCTACGGCCATGGTCTGCGCGCCGTGCGCAGCCATGTCGACAGTGGTGGCCCCGGTGCCGAGCCCAGCTGGGATGCATTGCTCACCCTTCAGCAACGCTGGCGCAGCCGCATCGATCTTCAGCTGGTGGCGTTGGTGCCCCTGGCGTTCTGGGGGTCAGCTGAAGCGGATGCTCTGGCGCGTCGTGTGGCCGCCAGTGGCGGGTGCCTTGGCGGTGTCCTCACCCCTCCCTGTGGATCGGCTGAGGTGACGCATCAGTTGGAGCGCCTGTTGCGTCTTGCTGATCGTTACAGCTGCGGCGTCGATCTGCATATCGATGAGGCCGATCATGGTCCGGCCGAGGGCATGGTTCAGCTTCTCAAGGCTCTGCGGCGCGTGCCGGTGCAGGTTCCTGTCACCTGCAGCCATGCCAGCAGTCTTTCGCTGCTGCCGGCGCCACGCCTGTTGCGGTTGGCAGAGCACATGGCGGCAGTACAGCTTCGCGTCATTGCACTGCCCCTCACCAATGCCTGGTTGCTGGCGCGATCGGAGGGTGCCACTCCGCTTCAGCGTCCGCAGGCCCCGATCCGTCAGTTGCAACGCTGTGGTGTTCCGGTGGCGGTGGCGGGAGACAACGTGGCTGACCCCTGGTTCCCCGGAGGCGACTTCGATCCCTTGGCCCTGCTGGCCGCGTCGATGCCGTTGACCCAGCTGTTGCCCTGGCAGCGCCTGGGTCTGGCCCCCTTCACCACGGCACCGTCAGCGATTCTTCAGCTGGAGTGGGATGGGGTGCTGCGGGCCGGTGCTCCTGCCGATCTGATTTGCATCGAGGGCCAGGGATGGTCGGATCTGATCCGCTGCCCTCCGCAGCGCCAGGTTCTCGTGAAAGGCCACTGGCTGACGTCATCGGGCGCTAGACCCTGACTAGTGTTCAGCCACGTTATGGGTCGTGCCGAAGCCTTAATCGCCTTGCGGCAAGCCCTCAGCGCTGTTTCTGAGCTGGAGCTGTTGAGTGAACCGGCTGAGCTTCAGCGCCATTCCCGGGATGCCTTCGAGTACTCCCCCGTCCTCACGCCCCGGCTGGAGAGCTGTCGTGCTGAGTTGGTGGTCCGCCCCCGCACGGTGGAGGCCGTTGAACGGCTGGCTTCGGCTTGCGCTGAGCACCAGGTTCCTCTGACCCTGCGCGGCTCCGGGACCGGGAACTACGGCCAGTGTGTGCCTTTGGAAGGGGGCGTGGTGATGCTCACCACGGCCCTGCGTCAGATCCGATCGTTGGATGCGGCGACCGGGGTGGTGACCGTGGAACCGGGCTGTGTGATGCGCGATCTGGATCAGGAGCTACGCCGGCATGGGCGCCAGCTTCGCTTGATGCCCAGCACCTGGCGTAGCGCCACCATCGGCGGCTTCGTTGCGGGTGGCTCGGGTGGCATCGGTTCCTTGCGCTGGGGTTTTCTGCGGGATCCAGGCCATCTGCTGGGGCTTGAGGTCGTGCCGCTGCGCGCGGATGCCCAACGCCATCAGATCGGTGAGATGGACGCCGAAGCGTTGAACCATGCTTATGGCACCAACGGCATTATCACGGCCCTCAGCCTGGCCACCGCCCCAGCGGTCAACTGGCATCAGGTGAGTGTGGACTGCCCGGGCTGGGAGCAGGCAATCGAGCTGATGCACAGGATCGCGGCATCCGCTGTGGATCTTCATCTGGCCACCCTCCTGGAGCAGCCGCTGCTGCCGCGGATGCCCAGTTGGGGTGGCCCTGCCGTCCCTGCGCATCGGCTGCTGTTGCTCGTCGCGCCCGATGGGCTCAATAGCCTGCAACGGATGGCCCAGTCAGCCGGCGCCACCCTGCGGGATCTCGGGCCCGAGGATCTCTCCGGGGGCAATGGATTGCGCGAACTGAGCTGGAACCACACGACCCTGCATGTTCGTTCTTCAGAGCCAGGGTGGACCTACCTCCAAATGTTGTTGCCGCAGCCGGAGGCCCCGGCAATGGCGGCGTTGAAGGAGCGCTGGGGAGATGCCCTGATCTGGCATCTCGAGCTGGTGTGCCAGCAGGGCCGTCCCCGTTTGGCTGCCCTGCCACTGGTGCGCTGGCAGGGGGCGGAGCCGCTGAACCGGTTGATGGACGACTGCAAATCTGCGGGTGCCGTGCTGTTCAACCCCCACGTGATCACGGTGGAGGATGGCGGCCTCGGCGTGATCGATGCTGATCAGGTGGCGGCCAAGCACCGCTTTGATCCGGCAGGTCTGCTCAATCCCGGCAAGCTGCGGGGCTGGGAGGAGCGATCCTGAGGATCAGCAACCGAGGCTGTCGAAGGTGGCGACTCCGGTGCTGGGGTTGATGCCATCGGCCTCGCGGCAGAGCCGGCGTTGATCATCGCGATCGAGCAGGGCATCGGTGAAGTCGGCCCCCTCGATCTGTGCATTGCTGAAGCTGCTTCCAGAAGCAATGATCCCGGTGAGGACGGCGTTGCGTAAATCAGTGGCGACGAAGTCGGCGCGATCCATCAGGGCATCGGAGAGATCAGCGCCTTGGAAATCCGCTTCGGCGAAAGCCCCCTGGGTGAGGATCGCCCCGTGCAGGTTGGCGCTTCGGAAATTCGCCCCACGGCCCACGGCTCCCGCAAAGGAGGTGTTGGCCAGGTTCTGGCCTTCGAAGTCTCCGTTGGTTTGGTTGGTGAGCGTGTAGTCCACTTTTTCCTGGAACAGGGCCCGGTCCTGCAGGCCCACCCCCGTGGAGGTGTCCAGGGCTTGGGCCGGAGCTCCCATGAGCAAGAGGGGCAGAAGAAGGCTCAGCAGCCAGGAAATTCGCAGCACAGTCCGCGCGCAAGCTGCGTTCACTCTGCCGTTACAACGTTGCGAGCGAACAGGTCACCGATCAGATAGAGCGATCCGGCAACAATCGGCATCGGAGTTGGCCATCCATCGCTGTTGAGTTGGTGCAGCACGGTTTCAAGGCTGTCGGCTTCCTGCAGCTGGTGGCTGAGCCGGGGCAGATCCTGGAGCAGCGCTGCTCGGCACCAGCTCTTGTGGCCCGGTACTGGAAGAATCCAGGCCTGGTCATGGGGCTGTAGCAAGGCCTGGAGCATGGCGACAGCGTCCTTGTGGGCCTGAATGGCCAGGATCCAGACCACACCCAGAGATTCGTCGCGCCACTTGTTTCGTTCCTGGGCCAGTTGCCGGGCGGCGGGTGGATTGTGGGCTCCATCAAGGCGAAGCTGATGCTCTCCCCAACGCACCGTCTGCAGGCGGCCGGGCCAGCGGGCTGCTGAAAAGCCCTCACGGATCACGGCTTCAGGCAGCGTCCAGCCCACCCCGCACAAGGCCTGCAATGCACCCAGGGCCACAGCGGCGTTGCTTTGTTGAATCTCCCCCGGAAGACCCAGCTGCCATGACGGTGCCAGGGGCTTCACCCACTGCAGGTTGGCCTGCTGCTTCCGGCAGGTCTCCTCCAGGACGGCCTGCACAGCGGGATCTTGTGCCCCACTGATCACGGTGGCGTGAGGCGGGATCGCTGCTGCTTTCTCCATCGCGATGGCGGTGAGGTTGTCCCCCAGGTGTTCGCAGTGATCCAGCCCGATGCTGGCGACTGCAATGACGGGACGGCAGGGATGTGCTGTGGTCGCGTCAAGCCGTCCCCCCAGGCCTACTTCCAGCACCAGGAGTTCGCAGGCGCCCCGCTGAAACTCCACAAAGGCTGCGGTCACGAGCAGTTCAAAGGGCGTCAGCCGATGCCGTGCGTTGAGGGGCTGCAGGTCCTGCAACTGGCATCGCAGCGTTTCCACCGCAATTGGTTCTCCTTGGATCCGGATGCGTTCGCACCAGCTCACCAGGTGCGGGGAGGTGGTGACTCCGCAACGGAGTCCGGCGGTGCACAGGGCTGCTTCCAGAAAACTGACGATGGATCCCTTGCCGTTGGTGCCGATCACCTGAATCGCAGGAACCGACTGACAGGGGTGATTGAGGTCGTTGAGGGCCGCCTGCATGCGATCCAACTGCAGATCCATGCCACGCAGGTCAAAGCGTGGGATCAGATCAGAGAGATCGTCCACTCAGCTGAAGCTGGAGAGGGTCGCCGCCAGACGGCGCAGTAGTTCGCGGATCTCGCGCTTGTTGATGGTCAGAGGGGGCACCATGCGCAGCACGGAGGGGCCGGCCGCCACCAGCAGCAGGCCGTGATCGATGGCGGCTTTTGCCAGCTGGGGGGCCGTCCAACTGCTGCCCTCCCGGATCACGATGCCTTGCAGCAGGCCCCAGCCCCGCACGCTTTGCAGGTGCTCAGGGAAGCAGTGCACCAGCTCCTGGAGCCCGTCACGCAGTTGTTCACCTCTGGCTGTGACGTTGTTCAGCAGATCCCGTCGTTCGATCTCGGTAGCCACTGTCAATCCGGCTCGGCAGGCGAAGGGATTGCCACCGAAGGTGCTGGCGTGGTCGCCAGGTTCGAACACATCAGCCGAGGCATTCACCAGCAAGGCTCCGATGGCATGGCCACCGCCCAGCCCCTTGGCCAGGGTGAAGGCGTCAGGGGTGATGCCCAGTTGTTCGTAGCCCCACAGGCGGCCGCTCCGCCCCATGCCCACCTGAACCTCGTCCAGGATCAGCAGGATGTTCCGCTGGGTACAGATCTCGCGCAAGCGTGAGAAGAACGCGCGGTTGCCTGGATTAACACCACCTTCCCCCTGGAGGGGTTCCACCAGCACAGCCGCGATGGAAGGGCCTGCTTGCTCATGGCTGTTGATCAGGGCTTCCAGGGCCGTCAGATCGTTGTAAGGGAAGTAATCAAACCCGGGCACCATGGGCTCAAAACCCTTGTGGTACTTGGGTTGACCGGTGGCGGTGACAGCAGCGAGGGTGCGGCCGTGGAAGCTGGCTGCCGCCGTGAGAATCACGGGTTGCTTGATGCCTCGGCGTTGATGGCCGTGTTTGCGGGCCAATTTGATCGCGGCTTCGTTGGCTTCCGCGCCGGAATTGCAGAAAAAAACGCTGTCGGCACAGCTGTGGTTCACCAGCCAGCTGGCGAGCTGCTCCTGTTCAGGAATCCGATAGAGATTCGAGACGTGTTGAAGGCGTCCGAGCTGTTTGCGCAGAGCTTGGTACATCGCTCTGTCGCTGTGGCCCAGTGTGCAGGTCGCGATACCAGCGACAGCATCGAGGTATCTCCGACCTTGTGTGTCTTTGACCCAGCAGCCCTTCCCTTTGGCCAAAGCCAGAGGGAAACGGCCGTAGGTGTTCATCACAGCGGATGGATGGGAGCCGGGGGACTTGAACCCCCAAGACCAGTGGCCGGCTGATTTTGAGTCAGCTGCGTCTACCAATTCCGCCAGGCTCCCGCACAGGGATTGTATTGATTGAAGGGCCCCGTTTCAGGGGATGTTGCGCTTCACCTCAGCACCCACTGCGCTGAGCTTGCTTTCGAGGTCGTCGTAACCTCTGTCGAGGTGTTTCAGGCCAGCCACCTCGGTGATGCCTTTGGCGGAAAGGCCTGCCAGCACCATGGCAGCGGCTGCACGAAGGTCGGTGCCGGTGACAGGTGCACCGCTGAGCTGGGCCACCCCTTCAACGATGGCGGTGCTGCCCTTGAGACGGATGGATGCTCCCATGCGCTGCAACTCGGCGACATGCTGAAGCCGGTTTTCGTAGATCTTTTCGCTGATCACACTTGTTCCTTTGGCCGTGCACATCAGGGCCATGAACGGTGCCTGAAGATCGGTTGGGAACCCTGGGAAAGGTTGGGTGGTGATGTCTACAGCGGTGATCTCACCTGGTGTGACCGTGACGGACCTTCCATTGATGTCGATGGTGCAGCCGCAATCCCGGAGCTTCTGAATCACAGCACTGAGATGCTCTGGAATGACAGGTTCCACCACCAGTTTCGAGCGCGTGATTGCCGCAGCCATCAGAAAGGTTCCGGCTTCGATCCGATCAGGAATGACCGGATAGTTGCTGCAACCCTGAAGCTGTTCCACACCTTCAACGGTGATCACCGGGCCACCGGCTCCGGTGACGCGAGCTCCCATGGTGTTGAGCAGGTTGGCCAGGTCCTGCACTTCAGGCTCCTGGGCGGCGTTTTCAATCGTTGAGACCCCTTCCGCCAAAACGGCGGCCATCAAGATGGTTTCCGTGGCTCCAACGCTGGGGCAATCGAGCACGATCTGTGCACCCGTCAGGCGTTTTTTGCTGCCCGGCACGGATGCCGTGACGATCCCGTGCTCGACATTGACAATGGCGCCGAGGGCTTTCAGACCGCGAATGTGTTCGACGACGGGACGTGCCCCAATGCGGCATCCACCGGGAAGAGGAACCCTGGCGTGTCCCAGTCGTCCCAGCAGAGGTCCGATGCTGAAGAAACTGGCTCGAAGGCTGTTGACTAGCTCATAGGGCGGGGCTGAGCCGCTGAGCTCAGCTGCGGTGAGGCGAATCCGGTCGGACCCACGATCAACTTGAACCCCCAGGGATTCGAGGATGGCGCTCATGCCATCGATGTCAGTAAGGGAGGGGATATTGGTGAGCTCCACGATGTCCTGACTCAACAGGCTTGCCGTCATCAGCACCAGCGCCGAGTTCTTGGCGCCACTAACGCGGAGTGTGCCGCTAAGGCTGCTGCCGCCATTGACGTTCAAGCGCTGCTTGAGACCCTCTTGAGACGCTTCTGCAACGGCCATCATCAATTGGCTGATCCCCGATAAGCGGAGTTTGCCAATAGTTTTTGAGACCGTCTAGACGGCCGGCGTTCAAACTGGACAGTTTGCTGTCGAGCCGTTGGAGCCTGAGATCGGCGATGCCCTATGTTCTTTCGGTCGAAACTCGACACGCCAGCGGATGTGGCGGAATTGGTAGACGCGCTAGTTTCAGGTACTAGTGGTGGCAACATCGTGGGAGTTCAAGTCTCCCCATCCGCACTAGTTTGTCGGAAGTCAAGCTTCTCCCGGCAACAATGATCGTTCTCAAGATCTCCAACGCCTCGGAGGTAGTCGCTTCCAAGGTTGGAAAGTTTATTGAGCTGCTGACCCCCGATTCTATTGATCACACAACTGTGGAAGATCAGGTGATCAAGAAGCTGATTGAAAATCTTGCAGCGGAAGGGATTAAAGGCGAAATCGCAGCCATTAATGGGCTTGAACTTGAAGGTGAAAATCTGAGCGTTCACAAGGGATTGAACGTGCGCAAACACGCAGCGTTCTGATTCGTTCTCTGGATTCCTCCTCACCCCTGATCAGCAGCCGACGCAATCCATTAGTGAAGCGTCTTCGAAGCTTGGCCACCCGTGTTGGGCGTGAGGCCGAAGGTCTGTTGCTTCTGGAGGGCACCCATCTCTTGCAGGAGCTTCTGATGAGGGGTGGGTCACCTCTAGAAATCATCGCCACCGAGGTCTGGCTGCAACGGCATCCAGGGCTTGCCGAACGCTGTGCTCCGGTGCAATGGCGGATTGTCACCGATGAGGTGTTGCGGGCAGCGTTGACAACGGTCACACCAGACGGCGTCGCCTGCTTGAGCCAACTGGATGGTCTGCCCCCTGTCCCCTCGGAGCTGGACTTTGTCCTGGCTCTGGATCGCATTCAGGATCCCGGCAATCTAGGCACCTTGTTGAGGACGGCGCTTGCCGCTGATGTGAACGCGGTCTGGATGGGCGGTGGTGTCGACCCCCTTGGCACGAAAGTTCTGCGGGCGTCTGCTGGTGCTCTGCTTCAACTGCCGCATGAACGCTTTGGTCCCGGCGAAGACAAGGCAATCCCACAGCTTCAGCAGGCGCTGAAACAGCTGGTCGAGAGGGGATTGCAGGTGGTGGCCACTCTGGTGCCGGAGCAGACGAAGGGTGAGCTGCCTTCTCCTTACTGGGATCTCGACTGGAGACGGCCGACGGCGCTGGTGCTGGGTACCGAGGGTGCAGGACTTCATCCGGATCTGCAGGCCTGCTGTACCCATGCCGTCACGTTGCCCCACAGCTCACGCGTTGAATCCCTGAATGTGGCGTCTGCGGCCGTTCCTCTCCTCCTGGAGCGGCGAAGAGCGACAATGACCGCCACATCGCAGCAGTTCGGGTGAGCGACGCCAGCTTCGACTTCGACGTCATCGTCATTGGTGCCGGCTACGGCGGCTTCGATGCCGCCAAGCACTCCGCAGATCATGGCCTGAAGACAGCGATTGTTGAATCCCGCGACATGGGAGGCACTTGTGTGAACCGGGGCTGCGTTCCCTCCAAGGCCCTGCTGGCCGCCAGCGGCAAGGTGCGGGAGCTGGCTGACGACAAGCACCTATCGAGCTTCGGCATTCATGCCGCTCCCGTGCGTTTCGAGCGGCAAAAGATCGCCGACCACGCCAATCAGCTCGTTCAAACCATTCGGACCAACCTCACCAAGACCCTGGAACGGGCTGGGGTGACGATCCTCAGGGGGCATGGCCGTCTCGAGGGCAGCCAGAGAGTCGGGCTGCGGGAACCCAGCGGTGTCGACAGGGTTCTGACCGCTAAGGACGTGATCATCGCCACGGGGTCTGATCCCTTTGTGCCGCCGGGCATCGAAACCGATGGCAGCACGGTTTTCACCAGTGACGAGGCCATCAACCTGGAATGGCTGCCCCGCTGGATCGCGATCATCGGCAGCGGTTACATCGGCCTTGAATTCGCTGATGTGTACACCGCCCTCGGTTGCGAAGTGACGATGATCGAGGCCATGGACAAGGTGATGCCCACCTTTGATCCCGACATCGCCAAGATCGCTGGGCGTCATCTGATTGATGGTCGCGATATCGATGCACGTTCCGGTCTGCTGGCCCGCAAGGTCACCCCAGGCTGTCCGGTGCAGATCGAACTGGCTGATTTCAACAGCCGTGAATTGGTGGAGACCCTTGAGGTGGATGCCGTTCTGGTGGCGACAGGGCGTGTTCCCAGCAGCAAGGGCCTCAACTTGGAGTCGCTAAATGTAGAGACGAACCGCGGCTTCGTCCCGATCGACGACGCCATGCGGGTCTTGGTCAACGACCAGCCTGTTCCCCATCTCTGGGCCGTCGGAGATGTGACAGGCAAGCTGATGCTGGCCCACACCGCTGCTGCCCAAGGCACCGTTGCCGTGGACAACATCCTTGGCCATGCGCGTGAGATCGATTACCGCAGCATTCCGGCAGCCACCTTCACCCATCCCGAGATCAGCTCTGTTGGCCTGACCGAGGCGGATGCCAAAGCTTTAGCCGAGAAGGATGGCTTCCAGCTCGGTTCCGTTCGCAGCTACTTCAAGGCCAATTCCAAAGCTTTGGCTGAGCTGGACAGTGACGGCCTGATGAAGCTGCTCTTCAACAAGTCCAGTGGTGAAGTGCTGGGGGCCCACATCTATGGCCTTCACGCCGCCGATCTGATCCAGGAGGTGGCCAATGCCGTTGCCCGCCGTCAGAGCGTGCGTCAGCTCGCCACCGAAGTCCACACCCACCCAACCCTCAGCGAGGTGGTGGAGGTTGCTTACAAGCAGGCTGCCGCCCAAGTAGCTGCCTGATCCCGCGCACCCGTTTCTCGTTCAAGCTTTTCCCCTGTTCCATGGAGATCCGCCGTCGTCCCCCCAACCCCAAGGTGCGGGTGGCCCATCTTGAATATGCGGTTCCTCACGATGACGAGGAGCCGCGTCACATCCTCGAAAAAATTGTCTGGGCAAAAGATCGTGAGATCGATGTGGCCCGCGACAAGGTCCCCCTGGACAACCTGAAGCAGCAGATTGCCAAGTTGCCTGCCACGAAGGATTTCCTGGGGGCTCTTCGGTCTGCCGCTAAGACACCGGCGGTGATCGCTGAGGTGAAAAAAGCGAGTCCCAGCAAAGGAGTGATTCGTGAGGATTTCGATCCGGTTGCGATCGCCAAGGCCTATGCAGCTGGCGGTGCAAGTTGCCTGTCGGTGCTCACCGACAAGACTTTTTTTCAGGGGGGCTTCGATGTCTTGGTGGAGGTCCGCCAGGCGGTTGACCTTCCTCTGCTCTGCAAAGAGTTTGTGCTGAGTCCATATCAGCTGTTTCAGGCCCGGGCAGCGGGCGCTGATGCGGTGCTGCTGATCGCGGCCATCCTGTCGGACCAGGATCTTCGTTATCTCAACAAGGCCGCAGCGGCTCTGGACCTCACGGTGTTGGTGGAAGTCCACGACGCCACCGAACTGGACAGGGTTCTCAGCATTGGTGGCTTCCCACTGATCGGGATCAACAACCGCGATCTCACCAGCTTCGAAACGGATCTGGGTACGACCGAGCGGCTGTTGAACGACTTCAACGACCGGTTGAAGCAAGAGGATGCACTGCTTGTGAGTGAGTCGGGTCTGTTCAGTAGAGCTGATCTTGATCGGGTTCAGGCCGCCGGTGCAGCAGCGGTGTTGGTGGGAGAAGCCTTGATGCGGCAGCCAGATGTTGAGGAGGCTCTGCTTCAGCTCATGAATGGCTAATGCAGCTGGTTGGTCGTGAGAAACCGCTGGATCATTCCCCATGAACCCAGGGTCACTTTCAGCCCAACAAGAATATTGAGGATGGGAAGCAATCCACCACTGAGGACAGCCCCGTACTCTCCGCTGGGCAGATTGAACCCCTCCAGCAGCAACAGGCTCAGCACGATGAAGATCAGCACAGCGCTTTCTTCAAGCGTCTCGGCGTGAATCCTGCGATAAGCCCCCGTTGCCTCAGCGGAGCCGCCGAACAAAAGCACAAGAGCGAGTGCAGTCCCTCCTGCAACTCCAGCGGCAAATCCACCACCTGGGCTCAAGTGACCTCGCACGGCGAGTTCGACGGCGATCAATGTGTTGAGAACGGCGCCGAGGCGGAAGAGAACCACCGCCGCTTCGTCGTCGGCTGGTTTGAGATCGTGTTCGGCCGTTTCGCTGCTCAAGAGGTGATGCACGCCCATTGAGGCCAATGTGAAGACAATCACTTCGCCGACAGTGTCGTAAAGCCTGAGATCCAGAACGATGGGCGTGACCACGTTTGGTACGCCGAACTGATCCACCAGTGCATTGACAGAAAGCGGGGCAGGAACGACCTGTTCCATCCCTTGCACCAGTCCGAGCCCTGTGCTGGTCAGCGTGATCAGCAGACCGAGTAAGGCAAGTAGGGGGATGATTGACGCGATCATCGGCTTCCGAGAGAGGGATCCAGAATGAGATTCATCTCCCTGACGGCGTGGGAATCACGGGCGGTGAGCTCGGCCAGTAAGGAGCTATGCCGGATGAGAACCGTGGGCTGGTTCTCATGGTTCCGGATGAAGGCTGCATGAAGGTCACCAGTTGCTGAAGACGGGGCGATTCCAATGAGTTCGAGACGCAGCCCCACCATGGAAAGAAGTCGTCTGAGCTGTTGCTCTTGCTCAGGGGCCATCGAGGCTTGGGGATGTTGGAGGAGTCGGAATGTGGTGGTGCTTTTGATTGCGACGGTATAGAGCAACGTGGAGAGCAACGTGCCCACAAGGGCTTCAGTGACGGCCACATCTACAGCGCCATATGTGGCGAATAGCAGAGAAGCGAAGCCACCCAGACTGCTTCGTAAGACAAGGGCTTTCCAGGGATCGTCACAACGCACAAGGGCCAGGCCAATCAGGGGGATGCCCAGGAGGGGTGGGATGACGTAAGAGGGAGTCATCGGATGGCCTCCTCCTGCAGAACCCCGGTTTGAGGATCGGTTGCGTCCTCTGCTGCCAAGCGACTCAAAACGATGCTGAAGGTGGAATTCCACAGCACAAGGCTGACAAGACTGAGCAGCAGCAAGGGCCATTCACGGCTGCGGAGTAGCAGCAGGCCGCCCACGATCAATAGGGAGCCGATGGTGTCGGAAACCGTGAGGGCATGAAGTCGAAAGAAGATCGACCGGCGCAAGAGCAGGGGAATCGTTCCCCAGAACCAGAGCAAGATGCCAAGCCCAATCAAGCACCAGGCCAGAATGGAAAGGACCGTGTTCATGGCTTGTCTCCCGCCCAGCGGGCCAGAAGAACGAGTCCGGCATCACCACTGATCAGGCTGATCACCGCGACCAAACCCAGCATCCAGTCATCTCGGATGACGGAAAGAACCAGAAGAATGACCGAAAGTCGAACGGACAGGCTGCCCAGGCAGGCGATCCGCGACATTCGGCAACTGGTTACGACGAGAGCCAGCGTGGCGAGGAGCGCAGCAAGCTCCATCAGATCGAGGGCAAGTTCCGTTGGAGTCATGACACTTTCTCCAGGTGGGTTCGTACCGTGTCTGTACTGGTTCCCAAAACCAATGTTTTTGGGGTGAATGAGACCATCACCAACCAGCCAAACCGCAGCATCGGGTCCCGCTGTGCCCATTGAGGCCAAGGATCCTCACTGATATCCGGTCGACTTCGGAGCCCTTGGAGCGGCAGGGTGAGGCCTTCCCGAATGCCTTGGAGTGTTGTTCCGGGAATCAGCCGGAGCATGGCGATCAGGTTGCCGCGGTTGGTTTTGCGGAGGGTTAGGGGCGGCAGCAGCAGACCAATGCCTAAACCGATCAGGACATTGAGCGTGCTCAGGCTGGCTGTGAGCAGGAGCCAGGCGACCAATGTTCCGGCGATCTGAAGCGGTGTTGTTGTTCGTTTCATGGCAGTGAAGCTCCCGTGGAGACGTTGCTGTTGATCGCAGTCCCCACCAGCAATGTGATGCCGATGGCCAGCACGATGGATTTGAAATTTTCCAGATCGGGTGGTGTCCAGATCCGTAGTGCTGGCCGGATTAGTCGTTCTCCGACAACTGCCATGCCCAGCATGAGCGCCAGTTTCAGCAGGGAAGACGCACTCAGGCCGAGGGGCTGCTGTAGCACTAAGGGGAGAACAAAGAGTGCGATGCACAGCAACCAGATGCCGCGCACTCTGATTGCTGTATCCGTGCCCGCAAGCTGAGTATTTGGCAGGTCAGTGCTGAGTTGGCCGCTGCTCGCGTCTTTGGCTGATGGGCTCGGCCAGCGATCGGGTAGGAGCTTGAACAAAACCAGTGCCGTGATCACGCCAAGCCAGCCCACCACTGCGGCTAGCGGCATGGGTAGGAGTTGGACGAGTGCAGTCTTGGCTCCGTAGCCCAGGCTGAGGGGGAGACCAATCAACGCAAGGCTGGCGAGCAGCATCGGCCAACCGAGGCGCCCGTGGATCCCTGTCTGTTGCAGGGTGCGGATGGACCGATGAGGGAGTCCGCCTGCGGCGAGAAAGAGAGCGGCTTTTCCCAGCCCATGGGACAAGGCATAGAGGCCGGCGACTGGGGGAACGATCAGTGCAAATCCCATTTGAGACACCGTGCTCCAGGCCAGCAGCCGCTTGATGTCGTTTTGCACCAGGGCCGCTACACCGCCGATCACAACGCTCAACAGCCCTAAAACCAGCAAAAGCTGGGCGGCCTGGACGTTGATCAGGCCAAGTCGGCTGAGGGGGGCGATGCCGGCTGTCACCACGCTGCCCGACAGAAGGGCTGAGATTTCTGCGGAGATGGCGGCATGGGTTTTTGGCAGCCAGAACCCTGGAAGAAAGGCTTCTGACTTGATCAACAAACCAACCAGGATCAACAGGATGGCGACCCCAGGTGCAGTTGCCGCCGCGTCGATGGCAAATGATCCTGTCTTGGCGTAAACCACCAACACACCCAGCAGGAAGAGCAACATCGCCAGATCACCCAACATCAGGTAGCGGAAGGCAACCCAGAGCGTGGCTCGACGCTTGAGATCCACCATCAGCAGGAAACTCACGATCGAGATCAATTCGATTGCGACGTAAATGCTGACCAGATCAGCTGCGAGGTAAATCGAGTTGAGGGCACCATGCAGCACCAACAGCAAAACAGGTTGAAGGTGATCGTTGTGCTGCCGTTGTTGTTGCAGGGCGATGGAGAGCAGCACAAGCGCGTTGAGAAGCACAAACGGAAGTTGCTGCGTATCCAGTTGGAGGGTGACCGCTGGATTCGTGCTGATGTTGAGGGGCAGGAGCGATGCGTTGGGCCCTAAAAAATTGAGAGCCACGCACAGGCTCAGTAGAGGCACCGCCCACAACAAAGGCCTCCCCAGCCTTGGGCTCAGGCCGGCCACAAATGCTGCGATGGCTGGAAGCAGCAACCATCCGATGACGACGCTGTTCACGGCCATGGTTCGACGACCTCGTTGTCGAAGTCATCAACACGAAGCAGCGGATGCTCACGGGCCATGTGCCGAAGCAGCACCAGAGCCAGGGCCTCCACCGAAAAGCCGATCACGATCGCAGTGAGGATGACGCCCTGTGGAAAGGGATCCGCAATGTATGAATCGACAAATTGAGCATCCACAACGATGGGCGAGGCAACACCAGTTCTGGAGGCCACCAAAATGAACAAAGTGACAATGCCTGTTGCTGCGACATCGATGGCGAAGAGTTTGGAGAGCAGACTTCGTCGCAGCGTGAATCCGCTCAAGCCGATCAGCACGGTGATCACAGCCGTACCGATGGGGGCAATGGGTGACAGTTGCACCACCGTCTCCTGGTTCAACAGGATCGTATGGCACGAACAGCCTCACAACTGCTGATGCAGAATCGGGATATTCAGGCGGTTCTTTGTGCTGATTAGCCTTTTGACCGGCATTGCCGCCGGGGCCGTGCATGTGGTGGGTGGTGCTGATCACCTGGTGGCGATGGCGCCCTTCTCCCTGAACAAGCCTCTGTCGGCCTTTCGGCATGCCATGGCCTGGGGGGCCGGTCACTCCGCCGGCGTCGTGGTTCTTGCCCTGATCGCCATTGGCCTCAAAGACCTGGCCCACGTCGAAGCCATGTCGTCCTGGGCGGAATTTCTGGTGGGTGTGGCCCTGCTGGTGGTGGGAGCCCTGGCGGTTCGCACCGCGTTCGGGCTTGAACTGCACACCCATGAGCATCGTCATGACGGTTCCACCGAGCATCGTCACCTCCATCTGCATGTGCGCGGTGCCAGCAACCACCGGCGCCACGTTCACGCCTCCTCTGGACTCGGCTTGCTGCATGGCCTGGCGGGGGCCAGTCACCTGTTGGCGGTGATCCCAGCTTTGGCGCTGCCGCCCCATGCGGCAGTGGGCTATCTGGTGGCGTACCTGCTTGGATCCATCGGCGCCATGGTGGCTGTCGTGTCTGTGGTGTCGTTCCTTACGGTCCGCAGCGGTGCTCGACTGATGCCTTTCCTCGTGGGTGGCACTGGAGCTCTTTCGATCGTCACCGGAGCCCTCTGGCTCCAGAAGACCTCACCGGCCTTGTTCTGATCCCCTGCTGGGGAGCCGACCCACCACCTCTCCGATCAGCAGGCTTGTCGCCACTGGTCCGAGTTGGCGGCTGTCGGTGCTTTCGGCTGGGTTGTCTCCCAGCAACCACAGCCCCGTGCTGTCCAACCTGTTCAGGCGTTTGATCAGGCGAAGGTTGGTGCGCTGCGGATGCCATGTCACGAGCACGGATCCCACGCGGAGAATGGGGTTCGAGCCCAGACGCCTGACCAGAACACGGTCTCCCGGTTGAAGGGCTGGCTGCATCGATCGTCCTTCGATGCGCAACAGCAGCCTTCGCCCACAAAAAAGCAGCAACAGGTCCCGAAGACCTGCTGCTGCAATGGAAGGGTTGGACCTGTTCGAACTCAGGATGCGGTGACCCAGGCGTCGGAACGTCCCTTGGACTGCCAGAACATGCCGTGGATTTTTTCAACGGCGGCCATCAGCTCTTCTGCCTTGGCTTGATCGATGTTCACCTTGCAGGCGCTGCAGAGCTTGGCGGCTTTCCAGAAGGTGTCGTGCAGATCAGGGAAGGTGGCCAGATGGTCGGGCTTGAAGTAGTCGGTCCAGAGGATCAGCAGCTCTTTCTTGGTCTTCTGTGTTTCCTCTTCCTTGATGGCGACAAAGCGGCCGAAGGTGTTGTTGTAGGCGGCCAGGGCAGCAGCATCACCAGCGGCAGGGGCTTCAAGAGCCTTCAGCTTTTTGGTCATGGACAGCACTGCTTCGGCTGCTACACGAGCAGAAGCGGGGTCGTAAACACCACAAGGACCGTCGCAATGGGCTTCTGCCACGGGGGCAGGGAGTGCACATGCAAGGGCGGAAAGGGCCGTGCGCAGCATCGGTTCAGAGCGGAATTGGCTTGGTTTGAGCCTAGCTTCCGCTTACTTCTTTACGTCGAGCAGTTCCACCTCAAAGATCAAGGTTGCATTGGGAGGAATCACCCCACCGGCGCCGCGGGTGCCATAGGCCAGGTCGGAGGGGATCACCAGCTTGCGTTTGCCGCCCACTTTCATTCCGGCGACACCTTCATCCCAGCCTTTGATCACCCGGCCAGCACCCAGAGGGAAGCTGAAGGGGGTGCCCCGGTCGTAGCTGGCATCGAACTGCTGTCCGTCCTCCAGGGTGCCGCGGTAGTGCACCACCACCGTCTGGCCTGGACTTGCCTCCTCACCTGTACCCACCTCCAGCTCAGTGATTTTCAGACCACTGGCTGTGATGGTGGTGTCCGGAGCATCGAGGGGACCGCCGAGGGCCGAAGCGTCAGCGCGAGCGGAATCGTTGGCCATGGCGAACAGGGTTGGGTTGGGGTCGTCGGGGTCGAGTTCGAAGCTCAACGCCCGCTGGGGTTTCGAAGCTTCGGACCGAACGGCAGCCGGCTGCACGGAGGCGGCTGCAACGGTGGAAGGGGCCACGATCTGGCTGACCAATGCCAGGAGAAGGCAGGCCACGCAGACCGTTGTGCTGATGATGATGTCGCGCACGGAAAGGCTTCTTTTGGTCTAATTCTGGCCTCCGGTCCGCTTCGCTGGCGTTCACTCAGGCCGGTTCATCTGCCGCAGCTGCTGCTCGAGTCGATCAATGCGTCCTCGCAGTTCATCCACTTCTTTCTGACTGGGAACGCCAAAATCTTGGAGCAGGTTGTCGCGATTTCTTTCCAGGTTGCGCCCCATCTGCTGCTCCAGTTCGGGCGTTTCACCCCGAAGTGCCTTGAGCACGTCATCCACGAGGGCGGAGGCTTCATTCGGATCAAGCCGGCCACTGCTGACCCAATTCTGGGAGACGCCGCGCAGACGATCGGCGACGAGGGTGGTTGTCCCCAGGCCGCGGAGCAGCAACTGCTGAAGAGGATTCGCGGGATCCATGGCGACAGGTGGGCGGGTCCGATCCAGGATGCCCCCGGCGGGGACTGCTGACCATGGGCAATCACCAACTGCAGGCCGGATGGCGCGCTCTGTTCGGCGGCGTTCTGGCCGGAGTGGCTCCATCCCTGGGCGGGCCGCTGCTGATGGTTCCCTCTCTGGCCTTGCTCTGGTCCGTGGCTGAGCGCCCCCGTTGGGCTGCTGTCTGGGCCCTGCTGGCCGTTTTGATCAGCCACGGCTGGTTGCTGGCCCTGCATCCGCTCACCTGGATGGGAGTTCCCGCCTGGCTCAGCCTGCCTGTGGCGCTGTCCCTCTGGCTGGCCTGCGGCATCCTTGCCGCTCTGCTCGTCGCCGGCTGGTCTGTTCTGGCGCGACTATTACCTCGCCACTGGCCGTGGTTTTTGCGGCTGATGCTGCTGGCTGGGCTCTGGGCCCTGGCTGAGCTGGTGCTGTCGGGGTCACCGCTGTTCTGGATCGGCGTCGGCGGCACCACCCTGCCCTGGGACCGCCCCTTGGCGGGGGTGGCCCGCTGGTTCGGCTCCGGAGGGTTGACGTTGCTGCAGTTGTGGTGGGGCTGTTGCCTGCTGGCGCTGTTCGAGCAGCCCGCGGCTTGGCGACGCTGGGGTCTGATCGGATTGGCCAGCGTGCTGCTGGCCCATGGGTTGGGGAGCCTGCTGTTGTGGGCGCCGCCGCCGTCGTTCGGGTCCGTCGCAATGGGGGTCTGGCAGCCCGCTGTTCCGACACGAGAAAAATTCAATCTGGAGCGTCAACAAGCCTTGCCCACGCGGCTGGTGGATGCGATGCGTCAGCTGGAGAAGAACGACGTTGTCGCTGTGGTGGCTCCGGAAGGGGCTCTGCCTGCGAATTTTCTGGTGCCGCCGGAGGCTCCAGACATTCCCCTGATCAGTGGAGGATTTCGTTGGGTGCGAGGTCAGCAACGCAGTTCTCTGTTGCTGTACGAGCCGCCGGACCGGTTTCCCGTTCCCCTGGCTGATAAGCATCGTTTGGTGCCGATCGGGGAATGGATGCCCCCGCTGCCTGCCGGCCTGACGGCGGGATTGTCTGCGGTGGGTGGCTTGGCCCCTGGCCCGGCTCCCCGCACGATGGCCGTGGTTGAGCCCCAGGCTGCTGTGGCCATTTGTTATGAGATTGCTGATGGCCTGGCACTGGCACGCGCCGCTGCAAATGGCGCGACCTGGCTCCTCGCGATTGCCAACCTCGACCCTTATCCCCGTCAGTTGCAGAAGCAGTTCCTGGCTCTGGCGCAGTTAAGGGCGATCGAGAGCGGACGCGATTTGCTCAGCGTTGGCAACACGGGGCCGAGTGCGCTGATTTCGGCTGATGGAAGGGTGGAATGGTTGCTTCCACCTGAGGCCCCCGGCGTGGCGCAGACCGTCATTCAGGTTCGTCAGCGCACCACGCCTTACTCCCGTTGGATCAGCCCTCCACCGAGCACGACTTCACCGTCGTAGAAGACCGCAGCTTGTCCTGGGGTGATGGAGAACTGCTCCTCTTCAAAGGTCAAACGGCAGCGGTGGGGCCGCTCCCGTTGCTGATCTGCCTCGGTGGCCTCCAGGGGGACCAGCTCTGCATGCACCGGTGCACTGCGATAACGCACCTGAACCTCAATGTTTTGTGGGGCCTGGATGGGGTCGATTGAGACCCAGTTCACCGCGCCCACCACGCAGCTGTCTCGGCCCGCTTCGGCGCGAGGAGCGACGACCACCCGATTCATCGCAGCGTCAAGGCGGATGACGTGAAGCGGCTCTCGCCAGGCCACACCCAGTCCCTTGCGCTGACCAATGGTGAAGTGTTCGATGCCGTCGTGCTCGCCCACAACGGTTCCATCGCCCAGCACGATCTCCCCTTGGCGGGGTGGCAGATAGGCATCCAGGAACGCCCGCATGGATCCGTGGTGGTCCGCCAGGCAGAGATCCTGGCTTTCTGGTTTCTCTGCAGTACGCAGACCGTGTCGGGCAGCTTCGAGCCGCGTGTCGGGCTTTGTTAGTTCCCCCAAAGGAAAGACGATGCGTCCCAAGACCTCCTGGGGAAGGTCGTAGAGGAAATAGCTCTGGTCCTTGCGACCGTCGAGGCCCCGCAGCAACTGATGACGCTGTTGATCGCCCCCATGACGGATCCGGGCGTAGTGGCCGGTCGCGATGCGGGGCAGGTTCCGCTCTTGGAGGGCCCAATTGAGCATCGGTCCAAATTTCACCGACCGATTGCATTGGGAGCAGGGCAGTGGCGTGATCCCATCGCGGTAGCCGTTCACCAGTCGTTGGACGATCTCCTGTTGGAACGTCTCCCGCGTGTCCACCACGTGGTGGGGAATGCCCAGCTGTTCACAGATGCCGGCCGCATCCACCAGTCCTTCAGCGCAACAGGCTCCTTTCCCGCTCATCAGCCAAAGGGTCAGGCCTTCCACCTGCCAACCCGCTTCCACCAGCAGCGCCGCTGTTAGGGAACTGTCGACACCGCCGGAGAGACCAACGGCCACGCGATGCTCTCCAGGCCATTGCCTAAGACGCTCAAGAGCGGCCTCACCAGCGCGGGTTGTGGTGGATCCGATGGCCATGGGCGGCGCAGGGAGTTCTCTCCATAGTGAGGTCCCGGCAACCTGCGAGTGGTGTGGCCTCCCGCTGATTCCGATCATCTGCTCGTGGATGCCTCGTCCATGCGGGGTCTGGAACAGAGCCTGTTCGACAGCGGAATGCCCGTCGCCGCCTTGATGGAGAAGGTGGGGCTTGCGATGGCGTCTTGGCTCCTGGCGCGCAGCGACCTGCTGAGAAATGGAGTGGTGGTCTTGGTCGGGCCGGGCCACAACGGTGGCGATGGCCTGGTGGTGGCGAGGGAGTTGCATTTGGCTGGCATTGAGGTTTCGCTGTGGTGTCCCCTTGCCATTCGCAAGCAACTCACCGCTGACCATCTGCGCCATGGGGAGTGGCTCGGTCTGCGGCGCCTGCGTCAAGACCCGGATCCAGCCGACGCAGCGCTGTGGCTGGACGCGATCTTCGGGCTCGGGCAGAGCAGGGCTCTGCCTGAGTCCTTCGAGGATCTGTTCCGGCGCCGACAGCAGTTGCAGCCTGGTGCGCTGATCAGCCTGGATGTGCCGTCAGGTCTTTGTTCGGACCACGGAACTGTGTTGGGGGAGCAGGCTGCTTGTGCTTCGGCCACCCTCAGCGTTGGCTGGATGAAGCGCGGGTTGTGTCTGGACCCAGCCCGTCCTTGGGTTGGGGCGTTGGTGCGGATTGATCTGGGGTTGCCGCCTGCGGTGATGGGCAACGCCGCTGCGGTCTTGCCGCGCCGTCTGCCGGTTGGAGAGGCCTGTACGGCCCCGTTACCAGCGCTGCCGCCCACAGCGATGAAGTACGAACGGGGCCGCTCTCTGGTGGTGGCGGGCAGTGATCGCTACCCCGGCGCAGCACATCTCGCGCTGCGGGGGGCCATGGCCAGTGGCTGTGGCTGCGTTCAGGCCGTTGTGCCGCCCTGTCTTCAATCGAATTTGTGGCAGGTGTTGCCGGAGGTGATGCAACTGGAGGAGGGGGTGATTCCAGACCGGCTGGATGCGGTGTTGGTCGGTCCCGGGCTTGGTAACCCCTCCCGGTGGTGGAACCAGTGGTCGGAGCAACTGCGCACCGTCGCTGGTTTGCTGGTGCTCGATGCAGATGGGATCAATGCCCTGGCGTCCAGTCCGGAGGGGTGGCGTTGGTTGTTGCAGCGTCAGGGCCCAACCTGGCTGACACCCCATGCCGCTGAGTTCGCGCGTTTGTTTCCTGATTGTGGCGAGGGCGATGCGCTTGAGAGGGTGATCGCAGCAGCACGCTGCAGCGGTTGTTGCATTTTGCTGAAGGGTGCGCATTCGGTTCTGGCGGATTCATCGGGTGCGGCAGTTGTGCTGACAGGCACGTCTCCTTGGGTTGCTCGCACTGGACTAGGCGACCTGCTGGCCGGTTTTGTGACTGGTTGGGGCGCCCAGGCCGTCGCGGCACACCAGCAGCCAGGGCTTGAAAGCTTTGTTGCCAGCACGGCTTTGCATGGTTTGGCGGCACGTCGTGCTCAATCAAGTGATGCTTCGGCGATTGCGGATTGTTTGAAAATCCTTGCAGCGCGGTGTCAGAAAAAGCAAACAACGATGTTCAACAAAGTCTGAACAAATGACTCTTTTTGTTCACTCGGCTTGCTTCTGTCCACAGAGCTTTTGCTGATTTTAAATCTTTCGCAAATCTGAAATGTTTCGATTTGCTGTTCTGAATCTGAAGGGTTGCTGAAAACACATCGACATTCTTTCTGTTCGTACGAAAGTCATCTCACTTCCGCAGCACCCATGGTGTCCACCGCATCCAAGCCGCTGGAGACTCAACGTCGGCGCAGCAGCGACCCTGTCAGCTGGTACCTCGCCACCATTGGCAGAATCCCTCTTCTCACACCAGCTGAGGAAATCGAGCTGGGCAATCAGGTGCAAGCCATGATGGCCCTGACAGAAGACGGCTCCCGCGAGTTTGCGGATGGAGAACTCACTACGGCGCAGCGTCGTCTCCTGAGGATCGGTCGGCGCGCCAAAGAGCGGATGATGAAGGCCAACCTTCGTTTAGTTGTCAGTGTTGCCAAGAAATATCAGGGCAAGGGTCTCGAGTTGCTCGACCTGATTCAGGAGGGCTCCCTCGGGCTTGAGCGTGCTGTTGAGAAATTTGATCCCACCCGGGGCTACAAGTTCTCCACCTATGCCTTCTGGTGGATCCGCCAGAGCATGACCCGCGCCATTGCCTGCCAGTCGCGCACGATTCGTCTGCCGGTTCACCTCAGTGAGCGGCTCACCACCATTCGCAAGGTCAGTCTCGATCTCGCCCACAAACTCGGCGCTATGCCCAGCCGTGTGGAGATCGCTGAAGCCATGGATATTCCCTTGGATGAGCTGGATTCGCTGCTGCGCCAGGCCCTGACGACCAGCAGTCTTGATGCTCCTGTTAACGGAGAGGAGGGTCGCAGCTTCCTTGGTGATTTGATTGCTGATTCATCCCTCGATGAACCTCTCGACATCGTTGAGCAAAGGATTCATCACGAACAGCTGGGCCGATGGCTGAGTCACCTGAGTGAACAGGAGCAGCATGTTCTGCGCATGCGCTTCGGGCTTGAGGGCAATGAACGTCACACCCTCGCCGAAATCGGACGTCTCATGGAAGTGTCCAGGGAGCGTGTCCGTCAGGTTGAGCTCAAGGCATTGCGGAAACTGCGCAACCTCACCCGTCGTCTTCCGAGCGGCATCTGAGCCGGCCTTGAGCCGGCTCCTTAAAACTCAACCAGTTCAGCTGAATCAGTCTTCAGCCCAGATGTAGCGCGTGAGTTCCGATGGGTCGGGCTCCGGAGCAGACAGGGCGAAGTCAACACAGTCCTGAACGATGCCGTCGATGTCCTTCTCGATCGCGCGCAGTTCATCGCTGTTCACCAGGCCTGCGTCTGTCAGATCCCGTTCCAGGGCTTTGAGGGGGTCACGCTTGGCCCAGAACTGCTTTTCTTCCTCCGCGCGGAGTTCGTCTGGATCAGCGAGGGAGTGGCCACGGAAGCGATAGGTGAGGCATTCCAACAGGGTCGGACCTTCGCCGGCCCTGGCTCGTTCCACGGCCCGTTGGGCTGCTGCCCGCACCGCCAGAACGTCCATTCCATCCACTTCTTCGCCGGCCATTCCGAAGGAACTGGCCTTGCGCCAGATCTCAGGGTCACTGGTGGCTCTGTCGTGCGCCATTCCGATAGCCCACTTGTTGTTTTCGACCACGAAAATGATCGGCAGCTTCCACAGCTGCGCCATGTTCATGCATTCGAAAAACTGACCGTTATTGCAGGTTCCGTCGCCAAAGAAGGCAGCTGTTACGGCGTTGCTGGAGGCATCACCGAGGGCATCACGCTTGTAGCGGCTGGTGAAGGCAGACCCGAGAGCCACGGGAATGCCTTCCGCGATGAAGGCAAAGCCACCAAGCAGGTGATGCTCTTTGGAAAAAAGGTGCATCGAACCGCCACGACCCTTGCTGCAACCGGTCTCCTTGCCGAAGAGTTCGCTCATGACCTCGCGGGCGGGTACGCCGGCGCTTAAGGCATGCACGTGATCGCGGTAGGTGCTGCAGAACCAGTCGTGCTGACGCTTCATGGCACCGATCACACCGGTGCTGACAGCTTCTTGACCGTTGTACAGATGAACGAAGCCAAACATCTTGCCCCGGTAGTACATCTCGGCACATTTGTCCTCGAAGCGCCTGCCCAGGGTCATGTCCCGGTAGAGGTCAAGACCGGTGTCCCGGTCAACGCTGGCCCGTTGTGCTGTGACCAGTTTTGAGAGCCGTTCGGCGTGGGGACCAGCAGTCGCAGTGCCAATCGGAGCGGAATCGACAGCGAGGTCCTGACCCATGTCCACCTAATGGTTTGGAGTCAACTTTAAGGGCCAGCCGATGAGCGATGGGCAAAACCCCTGACACTGACTAAGATCCGCGTCTCCTCGCAGCCTTGCTGTTGGATCTGCCCATTGATCATTTCCGACTTCTGGGCGTCAGTCCATCGGCAGAGCCAGAAGCGATTCTGCGCCGGTTGCAAACCCGTTGTGACAGTCCACCAGACCAGGGATTCACCCACGAAGCGCTGCTGCAGCGGGCCGACTTGTTGCGTCGATCCGCCGACCTGCTGTCCGACCCCACCGACAGGGCCGACTACGAAGCGGCTTTGCTGCGCCTCAGTGAATCCCATCCCAACGGCACGGTGGGGTTGGATCTCCCCACCAGCAGTGAGGTGGCAGGGCTGATTTTGCTATGGGAGGCCCATGGAGCTGTTGAGGCTTTTCAGTTGGCACGTCAGGGCCTCCAGCCTCCTCAGGCACCGGCCCTTGGAAGTGGCCGTGAAGCTGATCTGACTCTCCTTGCCGCTCTGGCCTGTCGCGACGCGGCGTTGGAGGAGGAGGAGCAACGTCGCTACGAGTCGGCCGCCCAACTTTTGATGGATGGAATCCAGCTGCAACAGCGGATGGGCAAGCTGCCCGATCAGCAGCACTTGCTGGAGGAGGCCTTGCAGGCGCTCACTCCATTTCGGATTCTGGATCTGCTCAGCCGTGATCTTGGGGATCAGGACTCTCACCAACGGGGTTTGACGCTTCTCGATGAGTTGGTCGTGGCCCGTGGTGGTTTAGAGGCCGTCACTGATGAGGGCGATCACCCAGGAAGCCTCAGTCAGGCCGATTTCGAATCGTTCTTCCACCAGATCCGTCGCTTTTTGACGGTGCAGGAGCAGATCGATCTATTCGGTCGCTGGTTTGAGGGTGGGACTGATGACGCTGGTTTCCTCACGGTTCTGGCATTGACCGCCGCAGGCTTCTCACGCCGTAAGCCCGAATTCCTGGAGCAGGCGCGCGATCGGATGCAGACGCTCGCCAATGCTGACCTCGACCCCATGCCGCTGCTGGGCTGCCTGGATCTGCTGTTGGGCAACGTCAAGGATGCGGAGCGGCATTTCGCCGTTCTGCGAGATGCGGAACTGCAGGCCTGGTTCTTGAACCATCCCGGTGATCGGCTTGCTGCGCAATGTGAATACTGCCGCGCATGGCTTGAGCGCGATGTGTTGCCCGGCTATCGCGATGTCGACGCCTCGGTGGCTGATCTGGATGCGTGGTTTGCGGATCGTGATGTGCAGAGTTACGTCGATCGTCTGGATCGCAAGGCTTCGCGTCAGCCCGATGTTGAAGACATGCCCCTGGCCTGGTCCGCAGCGGCAGCTGCGTCCCTGGATTCTTCATTCGAAATGAATGAGGCTGATCCTGAGACCGATTCCGATGCAGCGGAGTCTCCGCCATCGTTTTGGAGGCAAAGATGGATTCGTCCGGCTGCGGGGGGTCTTGTTGTGGTCGGCATCGCTCTGGGGGGTCTCGCCCTGGTCCGACGCAACTTGGATCAGGCGCCACTGATGACGGAAACGGCTTCGGAGAGTCCTGAGGCTGAAGTGGAAGCGGCCGTGGAGCTCGACGCTCCTCCACCGCCGCTGACCGAGGAGCCCGTAGCGAGCCTGAAGCCGGATCTTCGGCCTTCTGCTCCCTCTGAGCCGCTTGTTAGTGATGCGCCCACCGAAGCGGAGCTGCAGGCTTTGGTTCAGGGATGGCTCGATGCCAAAGCTCTGGCTTTGTCCGGTCAGCCGGCGGACCTTTCGATTGTGGCCAGGGATCCTCTTGTGAAGCGCGTGGAGCGTGAGCGGACAACTGACGAGGCTGCAGGGCGGTTGAAGTTGATTGATGCCTCAATCACGAGCATCGACGTGGTGGACCGGAAACCCTTGAGAATTGAACTGCGGGCCCAGGTGGCCTACAGCGATCGCCTCCAGGGTGCTGATGGTGCTGTCATCGACGAGACAGCACCGAGTGACTTCAGCGTGACCTATGTCCTCGGGAGAGATGGCAAGCAATGGCGTCTGCATGCCTATATCCCTGGTTCCTGATCTCTGGATCAACGCCTTTTTACGATCACTGCACTGAAGGAAGGGCGTAGCGCCGATGTTCGACGAGCTGTCAGCCCGTTTTGAAGACGCGGTCAAAGGGCTGAGAGGCCAGGATTCGATCAGCGAGACCAACGTCGATGGGGCGCTGAAGGACGTTCGTCGGGCGTTGCTTGAAGCGGATGTGAGCCTGCCGGTGGTCAAGGACTTCGTTGCTGAGGTCCGCGACAAAGCCGTCGGCGCTGAGGTGGTGCGTGGGGTCAGCCCGGATCAGAAGTTCATCCAGGTGGTCCATGAGCAGCTGGTGGAGGTCATGGGGGGCGATAACGCGCCTCTGGCCAAGGCTGCCGAGGCTCCCACCGTCGTCCTGATGGCCGGTCTTCAGGGTGCGGGTAAGACCACTGCCACGGCCAAACTTGGTCTGCACCTCAAGGACCAGGGACGTCGAGCCTTGATGGTGGGAGCTGACGTTTATCGACCAGCGGCGATCGAGCAGCTCAAGACGTTGGGTGCTCAGATTGATGTGGAGGTGTTCAGTCTCGGGGCTGAAGCCAAGCCGGAGGACATCGCAGCAGCTGGCTTAGCCAAAGCGAAGCAGGAGGGGTTCGACACCCTGCTGGTGGACACCGCCGGCCGTCTCCAGATCGACACCGAGATGATGGAGGAGATGGTGCGGATTCGTTCCGCCGTGCAGCCCGATGAGGTGCTGCTGGTGGTGGATTCGATGATCGGCCAGGAGGCTGCCGAACTCACCCGTGCCTTCCACGATCAGGTGGGCATCACCGGAGCGGTGCTCACCAAACTCGATGGTGATTCCCGCGGCGGTGCCGCCCTTTCGATCCGCAAGGTGAGCGGTCAGCCGATCAAGTTCATCGGCACCGGCGAGAAGGTTGAGGCGCTGCAGCCGTTCCATCCCGAACGGATGGCCAGTCGCATCCTCGGCATGGGGGATGTGCTGACGCTGGTGGAGAAGGCCCAGAAGGAGGTCGAACTCGCCGACGTCGAAAAGATGCAGAAGAAGCTGCAGGAGGCGACGTTTGACTTCTCGGACTTCGTGAAGCAGATGCGCTTGATCAAGCGCATGGGCTCGCTTGGGGGGCTGATGAAAATGATCCCGGGCATGAACAAGATCGATGACGGCATGCTCAAGCAGGGGGAGCAGCAGCTCAAGCGCATCGAGGCCATGATCGGCTCGATGACCCAGCAGGAGCGTGAAAACCCCGACCTGCTTGCGAGTCAACCTTCAAGACGTCGCCGGATCGCCAGCGGCAGCGGCCATCAGGCTGCTGATGTGGACAAGGTGCTGGCCGACTTTCAGAAAATGCGCGGCTTCATGCAGCAGATGAGCCAGGGCAACATGCCTGGCATGGGCGGAATGCCAGGGATGGGCGGGATGCCAGGAATGCCCGGCATGGGTGGAATGCCGGGGATGGGCGGGATGCCAGGAATGCCCGGCATGGGTGGAATGCCGGGTGGCGGTGGTCGCCCCGGTCGTGGTGGTCCACCGAAACGGCAGCGACCGGCCAAGAAGAAGAAGGGCTTCGGGGATCTGTGAAGGCGGAACGGTATGGTGGTTGTTTGGCAGGCGTTTTGGCGCCGCCGGACCTCCACTTTTCCTTCACTCCAGGGCCACGATGATCAAGCTCCGCCTGAAGCGGTTTGGCAAGAAGCGGGAAGCGAGCTTCCGCCTCGTGGCCTGCAACAGCACCTCACGTCGTGACGGTCGTCCCCTGCAGGAGCTGGGCTTCTACAACCCCCGGACGAAGGAAACGCGACTCGACACCGAGGCCATCCGTGAGCGTCTGGGTCAGGGCGCCCAGCCCACAGATGTGGTGCGCACCCTGCTTGAGCGTGGCGGTCTGCTTGAAAAGACTGTGCGTCCTGCAGAAACCGTCGGCAAGGTCAAGCAAGCGGCCAAGCGAGAGGCTGATGCTAAGGAAGCTGCTGAAGCCAAGGCCGCTGCCGCTGAAGAGAAAGCTGCTGAAGCTGCTGCTTCCGATTCCGCTGAATCCGAATCCACCGAGGGCTGATCATTCCGGTGTCTGACGACGGCGAACGCGGCCGTTTCGTTCTCGACCTGCCTGATCCCGATGCTGCATTGGCCTTGGCCGGTGAAGCAGAAACAACCCTGCATCGCCTCGAAGCTCTGACAGGAGCCTCCATGGTGTTGCGGGGTCTTCAATTGGTGATCAGCGGGCGGCCGACGCAGATCGAACGGGCGGCTGCGGTCGTTGAGCTGGTGCGCCCGATCTGGCAGGAGGGTCAGTCGGTCTCTCCGGTGGATCTTCAGTCGGCTCTTGGCGCGCTCAACACCGGCCGCGGCGATGACCACGCCGCCATGGGGGAGCAGGTGTTGGCAAAGAGCCAAAAGGGCAATCTGCTGCGCCCACGCACCCTGCGACAGAAGAAATATGTGGATGCCATGGAGCGCCACGATCTCACCTTTGCGCTCGGCCCTGCCGGCACAGGAAAGACATTCCTGGCCACCGTTCTGGCGGTTCGGATGCTGACCGAACGCAAGGTAGAACGCTTGATTCTCACCAGGCCCGCTGTTGAAGCGGGCGAGCGGCTGGGGTTTCTGCCGGGCGACCTTCAGCAGAAGGTGGATCCCTATCTGCGTCCGCTCTATGACGCCTTGCATTCCCTGCTCGGTGCGGAGAAAACCGGCGTGCTGTTGGAAAAGGGGGTGATTGAGGTTGCTCCGCTGGCCTACATGCGGGGCCGCACCCTCAGCGATGCCTTTGTGATCCTGGATGAAGCTCAGAACACAACGCCTGCCCAGATGCGCATGGTGCTGACCCGCCTCGGAGAGCGTTCTCGGATGGTGGTGACGGGAGACATCACCCAGGTGGATCTTCCCGCCACCGTGCAGAGCGGTTTGGTGGAGGCCTCCGATGTATTGGATGGTGTGGAAGGGGTGGCTGTCTGTCGCCTCACCTCGGCGGATGTGGTGCGTCACCCACTGGTGCAGCGGGTGGTCGAGGCCTATGCCCGACGGGACGAACGCAAGACAGCCAAGCCTCAGCGTCGATAGGGAGATCCACACTCCAATCCCTTGCCACCGCTGGCAGGATGTGGGGAGTCTTTGGTGACCTGGTCAACATGCCAGCAAGCAGCAATTTCCAGGAGGCGATCCGTCAGGCGCAATCGAGCGCCCTTGTCGGGCCCAACGTTGTCAATAAAGCGCTGCCCTATGTCGGTGGCGGCATGGTGCTCACCTCGATCGGGGTGATCGGTGGTCTTTCGATGATGGCCACCCCGCTGTTCATGCCCCTGTTCTGGGTGGCCGTGATCGGCAACTTGGTTCTCTTCTTCGTCGCGCAGAACGTCGCGATGAAGGGGAACAACGCCACAGCCTTGCCGCTGTTGTCCATCTACAGCCTGATCACCGGATTTACCCTGAGCGGTCTCGTGGCCTTCGCTGGAGCCGTCGCCGGTATCGGTGCGGTCGGCACAGCCGCCTTGGCCACCGGCATCACCTTCGTGATTGCGTCGATCGTTGGTCGTCGCATGAGCGATTCCGTTGGTCAGGCGCTTTCCGGCGTGGTTGGTCTCGGCTTGATCGGCCTGATCCTGGCCATGGTCGTCCAGTTCGTTGGCGGCATTTTTGCCCCAGCCATGTTCCATGGCACCAGCTTTGAACTGATGATCGCGGGCTTCGGCACTGTGCTCTTCGTAGGCGCCGCCTTCGTCGACTTCTACACGATGCCCCGCTCCTACCGGGATGATCAGTACCTAGCGGGTGCCCTGAGCATGTACCTCACCTACATCAACCTGTTCATCTTCATCCTGCGCCTGATCATCGTGCTCAACGGCGGTGGTCGTCGCGATTGATCATTGTCGCCCACTCCAACAAGCCTTCGCCCCGGTCAAGTCGGGGCTTTTTTGTGCCCGGCGATACGGTTTCGATACCTTGCGGAGCAGCTGACAGCAACGCATCGGATCGCTGCATTGTGGGCAGTCCTCCGGTTGACTTTGGATCCTCAGGTCTCTGCTCCCGAGCTGAAGCGGCAAAGGCGGCGTCTGCGCTTCATCCTTCAGATCGCTGTTTCAGCGGCCCTTGGCGGTTTTCTCTTCGGTTATGACACCGCGGTGATCAATGGCGCTGTTGGTGCCATTGGAGAGGTGTTTCAGGTGTCGTCCGGAGACTTGGGTCGTGCGGTGGCATCGGCATTGATCGGTTCGGCCATCGGTGCCTTGGTCGCGGGCTGGTTGTCCGACAGGATCGGTCGCCGCCACAGCATGGTGGTGGCCGCTGCTTTGTTCCTGGTCAGTGCCATCGGCTCCGCGTTGGCGCAGACCCTGACCGGTCTGATTGTCTGGCGGGTGATCGGTGGCCTTGGGGTCGGTTTCGCCAGCGTGTTGGCACCGGCCTACATCGCCGAGGTGTCACCTGCCGATCAGCGCGGCCGTCTGGGATCGCTGCAACAGCTGGCGATCGTGGTGGGCATCTTTCTGGCCCTGCTGTTCGACTACGCGGTTGTGCTGTTCACGCCGGATCGCAATCCTGTGACCGTCGTGGGTCCTCTTGCGGCATGGCGCTGGATGCTGTTGTCGGAGGTGTTGCCCGCAACGCTCTATGGGGTGCTGGTGCTGGGGATTCCGGAAAGTCCGCGCTACCTCGTGCAGAAAGGCTTGCCTGAGCGGGCCCGTTTGGTGATTGAACGAACGTTGCACGAGCCTGCTCAGCAGGTGATCGCCAGGATCCAGCACAGCTTGGAGAACACCGATCACGGACGTTGGACGGATCTGCTCGACGCAAGGACTCTGCTGTTACCGGTGGTCTGGACCGGCGTGATGCTGGCGATCTTTCAGCAGTTTGTTGGCATCAACGTCATCTTTTATTACTCCAGTGTTCTCTGGCAGGCGGTGGGCTTCAGCACCACCGACAGTCTGATTGTCACCGTGATCACGTCGGTCACCAACGTGGTGACCACCTTCGTGGCGATCCTGTTCATTGATCGCATCGGTCGCAAACCTCTGCTCCTGATCGGTTCCGTGGTCATGGCCCTCACCCTGGGCTCGATGAGCTGGGTCTTTGCCGGGGCTGCTGTGGTCAACGGCTCCCCCCAGCTCGTGGGCATGGCTGCCGTTGTGGCGTTGTTGGCCGCAAACCTATTCGTCTTCGCCTTCGGCTTCTCCTGGGGCCCCGTGATGTGGGTGATGCTCGGCGAGATGTTCAACAACCGCATCCGTGCCGTCGCTCTGGGACTTTGCGCGATGGTCAACTGGATCGCGAACTGGTTCATCGCCCGAACCTTCCCGCCGTTGTTGGAGGCGTCTGGCCCTGCCCTGGCCTATGGGCTCTATGCCACGGCAGCTGCGATCTCCTTCTTTTTGGTGCTGTTCTTCGTTCGCGAAACCAGTGGCAAGGAATTGGAAGACATGGCCTGAAGCTTCAGCTCAGCCTTCCGCCACGGCATAGACGCTGTCTCCGATGGCTTGCTTCTGCTCGGCGTCGTATCCCCACTTCTCCAGGAAGGCGACGTCCTCACCGCGGTTGTCGAGCGCTGCGGCCAGCAGTTGCTCCAGACGCTCCTTCACCTCTGCAGGTTCCAGCAGCCTGAGCAGTTCAATGCAGCGAGTACTGACCCGTTCCGAGCCGGCCTGCTGAGCTGCATCTCCTGAGCGGCGGTGCTGTACGGCCATGGCGGTGCTCATGGCCAGATTGCGGACGCTGAGATCAACCACTCCATGGCCAGCGTTGCGCAGTTGGCCGACAACGGCGTCGGGCAATCGATCCATGAGCACACTGTCTCCCGCCAGGCTCACCACGAAAAAGCCCCGGGCACCATCGCGGCTGGCCACCATTTCACCGATGCGGTCGGCGAGCACCTCATCGCTGATCTCCTCGTGGTCCCATTGCTGCAGCCAAGCCGCAGTGATCTCCATGGCTTGCTGGAAGGTGGGCTGCTGAACCGCCATGGCCCGCTCGAAATCCTTCCCCCAGGCTATTGGGCGATTCAACGGCGGCGCAGACTTGGGACATGCACCCAACTCCGCTGCCAGAGGATTACCGCTCTGGCTTCATCGCACTGATCGGTCGCCCGAACGTGGGCAAATCCACGCTGGTGAATCAGCTGGTGGGGGAAAAGGTGGCGATCACCTCCCCTGTGGCCCAGACCACCCGCAACCGCCTGCGGGCGATCCTCACCACGGAGGTGGCTCAGATGGTTCTGGTGGACACCCCTGGCATCCACAAGCCCCACCACTTGCTGGGGGAACGCCTGGTGAAGAGTGCTCGCAGTGCCATCGGTGAGGTGGATCTGGTGGTGTTGCTGCTGGAGGGTTGCGAGCGCCCTGGCCGGGGCGATGCCTTCATCGTGAATCTGCTGCTGCAGCAGTCATTGCCGGTTTTGGTGGCCCTCAACAAGTGGGACAAGGTGGCCGCAGAGCATCAGGCCGAGTCGGAGGAGGCCTACAGCGCCCTTCTGGAGGAGACCAACTGGCCGCTGCACCGCTGCAGCGCCCTGTCAGGAGATGGCTGCAAAGAGCTCACAGCGGCGATGGCGGCTCAGTTGCCCTTGGGACCCCAGCTCTATCCACCCGAGATGGTGAGTGATCAACCGGAGCGGGTGCTGCTTGGGGAACTCATTCGTGAGCAGGTGCTTCTCCACACCCGAGAAGAGGTGCCCCACAGCGTTGCCGTCACGATTGATCGCGTTGAGGAGTTGCCGGCCAAGGGCAAAGGGGGAGGGCGGACCGCAGTGCTGGCCACGGTGCTGGTGGAACGGAAGAGTCAGAAAGGAATCCTGATCGGCAAAGGCGGGGCGATGCTGAAGACGATCGGCCAGGGGGCGCGTCTGCAGATGCAGGTGCTGATCGATGGCCCGGTGTATCTGGAGCTGTTCGTCAAGGTGGTGCCGGATTGGCGAAGCAAACCTGCGCGTTTAACCGAGCTTGGTTACACGGGTTCTCAGTAGCGGCAACAAGAACACAGCGCCAGTGGAGGGACCACTCCTCTGGCCTCTTGCTGCGCTCTGAGAGCACCAAGCCAACCAGCACCCGCAAGAGCACTGACACCAGCACCGCCACTCGCGGTCTTGAGGTATCAGACCTTGTCCACCGAGTTCAGCATCCCCGCGGCGATGGGATTCCACATCCCTCAGATGATTGGTTTTTGCTGGCTACCCACTCCCTCGCATGAGTGAAGCGGATATCGCCTTATGCGGATGTCGCATATCACTCGCCGATGTTCTCTAAAAAAGCCGCTTGGAAATCATTATTTGATGGTCAGGAGCACGTTGGTCCTGAAAGCCGGGTAGAGCGAGGCCCGACGAGAGGGGTGAACCGCCCAATCCCCCCGTGTGGATTGGGCGGCCTCTTCTTTGCGTACCGCCTTTCGCTGGCATCTCCGTGCCGCTCGAGTTAAGCCTTTTCGTGCTCTGTCCCGTTATTCAACGAACCAAAGTGCCGAGTCCCGATTTGTTGCTTTTGGCGCCTTATTAGCGGTGTAAACCGGACTGCTTGGTTTGGCTGAACTTGGGTGCACGGGGGACCACAGAACAGCCGCCTAGAGCTGGCCGATGAATCCGGGGATCAGGAATGCATTGACCAGATCCAGGAAAAAGGCAGACACCAGGGGAACGATCAGAAAGGCCCGCGTCGAGGCTCCGTATTGCTGCGTCACCGCCGTCATGTTGGCCATCGCGGTTGGTGTGGACCCCAGGGCGATGCCGCCGAAGCCCGCGCAGATCACAGCTGCGTCATAGGTCCGTCCCATGAGCCGGAACACCAGCAGCAGGTTCACGGCCAGAGCGACGATGAACTGGGTCAGGAGGATCACCAATAGAGGCAGGGCAAGGCCGACCAAGCTCCAAAGCTGCAGGCTCATCAGGGACATGGCCAGGAAGATGCCCAAGGACAATTCTCCGATCAGATCGAGCGACGGCGATTGAAGGGGCCAGTGGAAAACAGCCCGTTCAGATCGTTCTGACGGCAGCAGATTTGAATACAGGATGCCCACCAGTAGGCAGGGCACAAACAGCGGCAGCTTCAGGCCGAGGGCAGCAATGCCACCGTTCAGCACCGTGCCGGAGATGATGCAGATGTTGATGGCCAACAGGGCTGCCAGGAAGGAGGTCATGTTGATCTGCCTTCGTCCAGGCAACTGATCTCTCTCGCTGTTGGCTGGGTCACTTTGGTGCTGATCTGCAGCCGTTGAGGTCGGACAGGGAATCTGGAAACGATGGATCAGGAATTGGGCGATGGGTCCGCCGCTGGCACTGGCCAGCACCAGCCCAAAGGTGGCCGCCGCAATGCCGATTTCCATGGCACTTTCAATCTGGAATGTGTCCACAAAGCTGGGAGCCCAGGCAATCGTTGTGCCGTGTCCACCAATCAGTGACACCGTTCCCACGAGCAGTCCCGTGGCGGGATGCAGCCCCAGCAAACCCGCCATCGTGACTCCGATGACGTTCTGCAGCGTCATGTAGCCAATGGTTAGGCCCAGAAGAATGAACAGTGCCGGCCCGCCTCGGAGAAGGTCGCTGAAACGGGCGTTCATCCCCACCGTGGTGAAGAAATAGACCAGAAGAAAGTCCCGCGAATCAAGGTTGAAACTGAGTTCAGGTCCTCCAATGACATGCAGCAGGGTCAGGAGGATGGCCACAAGAAGACCCCCCGACACGGGCTCTGGAATCGAATAGGTCCGCAACGCCTGGAGTTCGCGGTTCAGGCGTTTCCCCACGAACAACACCAGAAAACCGGTGGTGGTTGAAACCAGCGGCGAGAGTTCAATCACAGCAAAGGAATCGACCTTTCAACTTCAATGTATGGACGATTCCTTGAGCGCGTAATGTCGCGCTCATGCTTTCGCTGTTAACCCGCACCAAGACCTTTCGGGATCCATGGGTGGGTCACCCTGGCCTGAACCGGCGCTGGCAGCTGCATCGACACCGCGTCCAGCTGGCGGAGACGCTTTGCCTCTGGAGACGTCTGCTTCGGCCAGTTCAGCTGGCCAGCCTGGAGCGGGATGGCTTTGTGGTGCTCGAGAACTTTCTGCCGCAGCAGGACTTTGATGCCTTGCGTGACGAGGTGGAGGCTGTGGTTAGCTCCGCGTCACGCTCGCATCCGGCACCAGACAACAACCGGCCTGGCTTTCACCCGAAACAACCCTTCCCTGGAGGTTTTGACCGTTTTGATGGTGGAACCCTCAACCGTTTTTTTCACATCGACCCCGAGCAGATGCCTCGGGCTGCTGCCTTTTCCCGCGATCAGCGGCTCCATGAGGGATCGCGCCAGATCATTGGCCTGCCCATGAATCCCCGCAAGCTGGACATCTACCTGACGGTGCATGGCGAGGAGACCCGCACGCACGATTTGCAGAAGGATCTGCATCGCGACACGTTCTTTCGTGCTCTCAAGTTTTGGTTCTTTCTGCGGCCGGTTCAATGGCAGGACGGACCCTTTGAGTACGTGCCGGGCAGCCATCGCCTCGATGCGCCTCGACTGCGTTGGGAGCAGGCCACGGCCACCGCTGCCGCTGAACAACGGCGGCAGCCGGATGTCTCCGGATCGTTCCGCATTCGTGAAGAGTCCCTGGCAGAGCTGGGCCTGCCCAACCCCGTTGCCTTGACCTGCCCAGCGAACAGCCTGGTGCTTGCGGATGTCTTCGGCTTTCACCGTCGTGGTGCCGCCGCCCAGGGACAGCAGCGGCTTGCGCTCTATGGCTGGAACCGTCCTTACCCCTTTCTCCCCATCGGCTGGTGACCCGGCTGAGAGAATGCTCTGATGAGCGAACAAGCCTTTCCTCCGGAAGATCCTGCCTCCTTTCTGAACCTCTGCGACGGGGAGTGGATGAGCCTTCGCAGCTGCTTTGAGCTGGCTGCCGGAGGTGATGACGACTGGCATAGCAGTGAACGGGGTGAACTCACCGTCCGCTGCGTGGCAGAGCAGGGTGCTCTTGGTCAACTGCAGGTTCAGGCTCCTGGCGGGACCAGCAGCACTCTCACCTTTGCCGCTGATGGACAACTGATTCTTGATGGTGATGCCCCTGGAAACTGGCGGTTCTGGCCCGACGGCAGCATGGAGTTGAACCTCAGCCGGCCCGACGGGGTGTCTGTTCAGGAGAGGATTTGGTTCACGCGGGTCAACCTGCGCCTGAGAAGCACCACAGCCGTTGATGCGCAGGGAACACCGGTTCAGGGCAGTTTCTGCACGGACATCCGAAGGGTGTCCAAACCCGCGGCCTGAGGCGGCATGGCGCCCTATCGCCTTGATGTGGTGAGTCTGGCGCCGCAGGCATTTGCCCCTCTGCTGGAGTTGGGGGTGATCGGGCGTGCCTTCAAGGCGGGACTTGCCGAGTTGCACCTGCACAATCCACGGGACTTCGCCACGGATCGCCATCGGAAGGTGGATGACGAGCCCTACGGCGGCGGCGCCGGCATGGTGCTCAAGCCGGAACCGGTGTTCGCGGCGATGGAGGCCATCCCCCGCACCTCCCGCAGCCGGGTGTTGTTGATGTCACCACAGGGGCGTCCCCTGCAGCAGCAGGATTTGCAGCGCTGGTCCACCGACCACGATCAACTGGTCTTCCTCTGCGGACACTACGAGGGGTTCGACGAGCGGATTCGCGGCCTGGCGGATGAGGAGGTGTCGATGGGTGACTTCGTCCTCACCGGCGGTGAGCTGCCGGCGATGACGGTGATCAACGGTGTTGTTCGTCTGCTTCCCGGCACGGTGGGAACGGCTGATTCGCTGGTGGAGGAAAGCCACAGTGCACTCCTCCTCGAACACCCGCACTACACACGCCCCGCTGACTTTCGCGGCATGACCGTCCCCGATGTGCTGCGCAGCGGCGACCACGGTGCCATCGCTCGGTGGCGTCAGGAGCAGCGGGAGCAGCGCACCCGCGAACGGCGGCCCGACCTGTTGGCACGCTGGCAGGCCGCAACAATGGATGTCCCTTTCGACCCCTTAGACCTCGGCATGGAGCTGCGCATCGGCAACGGATACGACATCCATCGGCTGGTGCCCGGTCGGGCCCTAATCCTGGGGGGCGTGAGCCTGGAGCATCCCGATGGTCTTGGCCTGGACGGTCACAGTGATGCCGATGTGTTGGTGCATGCCGTGATGGATGCGTTGCTCGGGGCCCTCGCCCTTGGTGATATCGGCAAGTATTTCCCTCCCACGGATCCCCAATGGAAAGGGGCCGACAGCTTGAAGCTCCTGGATCAAGTGGTGAAGCTGGTGAAGGAGCGCGGCTGGTCGGTGGTGAACATCGATGCGGTGGTGATTGCCGAGCGTCCCAAGCTCAAGCCGCATATTGCGGAGATGTGCAGCACGATGGCGGCAACCATTGGAATTGCCGCAGACGCGGTGGGTGTGAAGGCCACCACCAACGAAGGCTTGGGGCCTGAGGGACGGGAAGAGGGCATCAGTTGCCAGGCTGTCGCCCTTCTGCAGCGGAGCTGAACCGTGCATCGACTCAGGCTTGTTTTGCTTAGGGTCATCGGACCTTGTTTGGCGCTGGTTCTGTTGTTGGGAGGGCTTTCGGAGGCACGTGATCAGGCATGGGCAGACCCTCAGGGGGATGGCGAGGTTGCTGTGATTGAGCACTTGCGGCTCCAGGTGCCCCAGAAGAGTCGTGAGGATTGGATGGTTGCGGAACGCGGCAGCTGGGAGCCTTGGCTGAATCAGCAGCCTGGATTTTTGGGTCGTGATCTGTTCTGGGATCCGGCAACAGAGGAGGGGACGCTGCTGATTCGTTGGAGCAGTCGTGAAGCTTGGAAATCCATTTCTCCTGCCGAGGTGGAGCGGGTTCAGGAGCGCTTCGAGACATTGGCCCGTGAGCAAACGGGAGACAACCAGGGCAATCCCTTCCCTCTGGTGTTTGAGGGGGAACTGTTGCCGCAGTGAACACTCCTGATGCTCGCCTCGATCTGCGGCGCCGCCAGCGGTTGGGCATGGTCGAGGCCGTGTGGGGGGAACACAAATCGGCAGATCAGATCATCGCCATCCTCGAGACCTTCGCCGCAGCAGGGGAATTGGGGTTTGTGACCCGGGTTGATCCCCCCAAAGCGGCACGGGTGTGCGAGGCATTGCCGGAGGTTGAGCTGCACCCTGATGCCCGCTGCCTGACGTTGGGCTCTCTGCCTTCTGTGCCACCGCCTCCCGCTGAGGTGGTGGTGCTGAGTGGAGGCAGCAGTGATCGCACTGTGGTGGCTGAAGCCGCTCTCGCCCTGCGTTGCCATGGCATCGGTGTGGATCCTGTGATGGACGTGGGCGTGGCGGGATTGCATCGGCTTCTCGATCAACTTCCCCGTCTTGAGACGGCGCGGATCCTGATCGCCTGTGCGGGGATGGAGGGTGCACTTCCGACGGTGCTGGCTGGTCTGGTCTCTCAGCCGGTGATTGGCGTCCCGGTCTCCGTCGGTTATGGGATCAGCGCAGGGGGGCGGACCGCTTTGGAAGGGATGCTCGCCAGCTGTGCCCCGGGTTTGACGGTGGTGAATATCGACAACGGCTATGGCGCCGCAATGGCTGCCTTGCGGATCCTGAAAGGATTCGATTCCGCCGAATCGCTTTGATTGCTCAGGCAGCAGCAGTTGGATCAATCTGGCCCAGTCGCTGCAGCTCGGCAGAGTTGTGGTCGCACTCCACGCGCTGCAGTGCATTCACAAGGGCATCGAGATCAGCCCGAGCCAGCTCACCATCCTGTTGCCATTCCATGGAGCGGGGGTCGGGAGCCAACGCCGGAAGTCCAAATTTGGTTATCAGCAAATTAAGACTGATTCCTGAGAAGGAATACCCAGAAAACCTGGAAATCGGCGAAGAAAATCTTTAGTTCTTCAGAGGTGCTGCAGGTTGGGATATGCGGTGACGAGGTCATTGGCGCTGAGCACATCACCTCGGCCCTCCGGTTGCCAGATCACTTCAAGGGCCATGAGTTCAGTAGAAGCCGTGGAACCGAGAATGCGCAGGGTCTGGCGCAGATCTTCCCCGGTGTCGGCTCCACCGAGCTTTGCCGTTGCCGTTGACGCGACGAGAAGCGTCACGACGATGAATTCGTTGGTGGCATCTGCCTCGCCAGCGCTGCTGCTGGTGTCGCTCATTCGCTGACCACCGACATTGCTGGTGAGCTCAGCGTCCAGCTTGCTGCGCTCGTTCATGGAGAGGCGATTGAAGGTCGATTCAGCGGAACTGAAGGGAACGCTTCCACTCTCGGCATTGGCGTAGACCCAGAGGTCCGGTTGGCGCAGCAGAGCCAGGGTTGTTTCCTGAAGCAACCTTTGGAGTCCGGCTGAACTGCTGGTGTCGGAGGAGGCAGCCAAAGAGCGCAGATCATCCTGCAGGGATTTGGCACTGGCCAGCAGCCCCACCTGCACCTGAATCATGTTCACGTTGCGCGGAATGGCTGGAGCTGCTGCAGCACCACCGATGGCTGGGGCACCGCCGCCGCCACGGACGGCGTTGACCAGCACACCCGCGATGGCCATCAGGATCAGCAGCCCGAACAGACCACCGCCACCGAAGCCGAAGATCGGAATGATGAAGGGGAAGCCCATTCCCCCGCCGCGGTAACCACCACCGCGATACCCACCGCCGTAGCTACCGCCGCTGGATCGGGGCATCGAGGGAGCTCGGAAACTACCCCCTCCCATGCGTCCACCGCGGGCAGCATCGGCTGGTTGTGCCTGGAACAGGCAGAGCCCCACAAGCACAACAGGCAGCAGCAGTGATGCGAGCAGTCGTCGGGGTCGTGTCAACAGTCGGGGGGTGGCCACAGCAGCGCCCACAGCATCGGTCTGGAGACTCTAGGAACCACCACCCACGATGGTGACGATCTCAAGGGTGTCGTCATCCTTCACCAGGATGCTGTCCCAACGGCTGCGGGGGGCGATGACCCCGTTGTGCTCGGCGACCACCAACTGGGGGTTGTTGGCCAGCTGGGCAACAACGGCCGCCAGGCTGGCGGGTTCCGGCGCTGGATCCAGTTCGCGGGTTTCACCGTTGACCATCAGGGTGAGAGGCATGGTTCAGAACGTGGCGTGGTCCAGGTGCTGGAGCAGTTGCCGAGAGGCCTGCCCGACGTCATCTGCATGCATGATTGCGCCGATCACCGCCACGCGCTGGCCACCAGCTGCAATCAAAGCCGGGAGGTTGGTAGAGGTGATCCCACCAATGGCGAAGACGGGGCGTTGGCTGGTCGCCGTGGCATCACGCACCGACTCCAGGCCAACAGCGGATCGCTCGGGTTTGACTGCCGTGGAGTGGATGGGGCCGAAGCCGAGGTAGTCGATCGGCTCCTGCTGAGCTTGATGAACCTGATCGATGCTGTGGGTGCTGCGGCCCAGCAGACGCGCGGAACCCAGCAGAGCGCGTGCCACCTCGCTGGGCATGTCCTCCTGGCCCAGGTGCACCCCATCTGCATCGACCGCCAGGGCCAGATCAACACGGTCGTTGATGATCAGCAGCGCCCCGAAGCGGGTGCAGAGCTGCCGGAGCTGCTGGGCCTCTTGCAGGCGTTCGCGATCGTTCCCCGCTTTGCAGCGGTACTGCACCATGCTCACCCCGTTCTGCAGGGCGGCCTGCACCCGATCGCTCAGGTCATCGCAGGGGGTTGTGATCAGGCAGAGGCGACAGTCCTGAAGCTTGGTGCGTCGCCTGGCCCGCAGGGTGGCGTTGAGGCAGGCCACCTCCAGGTCGTAGAGGCCGTAGCGGATCACAGCGGCTTCAGCGGCCAGGGCAGGGTCGATGTTGCGTCCGTACTCCTCCAGCACCCTCAGCGCTTCCTGCACCCGGGCGCAGTTGGCCGCCACCACGTGATCTGGGCTGTGGCGCTCGAGTTGGGCTGGATGCTCCAGTCCGGCGCCGGTGTCGGTGCTGGTGGAGCGGGCTTGCTTGTAGCTGTCGTGATGGAGCCGTCCCAGCCGTTGTCGCCAGTCCTTGAGGCGCACCACCAGGTCCTGCTGCTCCAGGCCGAAGCGGCACCAGTCCTCGACAACCCTCAGGCCTTCCCGAGCACGGTCGAGGTTGGCATCGATCAGGCGTGCCACTCGTGTATCCAGGGAGGTCTCGCTTGGGGTCGGATTCATGGCACCCTGTGGGCAACGGTTTCTGCGTCGGTCATGGAGAACGGTGGTTCTGAAAGCACCATGCACGTTCTGGTCTGGGGAATCGTTCTTCTCGGTGGCATCGGCGTGTTCATCGTCTGGGGCCTGGTGAATGCCTATCCGACCGTGGCCTGAGAGCCGGTCTGAAGGATCTCGCGGGCTTGGGCTGCGTCGCGGCCGATCTGGCTGCTGAGCTCCTCGAGACCACTGAATTTGGTCTGGCCGCGTAGGCGCTGCACCGGCTCGACGCCCAGGTGCCGCCCCTCCAGCTCCAGGCTCTGATCCAGCAGGTGCACTTCCACGGCAGAGGGAGATGTGGGATCGATTGTGGGTTGGGGGCCAAGGTTCATCACGGCCGGCAGCCGATCGCCCTCTCCATCCAGTTGGGCCCAGGCGGCATAGACGCCAAGCCCTGGCAGGGCCTTGCGGCCATCCACCTGGAGATTGGCGGTGGGCCAGCCCAGTTCTCTCCCCAGGCCTCGGCCCCGAACCACCCGACCCTGAAAGCGGTAGGCCCTGCCAAGAAAGCCTTTGGCTGCCTCTAGATCTCCCTGCTCGAGGGCCGCGCGGATTCTGCTGCTGCTCATCCGGCCCTCACCGTCTTCAACGATGGGCACAACCTTTACCTCAACGCCCCCTCGAGCGGCGAGCCGTTCCAGCATCTCGGCGTCGCCCCGCCGCTGATGGCCGAAGCGGAAGTTGGTGCCCACCGCAATGCGCCTGGCCTGAAGGGTGCTCAATAGAACGGTTTTGACAAATTCTTCCGCACTCAGCTGAGCGAGCTCTCGGGTGAAGGGCACCAGCACGAGCTGCTGGATGCCAAGAGGGGCAAGCAGGGCGAGTTTTTCGCTCGGCAGATCCAGCCTCAGGCGTGCTTCGCCGAACAGCACCTCACGGGGATGGGGCCAGAAGCTCACCACCGAGGGAACTGCCTCCTCTGGGATGCCCTGGATGGCCTCATCGATCACACGCCGATGGCCCGCGTGGAGGCCATCAAAACTCCCCAGGGCGAGGGCTGTTGGCCGACGGGCCTCCTCTGGAGAGCAGAGCGGAATCAAGGAGGTGCAGAAGGTGCGCTTTGGTGGCAAGTTTGAACGACCGAGCACCAGGGCATGGCCGACCGCCTCGATTTCCAGAAGTTGTCCTTCGGCGTGCGTCGGATGGGATGGATCCGGTTCTGGATTCAGGTGGTTCTCGGCATCGTTGTGGTGGGTGTTCTCCTGTTCAACAACATTGGTGGCAGCCTGGCCCGCAATTCCGAACGCGCTGTCGGGCTAGGGCCTGGCCTGTCGCTCACCTCGCTGGCCTTCCTCGTGCTGCTGTTCAGCCTCTGGCAGGGCTGGCTGATCGTCCGTGCCGGTCGGGCCATCGACAGTGCTGCCCGACCCAGTCGGGGGGAGGTGGCACGGCTGATCAAGCGGGGGCTGCTGGCGGATCTGCTGGGCCTCACCTTCGCCACGATCGGCTATCAGGCCCTCGCCGGCAGTTTGTTCGTGCAGGCTTCGATGCAGACCCCCGGTATTGCCATCGGCGGCCGCGGCATGGCCGACAACCTGGCGATTACGTCATTGGAAATGCTGTCCGTGCTCAGCAACACCCAGGTGCTGTTCGCCCATCTGATTGGTGTGTTGTTCTCCCTGTGGCTGCTGCAACGGGTGTATCGCACGCAATGAATGGATCCCTTTGGCTCCGGTTGCCTCTTCATCAGTGAATCAATGCCTTAAGGCTTTGTCGTCGTTCTGATCTGGGGCGAGAGGCATCAGCTCGAGCCTCGATGATTGGGTTTGGTTGCAAGCCAAAGCTCTTCGCTTGACGTCTTGATGCGCAAATCTCGCTGAACTGTTGAAGGCTGAATTGGCTTGCGTCCAGGACTGTTTGAATCATCAAAGCAGTCACTTCTCAGTGATGCTGTAAGGCTTTCTCGCCACTCCTACCAGGCTTTAGGAAACTAAAGATAACTAATTATTCTTTAATTTAATTTTTTTTCGCGTTCAGAGGAAATTGTTGTTTCACAACTAAGTTCTCAATGCGCTCCAATTGGAGTTGCGCCGTCAACGGTCTTTCGTGCTCGCAATTGCTTGGCAAAGGCTTTCAGTAATTCTGCTTTAAATGAACGCTTCCCTCTCACCCAAGTACAGGTTCGGCGCTGAGTCCAAGTCAATGGACGTTGGTTTTGCGTCGTCTCAGGCCCGCAGGGGGATGAGTCCAGCCGCTCTGACGAATGCCGAATATCTGAGGCAATCGTGTGCGCAGATGCGTATTGGTGTAGGTCCAAGGGACCATGTTGAGTGTCCGCATCGGGTGACGTTTGATCGTTTTTCCCCCTCAGATAGAGAGGCTCTGCGCGAGTGTATTGATGCCGCATACCGGCAGGTTCTGGGTAATGCACATGTCATGGCCTATGAGCGCTGTGATTCTCTAGAAGCAGAATTTGCCGACGGACGTCTTTGTGCTCGTGAATTTGTTCGTCGTCTCGCTAAGAGTGAGTTGTATAAATCCCGTTATTTCTTTAAAGTTTCTGCCTACAGAGGTATTGAGTTGAATTTCAAGCATTTGCTTGGTCGACCCCCTCTTGATCAGCAGGAAATTATTAGTTCAGCTGCGATCCAATCTGAGTATGGGTTCGATGGGCTGATTGACTCCATTATTGATTCTGCGGAGTATTCAGAAGTCTTTGGGGATAATACGATTCCTTATGTTCGATCGTTCACTTCTGCAAGTGGAATGTCGATGCAAAACTTTGTTCGCATTGCGGCTCTTGAGCAAGGTTTTGCAAGCAGTGATCGATCGAAAGGGGGCGATAGCTTGCTCCGTAGCAATCTTGCTGGCGGAGTATCCATGGCTATTCGTGTGCCGCCGGCGCCAGAATATGTACAAATGTCTGCTGCGTGGCTGGGAGGTAAGCCACCCGCAAATTATGAAAAGCTGTGGCGTGGTTTGGCTCTCGTGGGTGGTGCTCACCTCGCTGGAATGCTCGTGAACGTGGTGTCACAAATGCTTGGCATTCACGCACTCGACCGAATCCCTGCAATGTTCCTTGGTCTTTGACCTGACCTTTTCAGCCAATCCTGGGTGCAAGCCAATCAAGCGGCTTGTACCCATGCCAAGCCAGAAACCTTGCCAAAACATCTGGCTGAAGTCTTTGTGAATGGCCTCTGACCTCTTCGCGAGCTGTGGACTTTCGGCTTAGCGAAGACGTGCTCCAGTTCAGTTGCTTTGTGCTTCGATCAAGTTTGTGTTGGCTTGTAGAGCCACATTCTTTTCCGAAAATGCTGAATATTTGAGTTGGCTTGGCCTCTGGAATTTTTTTGCAGAATGCTGTTCCAAACGCTTGTTTTTTTTGAGAACATTGTTCATTTGTTTCCCAGGCGCAAAAAGTGCCTGACTCCCATCCCTTAACTGTTTGAAGGTCGATCTATCGCACCAGCTGATCGTTGAGCTTGAGATTTGGGAGGCCGCTGAGTGGCCCCCGCCAGAACAGGTCGGGCTGGATCGGAGTAAGTGAGGGGGAATTGGCATGAATCTGGGCCACATCGCTCGGCCAATCCCGGGGGCCTTCACCGGCTGACTCCAAATCCTGCACCGCTTCCCCGGCCAACCAGTAGTAGGCGCGGCCACGGGGGTCTTCCCGGCGGCTGAATTGCTCGTTGTAACGCCGGATCGAGAGACGAGTCCAGCGCAGGGCCCCCATGTCCTCTCTGGTGCAGGGGGGGATGTTGAGGTTGAGCAGAAGGTTTTCGGGCCACTGGTCCTCGATGGCCTGTTCACTCACTTCCAGGGCCAGGTCTGCGGCGGCTTGGAACTGACGCCATTGGAAGCAGGCACTGCTGACGGCAAGTGAGCGAATGCCTTCCAGGGTGCCCTCCATGGCTGCGGCAACGGTGCCGGAGCAGAACACATCTGTTCCCAGGTTGGGGCCGTGATTGATGCCAGACAGCACCAGGTCTGGCTTCTCCTTCACCAGTTCGAACAGGGCCAGCTTCATGCAGTCGGCAGGGGTGCCGCTGCAGGCCCAGGCGGTGACTCCGGGAGCAAACAATTCGTCGGCCCGCTCGGCGCGGATGGGGGTCTGCAGGGTGAGGCCATGGCCGGTGGCGGACCGTTCCTGATCCGGGCAGACCACAGTCACCTGATGGCCGCGGGCAGCAGCAGCAGCGGCCAGGGTTCGGATGCCGTCGGCGAAGACCCCATCGTCATTGCTGATCAGGATCCGCAGCGGGGTCATGGATGCATTGGCACTGACGTGAACCTAAGCGGCCCCGCTGTTTACAGTCGGCAGCTGTCTGTCAAAGCCCTGTGAGCGCACCGGTCACCCTGCAGCAGCTCACCGATCAACTCGATGCCCTCGAGCAGCAGGCCGCCGCGGAGATCGCCGAGGCGGCCGATGCCGCTGCTCTCGAGCAACTGCGGGTCGGACTGCTGGGCAAGAAGGGGAGGATCTCCGGTGTGCTGGGTTCCATGGGCAAGTTGCCCGGCCAGGAGCGCCCCCTCGTGGGGCAGCGCGCCAATGTTCTCAAAACCCAGGTGCAATCGCTGTTGGGTGAGCGGCTTCAGGCCGTGAAGCAGGCGGCCATGGCGGAGCGGATTGCCAAGGAAAGCCTGGATGTCACCGCTCCGGCTTCAGGGGTGCCAATGGGGCATCGCCATCCACTGATCACCACCACCGAAGAAATCGTTGATCTGTTTCTGGGGCTTGGTTACAGCGTTGCTGAGGGGCCTGAGGTCGAGCAGGACCACTACAACTTCACCGCGTTGAACATCCCCGAGGACCATCCAGCTCGGGACATGCAGGACACCTTTTACCTCGGGGCTGATCTGCTGATGCGCACCCACACCTCGCCGGTGCAGATCCGCCATCTGGAGCAGAATCCCCCGCCTGTGCGCATCGTTGCTCCTGGGCGTGTGTATCGCAGAGATGCCGTTGATGCCACCCACTCCCCGGTGTTCCATCAGGTGGAAGTGCTGGCCATTGATGAAGGGCTGGATTTCAGCCATCTGCGCGGCACAGTGATGGCCTTCCTGAAGGCCTTCTTCGGCGACCTGCCGGTGCGCTTCCGGGCCAGCTACTTCCCCTTTACCGAACCCTCAGCTGAGGTGGATGTGCAGTGGCGCGGCCGCTGGCTGGAGGTGATGGGCTGCGGCATGGTCGATCCCGCTGTGCTGGAAGGCCTTGGGCTGGATCCTGAGCGTTACAGCGGGTTTGCTGCAGGTCTGGGGGTGGAGCGGTTCTGCATGGTGCGCCATGGCATCGATGACATCCGCCGGCTTTACACGAGCGATCTACGTTTCCTCGAGCAGTTCTGAGGGGCAAATACTGTTTTTCGGAGGCGCTGACTCTGAAGCTTGAACAGAGAGGCAAGCTTCTCTCCGTTCCCTGCCCTCCTCGGTGATGTCTTCGACTTGCCGTTGGCAACCCTGAACAGCGTGTTTAAAAAAGAGATTTAGGGGAGAGTCGATGGCACGTCTTGGGTGGCGACTGACGGCCTTAGCGACGGTCACGATTGTGGCGGGTCTGGCGCTGCATTTCGGCGTCTCTGGTTGGTCGTCAACGTCAGTCGCGGCAGGCATCGATGCAACGGGACGTAGCTCCCTGGTTCTCTTTTCGATGGCCTTTGTGGCTTCGAGTGTGCAACGCCTCTGGCCGTCATCCCTGAGTCAGTGGATGCTTCAGAACAGGCGCTGGATCGGGCTGAGTTTCGCGTCGTCCCATGCGATTCATCTGGCCTTGATCCTTGCGATGTCTCTGGATTTTCCGGATCCATTCCTGAGTGAGCAGCCCGCAGGGAAGTGGCTGGTTGGGGGTGTGGCGTATCTGTTGATTGCCTTGATGGCCCTGACGTCGACGAATGCGGCCCAGCGATGGATGGGTATGAAGCACTGGAAGCGATTGCACGTGATTGGCTCCTATTGGATTTGGGCAGAATTCGCCCTCACGTATGTGAGCCATGTGAAGAAAGGGCCAGCTTATTTTTATGCACCTTTTCTTGTGTTCACCCTGGTTCTCCTGCTGATCCGCTGGGTTGGTCACATCAAACCCAAAAGCCCCTTAAGCCTCGTGAGTGGATAAACATTCAGGTCTCCCTGAATAAAAGCTCAGTCAAACAACCAGCGGAATCCCATCGAAACGCCGTTTTGTGTGGAGGAGTAGCCGTTGCGTCCGTTGTGGGCGGAGTAGTCGATACCGAAGTAGCGATAGGCCAGGGAAATCTGGGCGGAATTGCCCAGGGCGTAGGCCACACCCGCCTCGATGGTTCCTGACAGATCCTGTTTGCCATTGAGCCCAAACCCACCGGCGTCCATGGCGAGGAAGGCTTGCCAGTCTTCGCCCAGAGCAAGGGTGGTGTTCATGCCAACGAGGGGCTGCACCCAGGTGTTGTGCCACGTCTCACTGGCTTCATCAGCAATGTCGCGTTGAAGTTGCCTTGAGGGCAGGATTCCTTCGACGGTGACGTCGTCTTTGAACGACACGTCCATGTCCAATGAGGCGTCGATCAACCGCATCCCCGCGAAGCCAATGAAGCTCACCGAGCCTGGCGTCATCTTTGGCTTTTGAATCTCACCGGCGCGGTAGCGCAGGGCCAGATCAAAAATGGTTTGCTCGGTGTCGGTGACCGACTTGATCGTTCCTTTGGAATTGACCCGCCGCTGCGGCAGGCGCGGGTGGCGTTCGTTCTGAATGGGGTTCGAGCTGTTCCAGGCCGAGACCGTCTCGGATGTGCTGAAGCTGAGATGGTCCAGCCCCGCTTGCAGGCCAAAGCGACCTTTCTCAACAGCCACCTTGCCGCTGAACACACCGGTGAGCATGTCCAACACATCGCTGAGATCCAGCGTTTCTTTGGTGCTGTTGTTGTCCAGTGTGGTTTTGGAGTGGGTTTCCAGGGGGAAGAACCCGTAGGCCTCCAGATAAACGCGGGTGTCGCCGTCGTTCTCTGAGGCTTCCTCTGCGGGTGACGGCAGTGCAAGCGGAGCAAGTAAACAGGCGGTGGCGAGGCCAAGCAGTCGGTTGAGACGCATCGGGTTGTGGAACGGAAGAATCAGGCGATTGAGGACAACGAAGCCATCAGCGTGACTTGCGCACAGGACCCATGAGGGGGTTTTGAACCGGTCCGGCAACGCCATAGGTCACAACGAATCCCTGGCCCCCTCCAAATGTGGAGGTGCGTCCCCTGTAGGTGGGGTTGATCACGACATCACCGTCGAACCAATTGTTGGCGCTCCAGAGATTTCCAGCGTCATCAACGATCACATCGGTTGTCATTTGAATAACGCCGCTTTGGTAGTTGTGAATCACATCCCCAGTGGTTTTTCCTGCGGGGCATTTGGCGGGATTGACGCCGCAGATGTGAGTCAAGCTTTGACCATATAAATTGCCAACCCAGACGTTGTCATTCCCGTCGACGGACACACCCCAGGGGATATAAGCGGTGCCTTTGGCGATGTCTTGTTGGATGACTTCCATGTCGGGTGAAATCAACCCAACCATGCCAGTTTGTGTGATGTTGGGATTGGCCAAAAGGTATTCAGCACCGGCCTCAAATTCCTCCATGATGGTCTTGGGTTGTGGTGCATTGGCGGGGATGTTGGGCGGCATTTTCGCGCCTGGAGGTAGTGCCCCTTGAGGGGAATTGGATTGCTGGGCAATCCACACGTGCCCTGTTGAGTCAACGGCAACACCACGTGCCCCAAGGTTCACTTCGATCGTTTTGGCCTGATCAGGAGCGTCCCCTGGGAACACGGTGAGTTTGTTGTTGTAACTGCTGCTCACCCACACTCTGTTCTGCGCGTCAACGGCGACACCGAAGGGTGCTTGGAGGCCATCAATTGTGATTCGTTCCCCCTGGGTGTAATCGCCACCGGGGAAATGAATCATGTGGTTTGCGGTGTTGTCGGCAATCCATACATCTCCGTTGGCGGCTGTGGCGACGCCCTGAAGCTGACCCACTTCCCCATCAATGGTGGCTGGCCCGAGGGCTTTGCCATCTTTGAGGTCGAACACCCCGACCATGTTGTTGAACGCACCAACCCAGGCATATTTTTCTGAGACGCCGGTCCCCCAGCCCACACCGTTGATGCCTTGGCCGTTGTAACCGCTAATCGCTGGTGAGAGGGGTGTGCCACCGGGGCCGAAGTGGGTCACACCTCCGCCGATGTTGTTCACCACGCCGGATTGAGATCCCGGCATCCAGTTGGTTCCACTCCACATGCTTCCTTTGCCGTCAAACATCAACTTCCCGAGCCCTAAAGCACCGCCACCGTCAAAAACCAGGGAGAGGGAAAAGCTTTTGGGTTGAAACAGCAAATAGGGAGCGGTTGCAGTTGTGCGCAGCTGTGTCGCTTTGTTGATCGGGTAAGAGCTTTGGAACAGCTGATAGAGCGCGCCGGCGTTCTTCCAGGGTTCACGGGCAATGGACGTCATTGCCGAGAGTGTGTTCTCTGAATTTGTCAGTGCTAGCAGCTGATCGCACGCTCGAGATTGCGTCGGTTGCCCGCACAGAGCAATCAGATCTGAGAGCACATTCATCCGAGCTGCAGTCTCAGAATTCAGCAGGTTGGTGCTCTTCAGCAACGTTGCTCCAAAGCGTCCTGTGCTCTGGTCCACCAGGTTTTCCACTTGGCTCGATCCGATCGCTAAGGCGCTTTGGCTCCCTTCCAAAGCTGTGCCTTCAAGCAGCTGAGCATTGGGCCAAACCGAACCAACGGTAGTGAGCTCGTTGATGGCCACCTGCTGATGCTCATCTCCGCCGAGCACCGTGAGCATGGTGAGTTGGTCGGCGCTGGATCCGCCGATGTCGCCCCCCTGGGCCAAGAGGTAATGGACGACCCCTTGCGTTGCTCGAACCTCGACACTGAATGCACCGCTTTTGTTCGAGCGCTGGGTGCTCAGTTGTTTGGGGGATTGCCCGGCTTGGGTTTGCCAAAGGGTGATGGATGAGCCACTCACGGGCTGCCCCTTCAAGGAGATCTGTCCTTTCAAGGTTGATTGCCCTCGGGCTTCGACAGATCCTGTTGCTGTCCCAAGAGCCACTGCACTCAGGGCGAGGACCTGTCCAAGCGTTTTGAAGGCTTTCATGGACGTCAAGACGTTTTTTTTGGTCTAGGTAGAAAAAGAAATTTGCGCAGCGTTTCGATCCAGATCACGGACGGATGGGCGCCTGCCAAGTCCCATAAGCTGAACCTGTTCTTTACTGGCTGCGATCAGTGCCCCGGATCGGACTGATCGTCAATGACGGCAAGCCGCAGGCGGTGCAGACGGCGGACACGATTCAGCAGCGCCTGGAGGCGGCAGGCCATGCCGTGGAGCGGGCCAGCAGCTCTGGGGGCATGGTGGGCTTTGCCAATCCCGATCAGCACCTGCGGCTTCGGGGCTACAGCGCCTGTGTGCCCGAGGGTTTCGACCAATCGATGGTGTTGGCCATCGTTCTCGGTGGTGACGGCACGGTTCTCTCCGCAGCGCGGCAGACCGCCCCTATCGGGATCCCGATTCTCACAATCAACACCGGTCATCTGGGATTTCTGGCCGAGGCCTATCTGGACGATCTCGACCGGGCCCTCGACGTGGTGCTCACCCAGCAATGGACGATCGAGGAACGCAGCAACCTCGTGGTGAGTGTGATGCGAGGTGACCAGCGCCGCTGGGAGGCGCTGTCCCTCAACGAAATGGCGCTGCACCGGGAGCCGCTCACGAGCATGTGTCATTTCGAGATCGCCATCGGTCGCCATGCCCCGGTGGACATTGCTGCCGATGGCGTGATCCTCTCCACGCCGACGGGATCGACGGCCTATGCCCTCAGCTCCGGCGGGCCGGTGATCACGCCGGATTGTCCGGTGCTGCAACTCACCCCGATCGCACCCCATTCCCTGGCGTCCCGAGCTCTGGTGTTCAGTGACCGTGAACCGGTCACGGTGTTCCCGGCAACGCCGGAGCGCCTGATGATGGTGGTAGATGGAAGTGCTGGTTGCTACGTCTGGCCTGAAGACCGGGTTTTGATTCGTCGCAGCGACCACCCAGTGCACTTTGTTCGCCTCGCCGACCATGAGTTCTTCCAGGTGCTGCGCAACAAACTGGGTTGGGGTCTGCCCCACATCGCCAAGCCTGAGCGGGAATGATCGCTGAGCCGTTGTTGCTTCTTGCAGGACCTTCGGCGTTGTCCCTGGCGCCTCGTCTGGCCGCGTCGGGGTACGCCACTCTCGATTGGCTCAGCGCCGGGCCCTCGGCCCATGCCTCTGAACCCGGTGAATCCCCGGTGGCTGCCGTTCTGGCGGCCAATCAGGCCGCTTTGATTCAGGACCTGCGCAAACGCTTTGGGGCCATGCCGATCCTGCTGGATCTGGAACGCGACAGCGTTGAGGCGCGTGCTGCCTGTCTGGGATCCGGCGCGGACGATTTCTGGCTGTCGGACATCGGGCCCAGCGATCTGCTGCTGCGTCTGCGCCTGCACCGCACGATTCAGCAGCGGCTGGGCGAGCGTTCGGTGCTGCTTCAGCTGGATGATCTCAGTCTTGATCCCACCACCCGGATGGTGCGACGGGGAGGTCGTGTCGTGGCATTGACGGCCCGGGAATTCATGCTTTTGCAGGTGCTGTTGTGTCGCCGTGGCCAGGTGTTGAGTCGCGACCTGTTGCTCCAGGAGGTCTGGCAAGGAGAGCGTTCCAGCAGCAATGTTGTTGAGGTGTATGTGCGGTATCTGCGCCAGAAGCTGGAGGCAGACGGCGAGCGCCGTCTTCTGCATACCGTTCGCGGTCGGGGCTACTGCCTTGGCCAGGTGTTGCCGGAGGATTGAGCGGGCATGGATGCTCTGCCCCCTGAGCCTCCCCCTCAGTGGTTGCCGGTTGGCGCCCGTTGGTGTGTGGCTCCCCAGCGATGCATCGATCTCGAGGTGGCCCGCAGTTCGGAGCAACAGCGGCTGGGGTTGATGCGGCGGCCGGCCCTGCCGCCTTTGCGGGGCATGTGGTTCCCTTTTTCCACGCCTCAACCGCAGCGGTTCTGGATGTTCAACACCCTCGCTCCTCTGGACATGATCTTTGTGCGAGATGGACGCGTGCTCGATCTGGTCCGGGCTGTTCCAACCTGTGCTGCGTTGCCTTGTCGCTCCTACGCCGCTGATGCGGATGGCAACGGACGGGCTGATTTCGTTGATGCGGTGATCGAGGTCGGTGCGGGGGAGGCTCAGCGGCTTGGGATTACCGTCGGCGACCCCGTTCGGATTGAGCCGGTCATGGCTTCGGATTGAAGCCGCCTCAACCCGGCTTCGTTCCAGTCACGATCAAGGTTGGGTTCATCGGAGCCAGCCGAGTGCCGTCCCCCAGCGGTTGTCCTCGCCAGGCCTGCAGCTGTTGCACGCGCACCGCCAACCCAGCGTTCTCAAGCAGCCGCCGAACGCCGGCCAACGCTTCCACGCTCGCTAAGGGAATCACCACAACACCCCCAGACCTCAGACGCGCCAAAACCTCCTGCAGCAAATGCTCCCGTTGCGCCCCTCCGCCTCCGAGCAGCACACGGTCGGGGTGATTGAGCTCCGTGGGAAGGGTGCCGTTCATCACCTGAATAGCGTCTGCTTCCAGCACCGCTGCGGGGTTGACCCCGAGCCGTTGTGCATTGCGCTGGATCAGTTGCGCGCCACCGGCACGACGTTCCACCGCCAGCAGTTGCAGCTGTGGACGCAGACGCAGAGCTTCAAGGCCGATGCTGCCGGTGCCCGCTCCCAGATCCCAGAGCACGCCGCACTCCGGGAGGGCGAGGTCGGCCAGCAGTTGAATGCGCACCTCGCGCTTGGTCATCAGCCCCGGGTGATCGCTGTGCTGCAGGTAGAGCCCGTCATCAAGCCCGAACAACGGCAGGTCGTGCGGATCCGGTGCTGCAGGTTCCCTGGCAATCAGCAGTGCAATCAGCAGCGGATGCAGATCATCTGGCAGGGGGGCGCCTGGGGCGATCTGCTGCACCCGCTCATCGGCGTGCCCGAGGTTTTCGCAAAGCCAAAGTTCCGTGCTGGCTTCCAGGCCGCTGCCGCGCAACATGCGCTGCACGGTGCTGGCGCCCCCCTGGTTCGGGTCCGTCAGCACCGCCAGGGCAGCCGGTCGCTTCTGCATTGCGCTGGCCAGGATCTCGGGGTCCCGTCCGTGCAAGCTGACCCAGTCGGAGTCCTGCCAGGGGCGACCGATGCGGGCGAAGGCCAGTTGCAGGGATGTGGGGGCGGGGTGAAACCGCAGCCGCTCCGAACCGATGCGGTCGCAAAGGATGCGCCCCAGGCCGAACCAGAGCGGATCGCCGCTGGCCAGCACCACCACAGACCTTTCAGCAGGTTGTGATTGCAGGCTTCCCACCAAAGCCCGCGGGTCATCGCTGCTGATCAGGTCCGGCAGTGCATCTCCCAACCAGCCCCTCAGCGCGGCTTGCAACCGTTGCGGCGCTGCGATCAGGGTGGCAGCTCGTAACAGCTTCTGCTGTGGAGCGGGCAGCGAGGCCGGAGCCCCGGCATCGGTGCCGATCACGTCGATCATCCCGTCATTCTGGTGTGAGGGTTTGTTGGGCCATGGCACGGAGTGACCTGCTTTCGGATCGCTTGGTGGCTGGCGGTTTCGTCCGCCCGTTGGTGCTTCTTCAAGGTTTGCAGCTGCGCCGCCCGTCCCTCTCCTGCTGGAGGGTGAGCTTGCTCATGGGGATCAGCGGGCTGTTGGTTGAGCCTTTGGCGTGGATCCAGTCATGGCTGTTTGCACGTCGTCTGCACAAGGCTGAGCTTCCGGATGATCCGATTGTGGTGATCGGTCACTGGCGCAGCGGCACCACCTATCTGCATCAGTTGCTGGCTTGTGATCCCTCGCTGGCGACGGCGCGCAATTGCCTCACCATGGCCCCGCAGGTGGCATTGCTGCTGAAGCCCTTGCTTCGTTCAGCACTCAAAAGGTGGATGACACGGCAGCGGCCGATTGATGCAGTGCCATGGGGGCCGGATGATCCCCAGGAGGATGAGCTTGGTCTGGCCCGTCTCACCATGGACACCAACATGGCGGGCATGGCCTTCCCCCGGGCCTATTCATGGTTTTTCCGTCGCAACGTTCTGGGGTTGTCCCGTGCGTTTGAGCGAGAGTGGCTGCTCTTCACCAAGCTCACCTGGCTCCACGACGGCCCGGGCAAGACGGGGTTGCTGATCAAGAACAGTGCTCATTCCGCCCGGGTGGAGCTGGTGCTGCGGCATTTCCCCAAGGCGCGGTTCGTGGTGCTGTCTCGTGATCCGCAGGCTTCGATTCGCTCGTTGGTTCAGGTGAAGCAACGTTTGGGTGGTTTGGTGGGGCTCCAGCCTGTGCCCGATGCCGTGACCCAGGTGGAGGATACGGTGGCGGCCCATGGTCAGCTTCTCCAGGCGTTTGAGGCGTCTCGGCATCGGATCCCTCCGGGTCAGTTGCTTGAGCTGCCCTACGACGTGTTGGTTCGCCAACCCCTCGCTTCGGTGAAGCGGATTTATGACGAGCTCGGGCTCAGGAGTTGGTCGTTGGTGGAAGCACCGCTGCAGGCTCGGATTGCCCAGGCCCGCAGCTACACCGCTGATCCGGTGACCCTGCCCCTCGCAGCGCAACAGCGCCTGCACGACCTGATGGAGGAGGCATGAGCCCAGCCCACGATCGCCGTCAACGGTTGCATGAACTTGTCATCGCCTTGATTGCGCGAGAAGACGACCTTCCCTTGCTGGATCCCGATCAGCCTGACCTCGATGGGGCAGCCCCTGGCCGCTGGTTGGATCAGAACCGCCGCAGCCTGCAGCGCTATCAAGCCTTGGTTCGCACAGCGGTCACGCTGGATGCCCTGCTGGACGCCGAGGACAATCCATCACCCTTGTCCGCGAACTGATCTGAACCGCTGGCTGATCGCGGCAAACCTGGCAATCTGGGGCGACTCTCGGCCCCTGCATGGCTTCGTTCGGTTGGTCCGCTCTGAACTCCCTGCTGGGCCGCGGCGCCAAAGCCTCGCCATGGCGGCCCCCGGAGGCCTGCTGGAGCCGTCCCTTCGGCCTGGGCTGGGACAAGCCCTACACGGTGCGCTATGCCAGCAACCTCGACGACGGCCCCAACCACGGCATGCCGCTTGGAGGCTTCGGGGCGGGCTGCTTCGGTCGAGCTCCCGACGGCAACATCAACCTCTGGCATCTCGATGGCGGTGAGCACTGGTTCGGTGTCTTGCCCGACTGCCAATTCGCCCTGTTTGAGGGAAACGAACGGGGCAAGCGGGCCCATGCCCTGGCGGTTCAGCCAGACCAGGACGCCTCGCGTCCGGAGGCTGGTCAGCCGCTGAAGGCCTGGACGTGGTATCCAGCAAGTACGCCAGAGCGCAGCACCGGCACCTACGCCGCCCGTTATCCGCTGAGTTGGACCAGCTACGAGGGGGTCTATGACGCCGAAGTGCGATGTGAGGCCTTCAGCCCGATCCTGCCGGGTGACTACCAGCGCACCAGCTATCCGGTGGCGGTGTTCGTCTGGACGCTGCGCAACCCCACTGACCAGCCATTGGACTTGTCGTTGTTGCTGAGTTGGCGCAATAGCACCGGCTGGTTCACCAACACTGATGCCTCAGCAGAAGTCCACTTCCGCGATGACGGCAGCCCGGAGCACAATTACGCCCCGGCCATTGGCATGACCAACGGTCAGCGCAATCGTTGCGTTGAGGATGGTTCCCTCAAGGGAGTGGTGCTGGAGGGCAACGTCTCCAAACCCGTCGCCGAAGGCGAGGGGCAGTGGTGCATTGCCACGGTGGAGCAGCCCGGTGTAACCATTCAGCGCTGCAGCCGCTGGAATCCCAGTGGTGATGGCCGTGAGCTCTGGGACAGCTTCAGTGTCGATGGCTCCATTCCCGAGAGCAACAATGATCGACGCAGTGGATCCGATGATCCCCTCAGTGCAGCGCTGGCGGTGCAGTGTCAGCTGGCACCCGGGCAGAGCATCGAGATTCCGGTGGTGATCAGCTGGGATCTCCCCGTGACGGCTTTTGCAACCGGCAGCCAGGCCCTGCGCCGCTATACCGACTTCTTCGGTACTGATGGCAATCAGGCGGTTGCCATTGCTGCTGAAGCGCTTCGCGACTGGCAGACGTGGCGCCAGCAGATTGAGGCCTGGCAGCAGCCGGTGCTGCAACGCCAGGACCTGCCGGAACCGCTGCGGATGGCTCTGTTCAATGAGCTCTACGACCTCTGCAGTGGCGGCAGTCTCTGGAGCGCGGCCTCACCCGATGATCCCCACGGCCGCTTCGGCGTTTTGGAGTGCCTCGACTACGCCTGGTACGAGAGCCTCGATGTTCGTCTTTATGGATCCTTTGCTCTGCTGCAGCTCTGGCCTGAACTCGACAAGGCCGTGTTGCGCAGTTTTGCCCGAGCGATTCCGGCGGCAGATGCCACCCAGAGGCCGATCGGTTGGTATTTCACCCAGGGCAAAGGCCGGGTTGAGGCCGACCGCAAGGTGAAGGGTGCCACGCCCCATGATCTGGGGGCTCCCAACGAAATTCCCTGGGATGCAACCAACTACACCGCTTATCAGGACTGCAACCTCTGGAAAGATCTCGGCAGTGATTTTGTTCTGCAGGTGTGGCGCACGTTCAAGCTGGCGCCCAGCGGTGAAGACATCCGTTTCCTTGCCGATTGCTGGCCGGCGTCTGTCGAGGCTCTGCGTTACCTCAAAACCTTCGACGTCAACGATGATGGGCTTCCAGACAACGGTGGGGCTCCGGATCAGACCTTTGATGACTGGCCCCTGAAAGGGGTGAGTGCCTATTGCGGTGCTCTCTGGATCGCTGCTCTCGAGGCTGCTCTTGCCATTGCCCAGACCCTCCAGCTCAGCACTGGTCTGGATACCTCCGCTGAGCAGAGGGAATTCAGCGGTTGGCTGGAGCAATCCCGTGGCAACTTCGACAAGCTGCTCTGGAATGGCGAGTACTACGACATCGATGCCGAGAGCGGTACGCCGGTGGTGATGGCCGATCAGCTCTGCGGAGATTTCTACGCAAGGCTGTTGGGTCTGCCCCCGGTGGTGAGCGACAGCAACAGTCGCAGCACGTTGAAAGCCGTGAAAGAGGCTTGCTTCGAGGCCTTTGATGGCGGTTCCCTGGGGGTGGCCAACGGCTTACGCCGTGATGGAACACCGTTGGATCCCAATGGCACCCACCCCCTGGAGGTGTGGACTGGGATCAACTTCGGGATTGCCAGTTACTACCGATTGATGGGCGAGAAGCAGACGGCGGAAGCCATCTGCTCAGCGGTGGTTGAGCAAGTGTATGGCGGCGGTCTGCAGTTCCGCACCCCTGAAGCCATCACCGCAGTCAACACCTACAGGGCGTGCCACTACCTCCGGGCCATGGCGATCTGGGGGCTCTGGGCAACGGAGACCGACTGGAGTCTCATCCCCGGGTCGGATTCCCGTTGAAGCGTCGCGCTGGGGGATTCCCCGAATTGGTTGCGGTAATCCCGAGCGAAGTGGTTGCGGCTTGGAAAGCCGTAATGGGAGGCAATCTCTTGCACCGTGCGGCAGCCGATGGCCTGTTGCACCTTTGAAGAGCCCAGGGCGTGCTGCACCTGGGCGAGCCGGATCTGTTTGAGCAGAGTCATGGGACCGGTGCCAAAGGTCTGACGACAGTGCTGAACGATGGAGGAGCGTGAGGCGAAGATCGTCGCGCTTAGATCGTCAAGCCTGATGGCTTGGCGGGTGTTCTCGAAGCCCCAGCTGACCAGATCTTTCATCAGGGCGCTCCCCACGCCGAGTTCACCACTGGTTGTTCCCCTGAGCTCTTGCGGGGACAATGCCTCCAGCGTCGCCGCTTGAATCAGATCTTCCTGGTCGGCCCCCATCAGCTGCGCCTGGATCAACGCGCTGATCTGTGCAAACCGCTGCGGGCTGAGGTTGGCGGAATTCGACCCTTGAATGAGATCGAGCACCTGGTGCTCGCCGGTGCTGCAGGCGAGCTGTTCAAACCGCGTTTGGGAGACGAGCGCCACCTGGATGTGAGCTCCTGCGGGAAGCTGAACAAACGTATCGCTCAAGCTGGCGTGAAAACCATGCAGGGAGCCCTGCTGCGTCTCTTCGCCGCGAACCACCGGATTTTGGTCGGAGGTGTTCAAGCTGATGGGCAAAACGCCAGGCCGTCGGTTGCCGTGAAGTACGAGGTCTTGATTGGTCTGGATCGAGAACACCGGCAGCTGCCGCGAACCGCCCAGGCGGAAGACTCCATTGAGAGCGCCCTGGCTCAATTGAGCCACATCCATCTCAAAGCCGAGTGTTCGGAGGGTCGCGCTGAGTCCCCGAGCTGAGTTGAAGTCGAGCTTCATTGGTCAATTGTTGGTCAAAGTCGCCTGTTGGGATGATTTGTTGTGAGAATTCTCAGATTGATCCCATCCGTATGCGCCGTCTCCTCTGTTGTCTGGTGGCTGCCTTAGTTCTGTTGTTGCTCACGCCAGGGATGGCCTGGGCCCAGGTTCATCAGCATGAGAGTGAGACAGGTGTCGCCATGGTGCGCTCTCTGGAGAGCTTGCGGGATCTCGATTACGACAGTTGGCAGGCGGTGGCCTATCGCGAGGGGCCTCCGGGGCAGCCTGTGGTGTTGCGCGTTGTGGGCTATCCCGGAAAACTGCGTTTGGATCATCCGGTCAGTCTTCAAGTGCTGGCGGGTCGGCGCGAATGGCAGCTGGATGACATCACTCTGGCCAATCCGGTGCTGGCCTCGGACGGTCGTGAAGCTGCGGCCGAATTCGCGCTCGATCCTTTGCTGGACGATCTCAGCAACAACCGTCCGCTGCGCATGGTCTTGCCCGGAGTGTTCACCGAGTTGCCTGTGCCTCCGTACGTCGTTGGTGAATGGCGCTCGCTGCAGGAGTTGCCCCTGAGCTGATGTGGGAGCTCTGGATGAGTCGGGCCTTGGCTTTGGCCGCCCTCGCCGAAGGTCACACCAGCCCCAACCCCCTGGTGGGGGCTGTGGTTCTGGATCGTAATGGGCGCCTTGTGGGAGAGGGCTTTCACGCCCGCTGTGGGCAACCCCATGCCGAAGTGGGTGCCCTGAGGCAGGCGGGAGCTACGGCCCGTGGTGGAACGCTTGTGGTGACCCTGGAACCCTGTTGCCACCACGGCCGCACGCCCCCCTGCAGTGAGGCGGTGGTGAAGGCCGGTATCCGTCGGGTTGTGGTGGCTCTGGAGGATCCTGACCCTCGTGTGGATGGAGGCGGAATTCGCCAGCTGCGTGAGGCTGGCCTGGAGGTGATCAGCGGCGTGCTCCGCGATGAGGCCCGCCAGCAGAACAGGGCTTTTCTGCATCGCATCCGTACCGGCCGGCCCTTCGGAATTCTCAAGTGGGCCATGAGCCTGGATGGCCGTACCGCCCTGCCGAATGGCGTGAGCCAGTGGATCAGCAGCCCACCAGCCCGCGATTGGGTGCATCAGCTGCGCAGTGGCATGGATGCTGTGATCGTGGGGGGCGGCACGGTTCGCGCCGATGATCCGCTGCTCACGAGCAGGGGCAGGCGTTCACCGGAACCGCTGCGGGTGGTGCTGAGCCAGAGCTTGGATCTGCCCAATCAGATGCAGCTCTGGGATACCGCGGTGGCGCCGACCCTAGTGGCCTATGGGCCCGATGCTGATCCCCAGCGTCTGCCATGCGGCCCAGAGGGGCTTGGGCTTTCGGCCTGTGATCCATTGCATCTGATGGAGGCCCTTGCGGAGCGCGGTTGCAACCAAGTGTTGTGGGAATGCGGCCCCGAGTTAGCGGCTGCAGCGATCCGACAGGGTTGTGTGCAGGAGATCGCGGCGGTGGTGGCTCCGAAGCTGATGGGGGGGACAGCAGCCCGCACTCCCCTGGGGGAGCTGAACTTCAGTGCTATGGAGGAGGTGCTGCAGGGGGACTGGCATCAGTGCGAGCTGCTTGGGCAGGACTGGCTGCTGCGCTGGCGAATCGGCTCTTAATCCAAGCCTCTGCAGAGGTCGCACACCTTGAGCGACAGACAAATCAGGGGATCTCGTCTAGGAGACGAGCGGTTTTACCTCGAACAATGCAGCTCTACAACGTGACCTGGCAGTTTCCTGAGATCGAAGGCCAGAAGGCTGCTTACGCGAAACTGATTGATTACATGGCCAGTGGAGCAGAAGCGGATTGCTTCGACGGCTTCGAGCTGATCAGCCGTACCCACTGTCCACAAACCGGCAGCGGTGTGGTGATCTGCAAGGCCCGGGGCACCAAGGAGCTGTTCAAGCATTTCGCTCCCTGGCGCGCCATGTTCGGGGTTGAGTTCGACATGCAACCAGCCTTCAGCGATGAAGAGGTGTGTGAATGCCACAAGGAGCTGTTTGAGTCGATGGTGGGCTGATTCCTTCAGCTCTCCTGGCTCTGGCGGTTGAGGCTGCTGGCACAGCAGTTTGGTTGTCTCAGTTTTGCAAGGGCATTGCCAAGCAATCCACATGACTGAGCAGTTGCAGCGATCAGCTGATCAGGGCCTGACCACTCGATTTTGAACAAAACCCAACGCAAGACGACTCATGGACGTGCTGGATGTGCTCTTGTTGTTCTCCTGTGGTTTTCAGGCGGTGATTCTTCCAATCGTTTTGTCAAAGTCTGTTGACCGGTGAGCAATCAGCCATTGAAGGCCTGATGCAAAGCCGTCAGTTTGAAGCAACAACAAGACGCTGAAGGGGGAGTGAACAGACAAGACGGGATTGTGCCTGAATCTCAATAAAAAATGATGAGACCCCCCATCTCACTGAGACGAGGGGTGCTTCGATAATGTTAATCAATATCGTCAGATCAATTAAGCACTCACCTTGCTGTTGCCCATGTTGTCAAGCGCTTCAGAAACGCGCTTGAAATCAAAGCCCATGCCACGTAGAGCATGCCAAAAATGACCTTGAAGGAAGAAGAAGGCAAGGTAAAAGTGCGTATTCGCCAGCCAAGCGCGTGCAGTGTGTGCATCGCCTGGGAGAGCAGTCGTATCACTGAAGTAGGGAGAGAATGCAAAACCCAACTTCAATGGTTCTCCATATAGTTCAACCGGATAAATGGCTGTGTTTTGGGCACACCAAACGCTGGTTACAAAGCCCATCAACGCCACACCAGCAAGCGAGTACGACAAGATCGACTCACCGTTGTAAATCAGCAGTTTCTTGAAGGGACCGAAAGGGCTCGTGATGATGTGCCAAACGCCACCAATGGTGAGAATAAAGGCCAACACGGCATGACCACCCATCACATCCTCGAGGCTGCTAATTGAGAGGAAATTGGCTTGATAACCCCAGACCATTCCAAGGTCGATATTCGGCTCAACCCGACGAACAGCTCCCAAAGCACTGTCATAAATGCCATGCCGTTTTGCCCATTCCACAAAGGCAATCGCTCCAAGGCCAAGAAAGATCAGATGATGCCCCAGGATGAAAGTGAGCTGTTTGGCATCACTCCAGTCGAAATGAAACTTCTGGGCACGACCTTCAGCAGTCGAAAGATCTTTCGGAGCCCGGAGTGTATGCCAAATACCAGCTGCTCCCAAAACAGCAGATGAAACCAGATGAAAGGCTGCGACCGTGACGAGGGGTTGCACATCTGAGATCACACCACCCTCCCCAACACCCAAACCGAGACCGGCAAGATGAGGAATCAAAATTAGTCCTTGCTCACCCATCGGCAACGCGCTGTTGTAGCGAGCAAGCTCAAACAAGGTGAAAGCGCCCGCCCAAAACATGATCAATCCTGCATGGGCTGCATGCGCTGCGATGAAAGAGCCGCTTCGTTTAGCCACTCCTGCATTTCCCGCCCACCAGTCATAACTGACTGATGGACTTCCATAAGACTGCATCTTAAAAAAAAATGTGGCAATTGCAAGCTAAGGATTAAGCCCTTCAAATCTGATCCGTTTTTACATTACTTTTTAGGGCTCAATCTTATTTGACGAGCGAAAGAGTCATTTGATCTGATTGGTTTTTTGATTGAATCAATCAAGACGGGAGGCTCGATCAATAGATATGAAAAAAAAGTTCAATTGAAACAAGATAGGCAGTTGCGCACTGTTGAAAACCAATAATTCTTCGTGGCTGGTATAAATTAATTGAGGGCAATAGAAGTATCAAATGAACCCACAGGCAAAGTGGAGTACCCTCTAGCTTTTGCTTGAGCTTGCAGGGGTTTTGCAGGCTCAGGCAAGCCGTGGTTCATCCACCCATGGCTTGTCTTGCATGCAAACGCTAGAAAAAGAGATTTATCTCCCGTCATTACTGACGAGAGATAAATCTCTTTCATTGTTGTCAAACCCCGTCCAAGGGCGACCATACCATTGTCAAGGCTTGACAGCCATAGGATGTCAATAACGCATCAAATGCGTGTTAGATCTAGAACATGCGTTGAATCAATTGATCAAGCATGGAATGTATTTCTGTGTTTAAAGCTTTTCCCATTCGGAAGGCAAAATATTCGCGATGATCTCAAAGCTGTTTTTCCCATCGGGGTGAAGGATATAAGCGATGCCTTGTGGTTCTGGGTAGATTCCTGTTGCAGACTCAAAAATATCATCATGACCAATAATGACAGTGTTAGTGCCTGGTAGTGGAGGTTGGGTCAACAACGGTGTGACATTCTTTTTCATCAGCGCAATGTGATCGTCTGTATAGTCTTCATAGGGTAAAAAGTTTAATCGTGAATCTTTTTGTGTCCACTCCCCAAATGCGAAATTGGCAGTTTTCCATGATCGGCAATACTCGCTAACGATGATTCGACCAACTGGAATTGCTTTTGAACTAAAGGCCATTCCAATCTCGTGAGACTCCCGTATACCTTGGAGGCTTAGTTTCCTCTGTGAATTACAATCATCAAGACTCATCAGAGGATCGGCTTGGTCTGCATAATCGTTTTCCGTTGTTGCATGTCGAAAATAAATGATGAAGCCTCCATCTTTAAGGGATTTCAGTAGTGAAGATCTGTCAGCCTTCCGAACGGAAGGCTTGTTAGAGGAACTTCTTTGATTGGTCGCTTTGATCGATTGGTCCTGACTATCTTTAGGCGAAGATTGTGGTGCCTGACTTAGCCCGCAAGAAGTAAGAAGCATTGTTGCGAGTAATGCAACAAGAGTTTTTGACATTGGTTGGATTGATAGTCTGCTTATTCAACTGTTGAGCGACTGTTCATTCTTTAGTATCTTTATTTTGCTGTTTGGTTGCTTGAGTTGGCTTGGCTGAAACTTTTTTGGGTTTCAGGTTGGAAGAATCCAGCCGTTGCTCGCCAAATGTTTTGTAGGCAAGTAGGAATAAACTGCTCGTTATTGGAATCGATGTGATCCCTCCAACAGCTATTTCAAATTCTGAAAGTGACATAGAAATTACGCGAGAATTCTAACTTCAACACGCACTGCTCAGTCTTGTATTCAGGATGACGCTTCTTTGTAGTTCAAAAATTACAGACAAGAAGTCTGAAGGGTTCAGTTTGCAAAATTTGGGTTGAACTCTGGATTGTTGGAGCCATAGCGAGTGGAGGGGCGCAAAACACGGCGGCGCTCAACCACACATCGAACTGTGGTCTGATGGGCTTGTGCAATCGCATCAACAAGGCCTATCGGCCATTCTGAACCGCAGCGCATTTCAGCTTCCATCACCGATGCATCAAGGTTGGCGAGACGGGTCGATTTGCGGGACATCAGAAGACAGATGCAAATTGGAACGAATCAACACCAGTTATTGACCGGTGTAAAGGAGTGGAACAATGGAAATCAATATTGATTTTCACTCTTATAAACGCCTGCCTGACTCTTGAACCTGGAGGGAAGAAGAGTCAGGTGACGCCCAATAAATCCGACAGCATCGAATTCATTGTGTGAACAGCTCCGGCTGGAATGAACTGTCCTGATCAATGTTCGCTGCTTCAATGGAAAGAGATGCTGCCTATGCCGCAAGAGCGGCATAGTTTTGATCTAGTCAGACGTGACCGATGTCATCTCAGGCACGAATGAATCGCGGTTTATTTCTCTATCGATGAGCGCACTGATGTTGCCACTCGCGATGAACTCCCGAAGTCAAGCTGCCAAGTCTTTATTGGGGAAACTAGGCGGTGAAGGATGCCGTGGAGACCTCAACGGTATTTGTTATGTCTGTTGAAAGCTAGATCCTCTCTCTTCCTTGCTTAGAGCATTGCAGGTGGCAATTTCTCTCGGTTCAGGATATTCATTCCGATTTCAATATTCCTCTTCTGGGAAGCTTGGGATCATTCCAGTTTGGTTCTTTGTAATTTATTGTCGAGTCGCTCTTTGACCAATTCTGCAAAGTCGCAGTAACTGATGTCTTCCGTTTTTGTGTCGCTCATGATTTCCTGAGCCTCTTTCATTAAATAGTCGTATGTGGTCTTGTCAGTCGTTCTGTTCGCCAGATCAATAATGTGAGCAAATGCTTCGATGTTGGTCATGATTGTAGTGTATTCTCACCAAAAATAGCTGGTATGAGTTTCATGGCTTGCCTTAAAGTTTACCGACAATTGATCGCATTGATACGCTGATTGTTGGCTGAAAATTCTACGGAGTGTGAGATTTGAGCGCTCGCCTATTGGCTTGCGGTTGTCTGCATGAAGTCTGGAAATGCTTTTTGATAGGCTGCCTTTCGCGTGTTGTCAGCTTGTCTTTTTGTATGATAACTTGCTCAAGAATTGAGCTCTGAGTGATACTTGGCTTTTGCAAGTTGCTGTCTTCGTCGTTAATTTTGTGGTCCTATTTTAAGGCTTTTGCTTATCTGCTCGTGCTTTGCTTCGTATGAGAAAACTTGTGGCCCTATTATTTGATTTCGCGATGCAGCGTCATCTTGTTGAGCTGAGGGCAGAATTTCATGAGCTCAAGTCGTTCAGGATTATTCCTTCGATTCTTGGTGGTGGTGTATCGCGACACGCCGGGTGTTCGCTTTTCCGAAGCTGATGCTGTTCTGCATTCTGTGCATTCGAGAGTTACGATAATACGAACGCCTTTGCTCTTGGCCATAACGATTTGACACTTTGTTTAGGGTATGGGTGACTGGACTGACCCCTCCGGTTGAGAAGAGGAGTCAGTTGTAACCCCAGCGCGATGACCCGGATAAGTCATCGGATTGAAGGTGCCTCGCGAGTACCTTCAAATCCACAATGCCTATATTCACGCAGAGAATTTGTGCAAACGAGGTGTTGGCAGAGCTCAAATGAAACGAGGCCTTGTCGCAGAGTTGTCAATGAACAAAGCCGTATCGCTGGACTGACTCTTCGTCGCTCAAGAAGAAGAGTCAGTTCTGCTCCAGCGCCCGATGGCTCGCCAGAATCATCGGGTTGAAGAGGTGCTGTCAAGCTTCCCTTCGCAAAAACAATGACCTGGGCCAATGAAAAGTGCCGTTCCGATGAGGCAATCAACTTGTCCAAATGAAACGGGGCTCAGTTGCAATGCCACTCATCTCAATAGAGGAAACGCCGGACTGACTCCTCCTGCGACGAAGAAGCCAGTTGGTGTACCAGCGCCCGATGGCACGATCAGCCATCGATTTGGATGCTTCTCCAAGCGTCCTACCTCACTATTGCCTTGTTCCTTCTGGCCGTTGTTCCAATGCGTCACTGGAGTGGTTCAAAAGAGTCAAGGCCTTGTATCAACGAACTTGGCACTCCCATGCGTTGCCTCTGTCGCTTATTCGAGAAAATAACTCTCATGCAGGCCAGTTTTGGCATTTACTTTCTTTTTGATTTTTGCTCAAGGCTGCTTGCCTAGCGACCTGGTGTTCTTGTTGATGCAGCTGTTTTAAAGGCATCTTTGCGCAGTTCTGTGCGCGTATTTAGGGCATCGATGGCCTTCGATCAGGACCACGTATCTGGCCCAGTCGAGATGATGACATCAGGGGATCCGCATGGGTCATGAGCTGCCGCAGCGGTCAGTCGGTTTCGGGCCGAATCACCAGAGAGGATGGGACTCCAGAGGTCTGGGATTGCCGTTGTCTTCTGCTTCAGCTCTGCCGCCGCTGCGCTTGGCCGTCGTCGGCCATGTCGAGTGGGTGGAATTTCTGGCGGTGGATCAATTGCCCCGTCCCGGTGCTATCGGTCACGCTTTGCGGACCCTGCAGGAACCCGCAGGTGGTGGTGCCGTCACTGCTGTGCAGATGGCACGGTTGCAGCGGCAGCCTGTCCAGTTCTTTACAGCCCTTGGCCGCGATTCGCTCGGACAAGCCTGCGTTAACCGGCTCGAGCGTCTGGGCGTTGAGGTGCATGTCGCCTGGAGAGAGGCGCCAACCCGGCGGGGCCTGAGCTTGGTCGATGGCGAGGGAGACCGGGCGATCACCGTGATCGGCGAGCGGCTGACCCCATCACTCGACGACGATCTTCCTTGGCAGGCCCTCGGCGAGTGCGACGGCCTCTTCGTCACGGCAGCTGATGCGCCTTTGTTGAAAGCCTGCCGATCTGCTGCTGTCCTGGCCGCGACTCCGCGGGTTCGATTGCCTGTGCTTCAGGAGGCCAAGGTGTGCCTCGACGCTTTGATTGGCAGTGGGCTTGATCCGGGTGAACGCGTGGAGCCGGATCAGTTGAATCCAGCTCCTCAAACTCTCCTTCGCACAGAGGGTGCCGCAGGAGGGCTCAGTCTTCCGGGCGGGCGCTACGAACCAGCGCCACTTCCGGGGCCCATGGTGGAGAGCTATGGCTGCGGTGACAGCTTTGCAGCGGGGGTGGTCACAGCCCTTGCTGCCCGCTGGTCCTTGGCGGAGGCCATTGCTTTGGGTGCTCAGTGTGGTGCGGCATGTGCCACGCGCTTTGGACCCTACGGCTAGTCAACTTGGACGGTTCACCTATCACCTTGCTCAGTGATTCCCTCCAAAGCCATGGGGCTGTTGTCGGCGTTAAGCGGCTCGGCTTTGTCGTTTTGAACGTCAGATTTCGGAGGGTGGCAGCGCACGGGAGGCGCTAAATGCCGCGAAGATGGCTGGATAAGTCTGTTTTTCAATGGCACCCAGTGAAAGAGAGATCCTCGCCGCATCAGCAGGCTGGGTCGCCGTCACCTTGAACGTGGTTCCGGGTTTAGGCGCTGGTTACCTCTATCAACGCCGCTGGAAGGCGTACTGGATCACATCTGCTCTGGCAACGACCTGGTTCGTACTCGGTGCAGTTCTTGGACAAGGAGCAGAAGCTGGTGAAGACATCCAAAACCAATTGATTGGCTTACTCGGACTCGTCGCTCTTGCTGCTGGAACGGCAGTTGAAGCCGGGCTCGCCGCGAAGAAATCTCGTGAGCAGAACTAAGACGGGTTGAGGCAACACAACTCTCAGTTGAGCTTCAGAACAGATCTGAAAAATGCTCTTGAACTGGTAGAGCAACGAGACATACGAACCAGGTGACCCCTCTTCCCTCCTGGTTTTTTGATTGCTTAAGCAGAGCTGGCAACACGCAGGGCAGTCGCGTTAAACCTCTGTATCAAGACACTCACGTTGCCCTGTTCCTATTGGAGCAACTGGTTGCAGCACGACGAGCCAATGTCCCTGAAGCGTTCAGACGGTGGTTGTCAGGCAGGGTGTAAAACCTTGGAGAATCAGCGGTGGAGGAGCTTTTGCTGGACTGGCTCAACTCGTTTCTGTCCATAGACGAGCAGCGCAGGCTGTTGGGTTGGCACCTGGGGGTAAGCCTCCTGCTAGACACCCTCGGCCAACAAAACCAGTGGTTAACGTTTCTTCATATCCGGTTCAACGTCTCGTGCTTTCAGGTCTTTTCCCTCTCGCTTACGCCGCCGTCTTGACGTGCTTGCTTCTCCAAGCGTTTCGGATGATGCGTCTTTCGTCTGCGTCGGCGGTTAGCGCTCCGAGCGACCGAACAGGGCTGAAAACCATTCATCCAGAGCTGTTGGATGAGAACGGTGTGATGACCAACGAAGAGCTATGGGCTGTGCGTTTCTCTGACAAGCAAGGTGTTGTACTTCCTGAGGCTTGAGCATGACCATTGATTCCCGATACAGGGCAGGATGCTGGGTCGCTGCCTGGGGGAAAGCCTTGAACCAGGCGGGGGATGCGAAGCCCCGAAATCTGGCAAAACAACCCACCTGATGGGGGAGGAAATTTCCAGCTGGAATGGCGATGGTGTGTTTATGGGGTGAGAGTCCTACACGTCACACGCATTGCATGAAGCTTTTCAAATCGATCGCTGCTCATGCTGCTGTTAACTCTTGCTATCTAGGTCAACCAAGGCTTGCAGAATCTGCAGTAGACCAGGGTTAAGCATTGGACGATGAATTACCTCGTCAGGTAAGTCTCTCGTCGGGAAGCCTGATTGATGCACATTGTCTGAAAGCAATGCAAGCCCTTTCGGGGAAAAGCAGGGGGCGTCGATTGTTGTGATCCGGCTACCGACAAGAACCTCATACGGTTATCACCAATATCGGTGATCTTGATCACAGAACCAATTCGAATATAATGAAACTATCGAAGAACGCGATTGGACCGCAGGTCACGACGCGAGATTCACTCATAACCAAGGAGAACACAATGAGCCGGCGAGGAATTCATCCACTACTCATGGGTCTTGATCGCCCCGAACGATCAGTTGCCCCCAGACACCCATTGCAAACATCCGGACTGGAGTCAGCGCAACGAAAGCGTTACCTCCGTTCAGAAGCCGAAAAATCCGAGACATCAACTCCCGTTGAGGGATGAAGCCTAACCAACTTCAATGCCACTCCCCCCGTCAGAAATGGATGGGGTTCTTTGTTGTTTAAAGAACCCCATCCATTTATGCTCGATCCTTCCTCAAGATACTCGCATTGACCTGCTTCCAGTGTTATTGCTAGGTACAAAGGAACAGGCGTTGCGGTGAGTCGAGCGAGTCTTGACCTCAGAAAGCTCTTGTCAATAGCACTTTTTGCTGCTGCCCTATCGCTTTTATCTGCAGCGAAGTCGGTTGAGGATAAAGGAACCTGCTATTTTAACTCAAACGGAATGCCATGTTGTGTTTCTCATGACCCTTTTGCTTTGACGATGCATTGGTCTGATGGTGTGACCGAGACCTAATAGCCATCAAGGCGATGTATTTCTGCAAGTGACTGATCTACGAGGCGGCTAAAAAGTGATTTATGCGGAACCCAGTGCCCCGTCGCTTTTGTGGACGTAAGCAATGTTTCGTGATTTGTTTGATGAAGTCGCTTCCGTGGATTATTCCCTCTCTCTTGCTGGAGAACACTCTGTGAAGCCTGTCTCGTTTTGAAGGGCTTTGTTTGATGCTCCAAGCACAGGAATGCTTTCCGCTTGCTTAAAGGATCGGAAGGGCCATAATAGCTTGCTGCCACATCTCGTCTGGGTGCAGCTGCAGATGTAGCGAGGCCCCTTCAGCCCTTTTTGATCCCATTCCAACAAGATTTCATCCAGAGGAATATTCTTCTGGATGAAGCGCTTGGTTGCTGGTTGTTGTTGCCAAGTTCTCCGTTGTTCGATGAAGAGAGCACAGGCGATGACGAAGATCAAGGCGGGTGGAATGTATGCAAATTTCATGTGTGTTCAGTGGTTTTGGTTCTCCCGATCGAGGCTGCTTGCATAACGGCCGATCAGCACGCCCATCACGGCAGCGAGGTAGAGCGGTCCGGCGACGCTGGTGGCCACACTCACCATGCGAGAAAGGGGCAGCATCGGACTGATGTCTCCGAAACCAACGGTGGTTAGGCATACAAATGCGTAGTAATTGAGTGCCGAGAAGATTCGGGCGCTGGCCAGAACGCTTGTTTCGCTGGTGCTAGCCAGTTCCAAGGGCTCAAAGCTGCCGGGTTGGATGGTTTCGAGGGCACTCATGACCAGCCCTGCGGTGAGTCCGATATGGAGATACCCCGCTGTGGCGCCCATCAGCAGCGCTTCGGTGACGCGTTTTGTGCTGGCCAATCGTGTCACCAGACGGATGACGCTCCAGCCCACCAGCACGCTCCAGCTCAGGGCCAGCGGCATGCCGCTGTAGATCAGTTCCAGGGGCGTGAGAAGCCAGAGCCACATGGTGGCAACGGCAACAAGTCCCAGTCCGCGGTACAACACATCGCTCCAATCCGGAGCGTTGCTGCTCCCCACCATCACCTGCGTCAGCAGCAAGACGATCAGTGAGTAGCCGATGTAAGTCGCCCAGACCAGGCGAGGGAAGGCGAAGCCCACGGTGGCGATCAAGGTGCAGAGCAGCAGAAGCTTCAGCTGTGTGTCATCACGCCGCAAGATTCGCTGAACCAGTCCCACCAGCACCTTGGTCACTGCGGTTGCCCTTAGGTTCGGCTGCTAGCGACCGCTGTCAAGCGTTGCTCCATCCAAGAGGGAGAGCTGCTGATGTCTGTTCTTTTGAGGGGTTGGCCTGAGCGGTTGGCATTCCCACGGCTCGGGTGGTGATGGCGTGAGCATCGGCTCGAGGGCACGACGATGTGCACCATCCCCAGGTTCGAGCCAGATGCTTTCCAGCCCGTCGGGAATGATCACCGGCATTCGATCGTGCAACGGTTCGATCAGGCTGTTCGGACGAGTTGTGATCACGCAGCAGGTCTCGACTTCACTGCCATCGGGTCCGATCCAGCGGTCCCAGACACCGGCGAGCCAGAACAGTTGCCGGTCTCTGCGACGGATCAGATGCCCCTTCTCAAAAAAACCCGTGCTGGGAAGAAGACAGCGGTGATGACGCCACGGACCGCGAAAGGAGGCCTTCTCAGCAATGGTTTCCGCGCGTGCGTTAATCGGCCGGTGTGACTCAAGTGGGTCTTTGACCCAGCCCGGCAACAGCCCCCAAAGCATGTGGGAAAGACGATCTGCTCCGTGTTCACGCCGCATGGCTAGCACCGGCTCATGTGGGCGAATCAGGTCGCGGGGGGCGTAATGGGCCAGCCATGCGCCGTCGTCCGGCCGGAGCCAGCTGTTCAGCACCCGCTGAAGCTCAGCGCGAGACGTGTCGAGGCGATAGCGACCGCACATGGTTTCGCATTCTCCTCAACACACTGATGATGCCTCGATAAATCTCCTTCTGGCTTGGCCTATTCCGCAAAATTGCCTCAACGCTGGTGCAGCGTTCCTGATTTCACTGGTCTGACGCCGCTTCGACTGATCACGACGGTTTCGGAATCCTTGCAATGCAGCGGTGAAGTGATTGTCGGTGATCCCTGCGAGCTCCTGCTGATGCAGTGGGTTTGGTTCGCAGGCCAGGAGGAGAAGCATTTTTTGCTCAGCCCTGAGCAACGTTGGATCTGGTTGTGTTCAAGGGACCGTCGGGAGCTGCATCACTTTTATGGACGGGATGCCCGCAACGCTTTTTTTAAGTTTTCTGGTGAATGTCCTCGAAGTGTGCACATCAACTGGCCTGGGTTCCCTGCCGCGTCGATTCCGCATTTGCATCACCAGCCTGTGTTGGTCCCGATGCGACCGTTCAATGAATACTGCACTACCCATTTCGGCCATTTTGTTGTGGAGTTGCTTCCGTTGCTCTTGGTTGCGGAGTTGTTGTCTCTGCCCCTCTTGGTGAGCCGGCCACTGCCCCCATGGGCTGTGGATTTAATGGACGGAGTTGGCGTAAGCCAACTCCGCAACTACTGCCTGCCGGTTTCCCCTGCGTCGTCTGTTTCCGCAGAGCTGGGCCGTGCTGAGATCCGGCTGCACAGTCTTCAGGCGCGGTTGCTGCGGGTGCAGCCAGCATTGGCGGCGGCTCTACTGCGAGGTCTTTCGATGCAGTCGCCGACCCCCCAGATTGTGTCTTGCGAAGAGCGCTTGCATGTAGATGTGCTTAGCCGTCAGCGGTTATCGCGTCATCACCGATGGACCAATGAAGAGGCCCTCTACACCGGTTTGCGGACACACTTTTATCACCAACTATCTCCTGAGACCTTGGGCGTAGTGGGTCTGCGGGAGCGGTTGTGCGATCGCGATGTTGCGGTCGTTGTGGCTGCTATCGGTTCTGCCGTTTATCAGCTGTTTCTAAATCGCACATTTGGATGTGTGGTGGTTCTGCTCTGTGGAGATTTCGATCCCGAAGCCCCATCGAAATGGTTTTCTACCTTTGCTCCTTTTAAGCATCGCTTCTGGTTGCTGTATCGGAGTGGCTCTGATGTCACGGACTGGAATGCACCCTTCGTTCATCACCCCGAACATGTGGACCGCGCTGTTTCGATTGCTGCTGTAGGGCAGCGATGGAGCTGTCGTAGTCCCATTCCTCTGGCAGATGACATTCACTTGTTGCCACCAGAGGCTCCATTGGGATCCATGCCGTCCTTTGGCATCGACTTCGACTAATGAGCCGTTCGGTTCTCACACCCGTTGGTTGCGAGAGATCCCTCGTAGCGTGGCAAGACTTTCAGGCCATCCATGCCGATCCGCCAGGACGACAACCAGCCGAACCGTCGCTTCGGGATCATCAATCTGGTGCTGATTGGCTTCGGGGTGCTGCTGTTGCTCAGCAGCTTCATTCCCAGCAATGGCATGCAGCAGGTGCCTCGAGTTCCTTACTCGCTGTTTATTGACCAGGTCAATGACGGTGCGGTGAAGCGGGCGTTCATCACGCAGGACCAGATCCGCTACGAGCTGAGTGATCCCGAAGAGGGCACGCCTCCGGTGCTGGCCACCACGCCGATTTTCGACATGGATCTGCCTCAGCGCCTGGAGACCAAGGGCGTTGAATTTGCTGCAGCCCCCCCGAAGAAGCCCAACATCTTCACCACCATTCTGAGCTGGGTGGTGCCCCCCTTGATCTTCATCCTGGTGCTTCAGTTCTTCGCCCGCCGTTCGATGGGTGGTGGAGCGCAGGGAGCTTTGAGCTTCACCAAGAGCAAAGCCAAGGTGTATGTGCCCGATGAGGAGTCGCGGATCACCTTCGCTGATGTGGCGGGTGTTGATGAGGCCAAGCAAGAACTCACGGAGATTGTTGATTTCCTGAAGCGGCCAGAGCGTTATGCCGAGATCGGGGCACGTATTCCAAAAGGGGTGTTGCTCGTCGGCCCCCCTGGCACTGGCAAGACCCTCCTGTCCAAGGCCGTCGCTGGCGAAGCGGAGGTGCCGTTCTTCATCATTTCCGGTTCGGAGTTCGTGGAACTCTTTGTTGGTGCCGGTGCCGCCCGTGTTCGGGATTTGTTTGAAGAAGCGAAGAAGAAGGCGCCTTGCATCATTTTTATTGACGAACTCGATGCCATCGGCAAGAGCCGTTCGGGCTCGATGGGTGTCGTCGGAGGCAATGACGAACGGGAGCAGACCCTCAACCAGCTGCTCACCGAGATGGATGGTTTCACCGCTCAGGACAAGCCAGTGATTGTTCTGGCGGCCACCAACCAGCCTGAGGTGCTGGATGCTGCTCTGCTGCGTCCCGGTCGTTTCGACCGTCAGGTGTTGGTCGACCGTCCGGATCTCTCGGGCCGGAAAACCATCCTCGAGATCTATGCCAAGAAGGTGAAGTTGGCACCGGGGGTTGACCTCGACAGCGTTGCTCAGGCCACCAGCGGTTTTGCTGGAGCTGATCTCGCCAACCTGGTGAACGAAGCTGCCTTGCTGGCGGCTCGTGCAATGCGCACCAGCGTCGAGCAGCAAGACCTGGGAGAGGCGATCGAACGGGTGGTGGCTGGATTGGAGAAAAAGAGCCGGGTGTTGCAGGACGATGAGAAGAAGGTGGTCGCGTATCACGAAGTGGGCCACGCGATCGTGGGTCACCTCATGCCAGGCGGCAGCAAAGTTGCCAAGATCTCGATCGTTCCGCGCGGCATGAGTGCCCTCGGTTACACGTTGCAGCTGCCCACAGAGGAGCGTTTCCTCAATTCCAAGGAGGAACTGCAGGGTCAGATTGCAACGCTGCTGGGTGGTCGCTCCGCGGAGGAGATTGTGTTCGGCAAGATCACCACAGGGGCTGCGAATGACCTGCAGCGGGCCACCGATCTGGCGGAGCAGATGGTGGGCACCTACGGCATGAGTGACACCCTTGGTCCACTCGCTTACGACAAGCAGGGGGGAGGTCGTTTCCTCGGAGGCGGCAACAATCCACGGCGGTCTGTGAGCGATGCCACGGCCCAAGCCATTGATAAAGAGGTTCGCGGGCTTGTGGATCAGGCTCACGATGATGCGCTTGCCATCCTTAGGGAGAACATGGCGTTGCTCGAGACGATCGCCCAGAAGATCCTTGAAAAAGAGGTCATCGAGGGTGATGACCTCAAGCACATGCTCGAAGCGAGTGTGTTGCCGTCAGGCGTGACCGCTTGACGGCAACGGGCCTCATCCCCGATAACAGTCCTTTGAACCGTCGCGATGGCTACCGCTTCTGCGGGTGTTGCTGCTGTCCTGTCTCCGCTTTGCGGGCGTGATTTCCTGTCATCAGCGGATTGTTCCGCTGATGAAACAGCGGCGCTGCTGGATCTGGCTGCACAACTGAAGAGCGGCGATCGTCGGATTGATCTCGGCAACCGTGTGCTGGGTTTGATCTTCAGTAAGGCGTCCACGCGAACCCGTGTCAGTTTTCAGGTGGCGATGGCTCGCCTCGGCGGCCAGACGGTTGACCTCAACCCTTCTGTGACGCAGCTCGGACGCGGAGAGCCTCTTGAAGACACGGCCCGCGTCCTCAGTCGTTACTGCGACGTGCTGGCGATCCGAACCTTCGCTCAGCAGGAGCTGATGGACTATGCCCACTGGGCGTCCGTGCCAGTGATCAATGCCCTGACCGATCTAGAGCATCCCTGCCAGGCCTTGGCTGACTTCCTCACCATGCAGGAAGCCCATGGTGATCTTCCCGGTCAGACCCTTGCCTATGTGGGCGATGGGAACAATGTCGCCCACTCCCTGATGCTGTGCGGCGCCTTGTTGGGGGTGAATGTGCGGATCGGCTGTCCGGAGGGTTTCGAGCCTTTGCCGGGAGTTCTTGAGCAGGCCCGATCCCTGGCTCAGCACGGGGCATCCATTGATGTGGTGACAGACCCCCGTGAAGCTGTTGCAGGCGCACAGGCCGTTTACACCGACGTATGGGCCTCGATGGGCCAGGAAGACGAGCAGATGCAGCGGGAGCAGGCCTTTGCCGGCTTCTGTGTGGATCAACCGCTGATGGACCATGCGTCTGCTGATGCGATTGTTTTGCACTGCCTGCCTGCCCACCGCGGTGAGGAAATCAGCCCTGAGGTGATGGAGGGGGCAGCAAGCCGCATCTTCGATCAAGCAGAAAACCGTCTGCATGCGCAGCAGGCCCTGCTGGCGGTGTTGATGGGTGGTCTGTGACCGTGATGCGGCATTTGCTAACGCTGTTGCTGGTCAGCGCTAGCGCGGAGGCGGCGGTGCACGCGACCAACAAGGATCAGCAGAGCACCATTGCCCGATGGACCGGAGAAAAGATCTGCGAGATGGGTGTAGATGCCTTTTATGCGTTGCCGGACCCTGAGCTGAAAATCATGTATGAGCAAGACACGTCGATGCTCTACGAGGACATCCCCACTGCACCGAATGATCAGGTGAAAGCCCGCATCACTGGGCAATTGATGGGTTATCTGATGGCTGCTTGCCCGCAACAGCTTGAGAACTACAAAAACCGCTGAAGAGCTTCGCGATGCGCAAGGAACGGTGCTGGGTCTGGTTCAAAGGGGGGTTGTCGGAGGAGGGGCATTGGATGTCGGGCTGGGTGGCGACGCAAACCGATGAACCGGGGTTGTTAATCGAGCATCCCGGTTACGTGACCTGCCGGGTCCCTGAATGGCGCGTGGTCTTCAAGGAACCCAAAGATCTCAATGTGGGGCCGAGCATCCCCGACGCTGCGGTATGGAAGCTGGTTTGATCTAATCCAGCGGTTGCGTAGCAAGACGAGGAACGGTACAAATGTATTGCCCGAACCTTTTCCGCGGTGACCCGTGCCCTTCAGGAGCCTCTCACCACTGCTCAGCAGGAGCTTTACGACTGGCTAGCGGATTACATCGGCACGCACCGTCACAGTCCATCGATTCGCCAGATGATGCAGGCGATGGGGCTGCGATCCCCCGCTCCCATCCAAAGCCGATTGCGTCATCTCCAGCAGAAAGGATGGATCACCTGGCAGGAAGGCCAGGCCCGCACCCTGCAGCTGCTGGGAGACATGGTGGGTGCCGCGGGGATTCCCGTGCTGGGGGCTGTTGCTGCTGGTGGTCTCGTCACGGCCTTTGATGACGTGCAGGAGCATCTCGACTTAGCGCCGGTGCTGGAGACCCGTGGCTTGTTTGCGCTGACGGTGAATGGGGATTCGATGGTCGATTCCCACATCGCCGACGGAGATGTGGTGTTGATGGAGCCCGTGCACGATCCCCAGCGGTTGCGCAACGGAACAGTGGTCAGCGCGTTGGTGGCCGGCAGCGGCACCACGCTCAAGCACTTCCATCGCCAAGGAGCAACGGTGGTTCTTGAAGCTGCCAATCCCGCTTATCAACCGATTGAGCTTCCGGCTGAACAGGTGGAGGTGCAGGGCCGTCTTGTTGCCGTCTGGCGTCAGGTCTGAAGCCCTTGCGGTGTAAGCTGTCACACGACGAACGGCGGTTTTGAAGCCACCACGTCGTAATGGGGCCATAGCTCAGCTGGTAGAGCACCTGCATGGCATGCAGGGGGTCAGGAGTTCGAGTCTCCTTGGCTCCATTGAATGAGAGAAAGCCCGGCGGAAGCCGGGCTATGTATTGCACCCTCACGCCGCTTTCGGCAGGCCTGCTCACGCTCAATCGCGTGAGCCTCACAGCGATCTCGCCCAAGGCCCCCATTGGTCGCGGGCAACGAAAGCCAGCCAACGACAGCACGCCCTAAAGAGCTTGTATCACTCTGCTTTCCATGCTTCTCATGGTGATTTAAATCCAGGTGAAAACTTCTGAAGAGAAAGCTTAAGGAAATATAATTACCTAGTTTAGTAATATGTAGCAACGTCATTGTCTCCTTGGAAAAGCTGCTTAAGTGCCCCCATGTTTGATGGAGTTGGGTGTGGCTACTTTGCAGAAATCACAGGCTTGCTTTCTTCACTGGACGGTTCGCAAAGTTGCGGACCGGCTCTATGCGGTTGCGGCCACAATTGATGGAGATCAATATGATTTTGTGGGCAATTTCAAAAGTGTGCGTGAAGCCCAGAATGCAGGTCGGCGTTACGCTTCAGATCTTGTTCACAACTCGCTCTCTGGAGGCCGTCTGGCCTTTAAGTAGATCATTGTTGTGCGAATGGTCTTCTGTGAGTTAGCGCAGCTTTTGCATGATCAGAAAGCTTGCTCAAGATTTCAAGGACGGAAGCATGCCTCCCTCGTGAGTTGGGATGCTCTATGTCCGCTGTTTAATTGAATTTAAGCAATAGCACCGCTTCGATTCCCTAGCGGAGATTATGGACCTCTCATGAATATCCTTTCGGCCACCTTTTGGTGACATGCCATCAATGCCTATGCGCATGGATCTTGTTGAATCAAGCAATGTCAACTGGATGGTTCAGGCGAATACAGAAAAGTTGTAGTTTTGGCTACTCGGATGAAGCTCGATGACGAGATCCGCGGTTTGCAATTGCCTCCGATAAATTATTTGAAATGTAAAGGTCACTATGAATGATTCAAGCCGGTTGCTTGTTCCATCCCATCTTGCGGAAACTTTGCGGTATCGGCAATACAAATTGAGAAAAACAGCCTCACTCCACCGATTGGCCATGCAAGTTGCGACTGGAGAACGCGATAACGTCGGATTTTTGAATAGTCCGTTGGAGGCTTTGGAGTAAGGTCACGAAATCGGGCTCCACTACTGCCTTTGATTTTTGTCTTGTGATCTCATGCCACTTTGGCGCGATTGGTCGACTGGTTGTGCATATCAAAGCTGATCATTTCTCCTTGGAATCCTCCTATTCAGGGATTTTTTGTCCTGCTTCCGTGTGGCTTCGTATGTACTCCCAGGCCTCCTCTGCGGTGTCAGAAAAATGAATGAGTTCCAAGTCATCGTCTGAAATCAAGCCGGTTTCTGTTAGGTATTCAAAATCCACCAGTCGCGTCCAGAAGTTCTGTCCGAATAGGACGATTGGCATGCTTCCTTTTGTTCCAACTTGCCGTAAGGTCAGAAGTTCGAAGAGTTCGTCGAGTGTGCCAAAGCCACCTGGAAAGAGAATAGCTCCAACAGAGCGCATGACAAAATGAAATTTTCGAAGAGAGAAATAGTTGAACTTAAAGCAAAGCTCTGGTGTGATGTAGGGATTGGGGTGTTGTTCAAATGGTAGCGAGATGTTGAGCCCAATTGATCGGCATCCTGCTTCGAACGCGCCACGATTTGCCGCTTCCATGATTCCTGGCCCACCGCCGGTCACGATCACATGTGATGAGCACCCGTTGTTTTGATCACTGTTTGCTTGGCCGTGCTGAGAGGCTAGAAAGGCGAATTTTTGGGCTGAATCGTAAAAACGAGACAGTTCCAGTAAATGTTGATGATGAATGACCTTCCTCTTTAAGGCTGTTGACTTTGGATTTTTGCTTAAGCATTTTTCTGCTTCTTTCAATCTCTGTGCTGCAGTTTCTCTATCAACGATTCTGGCTCCACCAAAAACAATAATGGTCGATTCAATGCCGGCTGTTTCTAGACCCAGATCAGGTTTGGTGATTTCAAGAAGCATGCGCACCCCTCGCATGGCGTTGCTGTTCAGCAACGTTGGGTCTTCGTGCGCAATCCTGTAGGTGGGTGATTTCAGAATCGCGTCCAGATTTGATGTTTGAGTGTTGACTTGATCAGCGACTTGAGCCATGTGTTGATACTCCGGGTTTGTTTTCATGATTCAGAGAATGTTGGCTGCCAGTTCTGCTAGTTCACTTCGCTCCCCTTTCGTGAGGGTCATGTGACCCACCAGGGGCTGATCTTTGAGCTTGTCGACCAGCCATGTGAGCCCGTTGCATTCAGCGTCGACATAGGGGTTGTCGATTTGATACGGATCACCCGTGAAAACAACTTTTGTTCCTTCTCCAACCCGAGTGACGATCGTCTTCACTTCCAATGGAGTCAGGTTTTGAGCCTCATCCACCACAAGGAACTGATTTGGAATCGAGCGGCCCCGAATCGTGTTGATGGCTTCAACCTCCAGTAAGCCCATTCCTTGAAGGTCAGCCCAGGCGTTGCGTGGTTCTCGGTTCTTCTGTCTCTTCGTCTGGTCAGACTTGTCGCCAGGAGCGGCGCCGGTGATGAAGTCAATGTTGTCAATGATCGGCTTCATCCAGGGGCCGAGCTTCTCCTCAAGTGTGCCGGGCAGGTAGCCAATGTCTTTCCCGAGTGATATCGGAGGACGCGTCACCAACAGCCGTGTGTATTGGTGGGTATCGGCGACCTGGTGCAAACCCGCTGCAAGGGCCAGCATGGTTTTTCCCGTCCCTGCCTTGCCAACCAAGGTCACAAGGGCGATTGATGGATCGAGAAGTAAGTCAAGGGAAAAACTTTGTTCCCGGTTTCTCGCTTTGATGCGCCCTAAGTGGGATCGCTTCAGCCAGTGCAGCGGTTTGAGGGTTTTACTGGTCCCTTGAAGCCGGGTAAGCAGTGTGTGGCTGTTGTTTTGTTGATCCACCATCACGACGCCTTCATTGGGTGTGAGTTGCTCTCCCTCAATAGTTCCTAATGACGCGATGGAGAGTTGATCTTCGTCAAGCAGTGTCTTCATCGTTTCAGCATCCGCGTTGAGTTCACGGAAGCCTGTGTAGAGGTTGTCGATTGAGACGTTGTCGTTGATGTAGTCCTCAGCCTGGAGCCCTACAGCATCTGCTTTGATTCTTAGATTGATGTCTTTGCTAATGAGGACAACTTCCGGTGCATCTTTGAGTCCGCTGCATTGGCTCTGCTCGAGCGCTACCGCGAGGATGTTGTTGTCTCCTCCTCCTCCCTGCAGCTCGACGGGTAAGTCTTTCAGGGCATTTGCCTGACAGAACACCACCTGCAGAATTCCATTGGTGTTGCCCTCGATCGCAACGCCATCGGCCAGGCTTCCCCGCCGGCGGTACGCATCCAGGAGTCTGGCAACTCGTCGGGCATTCCTTCCCCTCTCAGAGTGATCTTTTTTGAATCGATCGATCTCTTCGATAACCTGCATTGGGATCACAACTCTCAGATCCCCAAAACGCTTTGGTGCATCTGGGTCGTGTAGAAGCACGTTGGTGTCTAGAACGACAATTTTCTCTTTCATTTGACTTTTGCTTGTTTGCTTTATGTCGAATGTAGATTTAATTCTTCTGTTATTCATTCAAGCAAGTTTCAAAACTCGCTCCCAGTCGTGAGTGTTTGGGATGCTTAGGCCTTGCCTTTCAGTTTCTCTTTTAAGGAGGTTCCCAGGTACTTGTTCTTTTTGTCGTTGGGATGATTTCGAGCCAGCCAGGTCGTTGCGCTGTTGTTGATACTGTCCCTCATTTTTCCTCTCTCGGCTGTATCTTCTCTACTCCTTTCATGGTTTAACGCAATAGGTACTTAACCTGTTGCGTAACATTCGCAGTGATGTGCTCCATGGTGGATTGTTGACGTGGGTGACTTGGCCTCCATTCTTTTTGTTTCTTAGATCTATTCGAGATGCAATCTTGCTCAGGTTTTTGTCTGTTCTTGATTGTTATTCAAATGTTCAAATTGTGATTCGTTCGGTCTCCCGCTTTTAATCGGCCTTCTTATGGGCATGGGTGTCTGGATTCAGGTGCGCTGTTTGCTCGCTTCTTGCGTGTTGGTGGATCAACAAGCTTTCAGGATGGTGTTGTCTCGGATCCTGACCATCGCGCCAGGGGGTGAACAACAGGAAATTTCCTGCCACCAGGCCTGCCGTCACGATCACGGCGGCGAGTTGCTCCAGCTGTTCAATCTCCATTCCTGCATTGTCACGCTCCCTTGAGCTGTAAGCAGGTCTGGATCAAGGACGGTGAAGCCGACTGATCAAGGGCAAGCGGTGACCCGTTTGCGGGTTGAGGTTCAGCTCTGCCTGCTCTGCCAGGCAGAGGGCAGCCCCCACCAACAGCGTGACGACGGCGAGACAGTGGGTCAACTTGAACTGCCGTTGTTGCTTGCGGAAAATACAGCGGGTCATCCCTAGACCTTGCTTCTCACCCTGGTTTAACTGTGTATTTCGCTTGAAAATGAAGCGTTCGCCTAGTGGTGTATGGGAACCCTCTGAGTTGATCAGTTTCAGGTTTCCTGAGGCTTTTCCAGATCGCGGCGGATGAGGGCCAGCAGGTAGGAGGGAGATTTGTAGCGGGTAGGAAGGCAGCGGTTCAGCGTTTCCAGATGTCCCCAGCAGACGGTGCGTTCAATGTCTTGAGCTGTTTTTCCCTGCTGGAGGAGACGCCTCAGTGCCTTGCAATACATCGGATAGCCCGCCTCTAATTCACCGATGGTGAGTTTCGCCTGAGGCATGGAACCACTGAAGCCTTTTCCAACCTATGCCCCCGTGGGTCAGGCTCAGGTCCCAAGCCAAGCGACACAGTCGATTTCCACCCGTGCTCCCTTGGGTAGCGCTGCCACTTGAACGCAGGCCCGTGCAGGGCTGACACCGCTTCCAAACACCTCGGCGTAAATGCCATTAACGGTTTGAAAGTCACCGAGGTCCGCCAGGAAGACCGTGGTGCGCACCACCTGAGCAGGGGTAGCACCGGCTTCGCTCAACACAGCGACCATGTTTTTCAGAACCTGCTTGGTTTCCGCGGCAACATCACCGTTTCCCACCATCTCGCCAGTGCTTGGATCGAGCGGAATTTGCCCTGAGCAGTAGAGCCACTCGCCTGCAAGAACGGCCTGGTTGTAGGGCCCAACCGGTGCAGGTGCGTCTTCGGTGGTAATGGCCTTGGCGCTCATGGGGAGAGTCTTCACAGCGATCACCAGATCATCGCCGTTGACGATCCCGTTTCTGGCGATCTGTCACGCCGGCCGCCACTGATCCTTGTGGTTGCGCAGTTCTCCTAACTCCGTGGCCGTCTTGGCCTGCATGAACAGGTTGGTGCGACGTTCCAACCCGATGCTGCTGGGAAGGCTGAGGCCGCCTGTGGAGCGAAGGGCCTGAACCTCCCGCAAACGGTCGGCCAACACCGTTTCGTCAGGCCGTTGCTCAACAGCCCATTTCAGGTTGGCCTCGGTGTACTCGTGGGCGCAACAAACCTTGGTTTCCTCGGGGAGTTCGGCCAGCTTCCGTAAGGCCTGATGCATCTGTTCGGCTGTGCCTTCGAAGAGACGGCCACAGCCAGCCCCAAACAAGGTGTCGCCGCAGAACAAAACAGGGCCCATGACCGCGTCCTGCGACTTCGGGATGAAGAAAGCGATGTGGGCCCTGGTGTGGGCGGCCACATCCAGTACATCCACCTGTACCCCCAACACGGTGATCCGGTCACCATCCCGCACCGGCATGGTCTGGAAAGGAATCCGCTCCCGGTCATCTCTGGATGCCATGACCTCGGCTTTGGGCCATCGCTTCAGCAGCTCCGGTGTTCCACCGATGTGGTCGGCATGGTGATGGGTCTGGAGCACAGCGACCAGGTTCAACTGGCGTTGCTCCAGCCAGTCACGCACCGGAGAGGCCATGGCGGGGTCGATCACCACGGCCTCTGCTCCCCTCACCCAGACCCAGATCACGTTGTCCTGCAGCACCGGCAGGGCATGAAGTGAGGAATGCATCGTTAAAGTCCTGCCTGGTTAACCGGTCAGCGCTGGACCCATGATCACCGTCGCGTTGGCCAAGGGAGCGCTGCTTAAGGATTCGGTCGCCCGATTTGCAGCAGCCGGCCTGGATTTCTCAGCAGTTCTCGACAAGAACAATCGCCAGCTCATGGTGCCCACCCCCTGCGGACGTGCCCGGGCCCTGTTGGTTCGCAATGGTGATGTGCCCACTTATGTGGCCTACGGCCAGGCCCAACTGGGCGTGGTGGGATACGACGTGCTCAAGGAGCATCAGCTCCCCGTCGCCCAACTGGTGGATCTTGGCTTTGGAGGATGCCGCATGTCCGTGGCGGTTCAGGAGAGCAGTGGTTACACCCGTGCTGCTGATCTGCCGCCCCATTGCCGGGTGGCCAGCAAATTCACCCACTGCGCCCGGGAATATTTCGATGCACTCGATCTTCCCGTCGAGTTGGTGCACCTCAATGGTTCGGTGGAGCTGGGGCCGATCACAGGGATGTCGGAGGCGATTGTGGATCTGGTCGCGACCGGTCGAACCCTGCGGGACAACGGCTTGGTCGCTATCGAAGACCTCTTCCAGTCGACGGCTCGACTGGTGGGGCACCCCCTGTCCGTTCGCCTGGACAACGGCCCCCTGGCCTCCATCGTGGAAGCGATCCGCGCAGCAGGAACACCCGTCGGGAGCTCCAGCTGATGGGAGCTGTCGCGGACTGGCGCAGGGTCCGTCGTCTGGGCCGTTATCTCGTTCGAGATCGCAGGCGGCTTCTGGTCGCCCTGCTGTTGCTGGTTCCCTTGGCTTTTGCCGGAGCTCTGCAGCCCGTGCTGCTGGGGCAGGCCGTCAGCGTCCTGCGTGGAGAGCCGAGTCTCCCTTGGCTGTCGGGGTTGAGTCTTTCCGAATCGATTCGCGTCATCATCGGGCTCTATTTCGTCTCGGTGTTGCTGCGGCTCGGCCTGCAGGGTGTGCAGACCTTCAGCATCCAGGCCGTCGGTCAACGTCTCACCGCGCGCATCCGCGACGACCTCTTCGAACATTCCCTGTCTCTGTCGCTGCGCTTCCACGACCGCATGCCGGTGGGCAAGTTGCTCACACGGCTCACCAGTGATGTGGATGCCCTGGCTGAGGTGTTTGCAAGTGGTGCCGTGGGAGTGCTCAGTGATCTGGTGAGCCTGCTGGTGCTGGCTTCAACGATGTTGTTCATCGAGTGGAGGCTGGGGCTGCTGCTGTTGTTCACGCAGGTGCCCGTCACCCTGGCCGTGATTTGGCTGCAGCGTCGCTACCGAAAGGCCAACTATCGCGTTCGTGAAGAGCTTTCGCAGCTCAATGCCGACTTCCAAGAGAACCTCCAGGGCCTTGAGGTGGTTCAGATGTATGGCCGTGAAACGGTCAACAGTGCCCGCTTCCTGCGCACCGGAAAGGATTACCGCAGCGCTGTGAACGGAACGATCTTCTACGACAGCAGCATCTCAGCCTTTTTGGAATGGGTGGCTCTGGCCGCCATTGCCCTGGTTCTGGCCCTTGGCGGCTTGATGGTGACCAATGGCGCAATGGGCTTGGGCACCCTCACCACCTTCATCCTTGCCTCCCAGCGACTGTTCGACCCTCTGCGTCAGCTGGCCGAGCGTTTCACCCAGATTCAGGGTGGCCTAACGGCTGTGGAACGCATTGGCGAGTTGATGGAGGAGCCCCTCGAGATTGCTGAGGCAGACGGTGCGCGTCCTCACGTTGCTGGCGGTGGCGGCGAAGTGATCTTTGAGAACGTGAGCTTTGCCTACCGTCCGGATGATCCGATCCTCCGCAACCTTTCCTTCCGCATCGCTCCTGGAGAGCATGTGGCGCTGGTGGGCCCCACGGGGTCGGGCAAGAGCACCATCATTCGTTTGTTGTGCCGCCTGTATGAACCTCAGCAGGGGCGCATCCTTCTGGATGGACGTGACATTCGCACGATCCCGATGGCCGATCTCCGCCGTGAACTGGGGGTCGTGCTGCAAGACACCTTCCTGTTCAGCGGCAATGTGGCTGACAATCTGCGGCTTAATGCTGCGGTGAGTGATCAGGAGCTTGTTCAGGTTTGTGCTGATCTCGGGCTCAACGATCTGTTGTCCCGACTTCCCAAGGGGCTGGAGACGGAATTGCGCGAGCGTGGCGGCAATCTCTCGTCAGGAGAACGGCAATTGCTGGCCGTGGCCCGTGTGGCGATCCGCAATCCAACGGTGTTGGTGATGGATGAGGCCACCGCCTTCATGGATCCCTCAACCGAGGCAACACTCCAGGCCGATCTTGACCGTCTGTTGCAGAAGCGCACCGCCATCGTGATTGCCCATCGCTTGGCCACGGTGGAAGCCTCCGATCGCATCCTTGTGCTGCGTCGGGGTGAACTGATTGAACAGGGCACCCATCATGAGCTCAGGGCTCGAGGTGGGCTCTATGCACAGCTCGCAGAGCTGCAGGAGCGGGGGTTGGCGCGCCTGTGATTGGCTCCTCCCTGCCCATCCCAGCAGAACCCCTACTGCAGCAGTACGGCCAGGGGGCTCGTCTCTGCCCCTGTGCCAATGAACAGCTCACCTTGGTGTTCAGCCAGGAGTATCCCTTTGATCTGGTGGAGCTCGAGCAACTGCTGGAGGCGGTTGGCTGGAGTCGACGGCCCATTCGCCGGGTGCGCAAAGCGCTCACCCACAGCCTGCTCAAGGTGGGCCTGTGGCGTCACGATCCCAGGATCCCCCGGTTGGTGGGTTTTGCGCGTTGCACCGGCGATGGTGTGTTCGAAGCCACCGTCTGGGATGTTGCCGTGCACCCCCTCTACCAGGGAAATGGTCTGGGCAAACAGATGATGTCCTACATCCTCGACGCTCTCGATCAGATGGGCACGGAGCGCGTCAGCTTGTTCGCTGACCCTGGTGTCGTGAACTTCTATCAAGGCCAGGGTTGGAATCTGGAGCCTCAGGGCCATCGCTGTGCCTTCTGGTACGCCAGCTGAGCGAATTATCTAGCGCTGATAGATCCGCAACAGCTGATCCGTTGATCGTCCTTGACGCCACAGCCACCGCAGCCGAGCGTTGCGCCAGGCCTGCATCAGCACACTCCGATGCTGCCAGCGCGCAGCGCTCGTCAGCAGGGCACAGTTCAATGAGCGAATGGTCGCAACCTTGCTGAGGCGTTCCATCAGGTCCAGGTCTTCCATCAGAGCCAGGGGCCGGTAGCCGCCGATGCGCTGATACAGCTCACGGTGAATTAACAGCCCTTGGTCTCCGTAGGGACGCTGCAGCCACCGACTGCGCAGGTTCACCATCCGCTCCAGCAGCCACAGCATCGGGCGCGCCTCCTTATCCACTTTGAAGTCGAAGGCCCAGGCACTGAAGCGGGCGTCCGACGTTCTCAACATCTGCTCCACCCTGTGGTGCCAGTTGCCGGGGAGTCGGCTGTCGGCATGCAGCACCAGCACCCAGGCATGACAGCTGTGGTCAATGCCCCAGCGCAGTTGGGGACCCCGTCCTGACGTTGGGCTTTCCAGCACGGTTGCACCCGCCAGGTGAGCCACGTGGCGGGTCTGATCCGCGCTTCCGCCGTCAGAGACGACGATCTCCAACTCCCCTGGCCAGCACTGAAGATCCGCAAGCAGCAACGGCAGCCTGCTGGCCTCCTCCAGGGTCGGAATCACAACGCTCAGCCCTGCCATGGACTCAGATCGCTCCAGTGATCCAGATCATTCCGCCTGGGCAGGAGAGTGCTGGAGAGCTGATGCGCTCTGGCAGCTGTCAGCGTCTCCTCCAGCACCGACGGTCCTCCCCAGGGAATGCCATTCAGCGGCCAGTGCTGCGGGCTGCGGATCAGGTTCCCCCCGATCCCCAGCAACCAGTAGCCCCCATCCGAGGCTGGCCCCAGCACCAAGTCGTGGTGTTCCAACTGCTCGATGGCCTGCTTCAAGTCATCGGAATTGAGTTCGGGCAGATCTGTTCCGATCACAAGGGAGGGC